>JBMNUL010000017.1:0-25131 GCA_050946255.1 Coriobacteriales bacterium | reverse complement strand
GGAACGCGTGGACGACCACCATGTATATCTTCCGGAATGTGGAGTGAGTGTTGCAACCGAGAAGTCCGTACCTCGAGATGTGAAGATGATGGGGACCAGGGAGTTCTTCCTGGAGCGCGTCGATGGCCCAGGCGAGAACTGCTTCAGGGTCAGATGCGACAGGGTCAGCGACTCCAGGTTCGAGAGAACCGTGCTCTTGGGGTTCGAGGATTCCAAGCTCGCGAAATCCGGGGTCTTCGATGAAGATGCGAACGAGATGGCCTATCTCCATCAACACCTCTACTGGAAAGTCGACAAGCTTTCAGTCGCCGAAGACAGTCTCCCGGTCAGGGATGAGGTGCTTTGGATCAGGATTCCAGAGGACAAAATCTACTTGGTCTCTAGATAACTCCAACGCCATTTTAATAACTATCCAAATTTGCAGATCCAACCGGCATTTCCGCCCGTGGATTGCATATTGCCGTTGCCGTGCCGGCGGAGTTATCATAAACCACTGCCGTTATTTGTATCCGAATAGGGGAATGCAATTTGAGTAAGGGAGACGCAATAGAGCTCGAGGGAACGGTTATCGAACCGCTGCCCAATGCAATGTTTCGTGTGGAGCTTGAGAACGGACATGTCGTTCTAGCCCATATCTCCGGCAAGATGAGGATGCACTACATCCGTATCCTCCCCGGTGACAGGGTCACTGTGGAGCTATCCCCCTATGACCTCTCCCGTGGGAGAATCACCTACCGTTTCAAATAGTGGCAAGGTTTCAAGGCCATTGAAAATTAGCGCCTGCGGCTGCGGCGTTTATATAGATTTGTGCAAGTATCCGAAAGGAAACGAGAAATGAAAGTACGCCCTTCTGTAAAGAAGATGTGTGACAAGTGCAAGATCGTCCGACGCCATGGGAAGGTTCTCGTGATCTGCGAGAATCCCCGTCATAAGCAGCGTCAGGGCTAAGGAAGGAGTTCGAATTGGCCCGTATAGTCGGAGTCGACTTGCCTCGTGACAAGCGAGTCGAAATTGGTTTGACCTACATCTACGGAATCGGCCTGTCCACCTCCAAGAAGATTCTCGCAGCAACCGGCGTCAACCCAGACACCAGGTGCCGAGACCTCACCGAGGATGAGATCGTGGCCATCAGGGATTACATCGACGCTAACCTAACCGTCGAGGGCGACCTTCGCCGTGAGACCTCCCAGAACATCAAGAGGCTCATGGAGATCGGGTGCTATCGCGGACTGCGCCACCGCAGGGGACTTCCCGTTCGCGGCCAGCGCACCCACACCAATGCCCGCACCCGCAAGGGACCTCGTAAGCAAATCGGCGGAAAGAAGAAGTAGAGATGCCACAGAAGAAGAACAACGCTCACACCAGGATCAGGCGCTCCGAGCGCAAGAATATCGCCGTCGGACAGGCGCACATCAAGTCCACTTTCAACAACACCATCGTGTCGATTACCGACACCAAGGGCAATGTGATCGCATGGCAATCCGCTGGTACCGTGGGTTTCAAGGGCTCTCGTAAGTCCACCCCGTTTGCAGCGCAGATGGCCGCAGAGGCTGTCGCAAAGACAGCCCAGGAGCACGGCGTTCGCAAGATCACCGTGTTCGTCAAGGGCCCGGGCCCGGGCAGGGAGACTGCAATCCGCACTCTCCAGGCCGCTGGTCTCGAGGTTGCCTCCATCCAAGATTGCACGCCCATTCCGCACAACGGCTGCCGCCCACGCAAGCGCCGCCGCGTGTAGTACCTAGAAAGGTGAAGTCAATATGGCACGTTATACCGGGGCGGATTGCAGGTTATGCCGCCGTGAAGGAAACAAGCTATTTCTAAAGGGCAGCCGTTGCTACTCCGACAAATGCGCATTCGAGCGTCGTCCATACGCTCCCGGCGAGGCCGGCAAGAAGCGCGCGAAAGAGTCAGAGTACAGGCTGCAGCTCCGCGAGAAGCAGAAGACCAAGAGGATCTACGGGCTTCTCGAGAAGCAGTTCCACAGCTATTACGAGATTGCCAACCGTCAAGAGGGCGTGACCGGTGAGAACCTGCTCCGTCTTCTCGAGAGCCGTCTCGACAACGTCGTCTATCGCCTTGGATTCTCCAAGTCGCGCGATGAGGCCCGTCAGCAGGTCCGTCATGGCCACATCCTCGTGAATGGCCGCAGGGTCACGATTCCGTCGTTCAGGGTTCGTCCCGGCGACCAGATCGAAGTCGCCCCGAAGGCAAAGGACCTTCTCGTCATCAAGTCTTCCCTCGTCAGCAACGAGCGCACCGAGGTTCCGGGATGGCTCGAGGTTGACATCGAGAAGCTAACGGGCTCGGTTCTGTCGCTCCCGACTCGCGATCAGATCGACCTCGACATCCGCGAGCAGCTCATCGTCGAGCTCTACTCGAAATAACGATCTGATAGAGGAGGCACTGCTTAATGTCAGAATTCATTCGACCGCAGGTAACGGTGGAATCTGTAAGCGATACGCTCGCGCGCTTCATCGTCGAGCCTCTCGAGCGCGGCTATGGCTCCACGCTTGGGAACAGCATGCGCCGCGTCCTTCTCTCCTCGCTCACTGGTGCAGCAGTCACTGCTATCCAGATCGAGGGAGTGCAGCATGAGTTCACGACGGCTCCCGGCGTCGTCGAGGACGTCACGGATATAGTTCTCAACGTCAAGGGTCTGCTGTTCCAGCCCATGGAGACTGCGGACGAGGTCATAGCCACTATCTCTGCAAAGGGCCCATGCGTGGTCACCGGTGCAGACATTCAGCTTCCGGCCGAGTTCAACCTCATCAATCCGGAGCATGTCATCGCCACCGTGGCCGAGGGCGGCTCGCTCGAGATGACGCTTCGAATCGGAGTTGGCAGGGGCTATGTTTCCGCCGACCGCAACAAGCGTCCGGAGGACCCGATTGGAATCATCCATACCGATTCCCTCTTCTCGCCGATTCGCCGTTGCGCTATGGAGGTTGAGAACACCCGTCGTGGGCAGAGGACCGACTACGATCGTCTGGTCCTCGAGGTCGAGACCAACGGTGCGATCACCCCGACCCAGGCTGTTTGCAACGCAGCTGTGATCATCACCCAGCACATGGAGGCCTTCCTTGCACTTCAGGAGGGTTCAGAGCCGGTTGCTCAGGAATCGATCTTTGCCGCCGAGGGTCCATCCAAGAACTTCGAGCTGGAGAAGCAGGTCGAGGACCTCGACCTCTCCGTGCGCTCGTACAACTGCCTCAAGCGTGCAGGCATTCACACGGTGCGCCAGCTCGTCGATTATTCCGAGAACGACCTTCTCAACATCCGCAACTTCGGGGCGAAATCCATCGAGGAAGTCAAGGACAAGCTTCAGGCGATGGGGCTCAGCCTCAAGCAATAACCGTAGGAGATTAGCACAATGAGACATCGTAAAAAGGGCCGTAAGCTGGGGACTAGCCCGGCTCACACCAAGGCAATGAAGAAGAGCCTGACCGCAGCTCTACTTGCCAACGACCGTATCAAGACCACCCTCCCGCGTGCCAAGGAGATTCGCGGAGATGTTGACAGGGTGATCACTTGGGCCAAGCGCGGAGACATCCATTCCCGTCGACTTGCAATTGCGGCCGTTGGAGACAAGGAAATCGTTCGCGAGGTTTTCGAGAAGGTCGATCAGGGCATGTTCGCCGATCGCAATGGCGGGTATACCAGAATCTACAAGCTCGGCAACCGCAAGGGTGACAACGCCCCGATGGTGATCATGGAACTCGTCACCGAGTCCGTGGTCAATCCCACTGGCGCCAAGACTTCTGCTTCCAAGAAGGAAGAGAAAGAGAAGGAGAAGGCCAAGGAGGAGAAGCCGTTACGCGGAAAGGCTGCCGAGAAGGCTGCCGCCGAGGAGCTCAACGCCAAGTTCCAGTTCGATGACGATGAGGCTGACGAGGCAGTTGAGGCCATGTCCGAAGCTGAATCGGCTCCCACCGAGGAGGCTGCAGAGGATGCAGCTGCCGAGACCGAGACCGAAGCCGAGGCTGCAGCTGAGGAAGAGGAGACTCCAGCCGAGGAGGCTGACGAGGCAGAAGCCGAGGAGGCTCCCGCCGAGGACAATGCCGAGGCTGAGACCGAGGAGGCGCCCGCTGAGGAGGCTTCCGAGGAAGAAACCGAGGAGGCTCCCGCAGAGGATAAAGCCGAGACCGAGGAGACTCCTGAGGAAGAGGAGGCTCCAGCCGAGGAGGCTTCCGATGAAGCAGACGCTGCTGCCGATGAGGCCAAGCCTGCTGACGAGCCTGCCGAGGGCGAGGGCGAGTAAGATTCCGAAATCCTTAACGGGCCGGGCAGGGAAACTTGTCCGGCCCGTTTCGCATAACTTGGCAAGATAAGTGAGAAAAATGTCATACGATTCCATTTCCATTCCTCAAAGTGCAATAGCTCAGAAGCTCATTGATATAAAAGCAGCGTCCAGGCTCGCCTCTGGGGATGCCACCCTTTTCGGATTCTCCGAGGAAGCAGAGGATTTTGCCAAGCGTTTCACCGGATGGACAACGCTGTGCACAAAGCCTCCTTACGATCCCAGGAAGGTCATGGAGTTCGCCGAGGCTGAGCGCGGGGCAGGTTTGGAAGATGTCCTGATCATCGGACAGGGTGGTTCCACTCAAGCCTCTATGACGATGGCATCACTTCTAGACAACGTTGGCAGGCTGGATATCGGCTTCCACACGATGGATTGCCTTTCCCCAGAGTTCGTGCGCAGCGTGCTAGATTCCATTAACCCAGCCAGGACTATTGTCGTGGTCTCCTCTAAATCTGGCACCACGATCGAGCCCACGATGATGTTCAAATGCATATGGGAAGAGTTCGTGAAAGCACTTGGACCCGAGAAGGCGGGGAAGAGGTTCGTGGCCATCACGGATCCTGGCAGCCAGCTGGAAAAAACTGCCTTGCAGGATGGATTTGCGGCGGTTTTCCCAGGAGAGCCAACGGTTGGAGGCCGCTTTTCCGCACTCTCTGTTTTCGGGCTTGTTCCCTTTGCGCTGATGGGAATGGATGTCTGCGCTCTCGTCGACTATTGCGCCGAGGCGGAGCGCAAATGCTCGCTCGACAGCATGGAGAATCCAGCGCTGAGGTTGGCGAGCTACCTCAAGGAGTCTGTTCTTAGGGGCCGCGACAAGCTCTCGTTCAACTTCAGCGAGTCCTGCGCAGCCCTTGGAATGTGGCTTGAACAGCTCATCGCAGAATCTACCGGCAAGGATGGCTGGGGGATTCTCCCAAACACCGAGTCAGATGTCTCGCTTCTCCAAACACATAACAGCGACAGGTTCGCGATTGCATACACGATGGAGTGCGATCGGGACCGCACCTGGCCCGACGGAACGACCCAGAATGGCGAGAAGAGCGTCGCTTCCATAATCGATTACATCCCGATCATAGAGATGACCATCGATTCGCCTGAAGACGCTGCCAGGCATTTCGTGGTCTGGGAGTATGCAATATCGATGGCATCTGCACTTCTAGAATTAAATCCATTTGACCAGCCGGATGTTGAGTCCACGAAGATAGAGGTCCGCAAGATATTATCGGGAGATCATGGCAAGGGAGTCGACGCGGGGGACTACATGGTGTTCACTCGAGGTGAGATGGTAGAGGGATACGAGGTCTCCGAGATACTGATCAAACCCGGCCAGCAGCCTCGAGATCTAGACGACATCTTGGGCGTCCTGTTCTCATCGATGAAAAAGGGCGATTACTTCTCACTGAACGCGTTTCTCCCGGTAGACGAGGAGAGGCACCAGATTCTAGAGTCCATGAGGCACGATGTTGCAAAGATCAGCGGATGCCCGGCATGTCTTGAGATGGGCCCCAGGTATCTCCACTCGATTGGCCAGTATCAAAAGGGAGGCAAGAACAGGGGAGTGTTCTTGATCTTGTCCTCCGAGGAGGAGGATGACATTCAGATTCCCGGCGAGTCGTTCGGCCTCGCATACCTCGCATCCTCGCAGGCCAGGGGAGATTTTCTCGCACTGAACATGCACATGCGAAGAGCGGCGCACATCCATCTTGTGAACAACTCCCCGGATGTCCTGAAGAGGATAGCCGAAAAAGTCCGAAGGCACGTTCCTTCGCGGCTCTGATGCGCGTTTTCTCTGAATCTTTTGCTGGCTTGGAGATATAGTTATTAAATTGACATGGTCAGTATTACCAGATTCGACGAAAGGAGATAAACCGTGCTTCTCTTTGCAAGGTACGTTATCCCAGTTTCGTCTCCTCATATTGAGAATGGCGCAATCCTAGTTCGCGGAAACCAGATCGTGGATTTGGGAGATGCGAACACGTTGAGGGCAAAATACCCCGACGAGGAGTTCAAGGATTTCGGCATTGCCGCTCTGATGCCGGGATTCGTCGACACCCACACCCATTTGGAGTATTCGGCCTTGAGGGGTCTTCTCTACGATGTCCCCTATGCTGCGTGGAAGATGCAGCTCACCAAGAAGGCCCAGAGGTTCACCTACCGTGATTGGCTCGACTCTGCGCTCTTAGGCGCAATCGAGGCTGTGAGGTCGGGAATCACCACGATCTCCGATGTCACCTCCACTGGAGCTTCCTTCCATGCTGCCAAGGAGATGGGACTGCGAGGAATCATCTACAGGGAGGTCGGCACCAATGAGAGGGCCGAGATCCCATATGTGCTGCAGTCTGCATACCGCGACATAGACAGTTGGCGTGCCGATGCAGACCCCGAGATGATTGAAATCGGAATTGCCCCGTATTCGCTTTACACCTGCCATCCGGAAGTCTTCAAGGAGCTTGCGGATTATGCGTCCGATGGCACTCCGCTTGCAATACACCTCGCCTCCAGCCAGGAGGAGTACGACTTCGTCAAGATGGGCAAGCCCGTGTTCTCTCTCTACGAGGATCCCGCTGACAGGAACTTCGAGGCACACCAGCCCAGCTGGCTTGCCACGGGTGTGAGCCCCGTGCAGTACATCCTCAACTGGAAGTTGCTCGACGTTCCCAATGTGCTTGCAATCCATTGCACGCACGTTGACGATCGAGATATCGAGACGCTCGCGAGCCATGACGTTGCCATTTCGGTTTTCCCGAGGTGCAACTCCAAGCTCGGTATGGGAAGGGCCCCTATCCTGAGGTTCCTCCAGGCGGGAATCAGAGTTGGAATCGGCACTGATTCCCCTGCCGCGTCCGATGTAACCGACCCAATCGACGAGATGAGGATCGCGCTTCTCCTCCAGAGGGCAGCGAGCAGCAGCGGACATGGGGTGAAGGAGTTCTTGCGCACCTCTCAGGTCCTGAGGCTTGCGACTCTCGACGGCGCCAGAGCGTTGAAGATCGACGACAAGGTCGGTTCGCTCGAGCCTGGGAAGCTCGCCGACATCATCGCAATCGACCTATCGAATTCACATCAGGTTCCCACCCACGATCCTTCGTCTGCAATCGTTCACACCGCCAACCAGGAGAACATCCTCATGACGATGATCAACGGGAAGGTCGTTTATGCAGGAGAGGACCTGCACGGTGTAGAGGTGCAGAGGGTCTTCGACCGAGTCGAGGAAATGCGCGTGAAGCTCAGGAGCTAGCTCCTGCTTGGAACCCGCAGAGTCTCGTTTTGGAGAATAGTTTTGTCTAACAGTAAGAAGCAACAGCCAAAGAACAAGAGCAGCCACGCTAGAAGAACTGCAAAACCTGCTCCCAAGAGCAGCGAGCAGAAGGCCGTTCAGGCAAAGAACGCCAAGGCCGAGCAGCATCATGAGGAGAAGAAGAGGGAAAGGCAAGCTCGCACCAAAAAGATTGCGGCCATTTTCTTCAGTGTGCTCCTCATCTTGGCATTTGCCGTTCCAAGCGTCTCGGTTCTCATGGGCTTTAATTCCTCTTCATCCGCAGATGATGAGTATCAGGCGGAGGTCGACAATATTCAGACGCTGATCGATGCAGACTCCTCCGAGCCGACCAACTATCTGAATATGGCCGACACCTATTACAACTGGGCCACCGATGTATTGGATGGGAACATCGATTCTTCTCACAGCTCCGACGAACTTTTCCAGGAGGCCTTGTCGAACTACAGCACCTACCTGCAAACTGAAAACGACACAGATGCCGTGATAAACATGGCTTTCTGCTACTACTATCTCGGCGATTTGGATTCCGCTCAGGGGGCCCTGGTCGCCCAGACAGAAAAAGACCCGAACAATGCTGTGCTCTGGGCCAAGCTTGGGCAGGTCTACCAGAACAATGGCGATACGGAGAACGCGAAAACTGCCTACAACAAGGCAATTTCGCTCGACGAAGATGACAGCCAGGGCGCAAAGTCCTTCGCCGAGCAGCAGCTGTCCACTCTAGACTAGAGTGGGTTCGCGTGTAGTGGAGGACCATTGAACCTAGGACTTCCTGAAATACTCGTCATCTTGATCTTCGCCATTCTGATTGTGGGTCCTGACAAGCTTCCCAAGCTCGGAACTACCGTCGGAAAAGCGGTGAGGCAGTTCCGCGATGCCCAGGACAAGGTCAACGACACCCTCAAGAAGGAGGGACTTGACCCAAACACGATCGAGGAGACCATCAACAACCCCTTCCTTGCGATGTCGAAGAAGGACAAGGAGCGCGAGAGGCAGGAGGCAGAAGCGTCTGCAAAATCTGGTGGGGCATCTCGGGATTCGTCATCTGTTCCAGTGGCATCCAAGGTCAAGTTTGTGGATTCCGGAAGTTCCAAAGGGGTGTCGCAAACTGGTGCTTCCGATGTGGCTGGAGTTACCGCAGCTGTCAGTTCTGCAGGCTCAGCAGGTGCTGGGGAATTAAACCCAACAGAGACCTCGGGTGCTGGTGGTGATGGCAATCCCACATCGGCACCTTCAACCTCTTCTGGCACCAAGGTCATCAGGCTTTCCGACAGGGAATCATTCACGCAGCGAAAGGTGAGATTGCAAGAACAGCGCGATTTCGCTAGATCTGCAGATGACCAACCTGGAGCCGTTGAGGATTCTTCTGCGGAGTCGGCAGAGCACCCAGATGAACCTGCGGAGCCGGCAGAGGATTCTTCTGCGGAGTCGGCAGAGCACCCAGATGAACCTGCGGCGCCGGCAGAGGATTCAGGTGAATCCGCTGAGACGGCAGAACATTCAGATGAATCCGCGGTGGGGGCATCTGATGAGAATCACTCGGTTGAAACGGGTGCCAACTCTGGTGCCAACTCTGATGAGACGTCTTTCGGGGCAGTGAGAGATTCTGCAGGAGGGCCTTTAGCCGTTGAGTCTAATGGGGAAGGGGGAGAGTAGGGCCAAAATCGCCCGATACCCATGCCCATCGGACCCAAGAAAATGCCATTGATGGACCACTTCGCCGAGCTGAGGCGGAGGATCATCGTCGTGATCGTCTTCCTCTTCGGCGCGACGATCGTGCTCTATGAGTTCACCCCGCAGATCATCGACTTCTTGATCCAGCCCGTTTCGGAGTACCTGCCCACAGTAGGTGGCAACCAGCTCAACGTTCTCGACCCGCTCCAGGGTTTCACGTTGAGGTTCAAGGTTGCGTTCGTCGCATCGATAATAGTGACGTCGCCGATCTGGATCTGGAACATTCTGGCGTTTTTCCTGCCGGCGCTTAAGAAAAACGAGCGCAAGTGGGTTCTCCCCACCTTCTTCGTGGGGCTTGCCCTGTTCATCATCGGAAACGTTTTCTGCTATCTCTTCATTCTCTCCCCGGCGTTCGGATGGTTGTTGGGACAGGCGGCTGACTTCGCAACGGTGTTCCCAGACGCCGACACCTACATAAACGTGATCCTGACATTCGAGCTGGCATTCGGTATCGCATTTGAGCTCCCCCTCGTGGTCTTCTATCTTGTTGCGTTCGAGGTCATCCCCTATAAGAAGCTTCGTGAGAGCTGGAGGGTCATCTACATAGTGATCATGTTCGCCGCAGCTACGATTACCCCCGACGCCTCGCCGGTTCCAATGCTCATGCTGTTTGCCGCCATGATAAGCCTCTACGAGGTCTCGCTCGGAATGGCGAGGTTAGTGCTTCGCAAGAGAATCGAACGTCAGGCAGCGGAAGAAGGACTCGACATCGAGGCGGCCGAAGCTGCTATTGGCATCAGCAAGAGGTCGAAGAGGAAATCCAAGCGCAAGTCGGATGGCAAGTCTGAGAACAATTCAGATAGCAAGTCGAAGCGCAAGCAGGATGGCAAGTCTGAGAACAACTCTGATAGCAAGGCGGAAAGCGAGTCGGAAAGCAAATCGGATAGCAAGGCGGAGAAGTAGGCGAGTTGGCACATGCACGAGATGGGCACGATGAACGACATACTCTACACCGTCAACAAAGCTGCTGCGGAGGCCGGGGCAACGAGGGTTTTGGAAATCGACTTGAAGATCGGTGCCTTCACCCAAATAATCGACGAGGCTCTGAACCTGGCTTTCGAGGTCCTTTCCGAGGGGACCTTGAGCGAGGGGGCGAAATTGGAAGTCGAGTACGTGAGCGCCAAATCGAAGTGCACAGATTGCGGTCTCGAGTTCGAACATGACATCTACCACATGGAATGCCCAAGATGTGGAAGCCATTTCACCAACATCATCGCCGGCAGGGAATTGACCGTTGAGAAAATCGAAGTGGAGCTTCCGGACGATTAGTTCGGACCTGTTTCGCACTGGTCTGATTCCGATTCATTTGCGCGGACCTTTTCCCATTGCGCTCTACATTGCGTTCACCGTTTGAATCTGGGTTGAAATCTGTTCAGATTTGATTTGGTATATCCTAATGCAAGTTCGCCTATGCTTTTCCAAGCGGATTTTTGGTTCTGGATTTTAGGTTCTCAATGAAGATTTCACCCTGAGAATACGGCAGCACACCAACATGACGGTGGCCACGCAATCGGGCAACTTGATTTTGGCGGTGCTCTAGTCTAGTTTGCATTTCGTTTGCATAAAATATTGGAAATCTAGTCTTTCCAACCGATTTCCATCTTGGCGAGAACGGCATGATAGTGATACTGTCCCTTTTCGAGGGCCATGACGGGTTGGCATGAAAACCCAAATGCTTTCCGGTTGCATTCCAGATAATCGGGCGCCAAGTGGATAGCATGGGGGTGGCCAACAGAGACGGCGTAAGCGCGGATTTCAGTTCCGCGGAGGCTTATTGGTTTTCGCAGGTTCTGGACTTCATGTCTCTTCGGTCCCCGCTTGAAGGGCGGAGCTGGCGAGGCTGTGAACATCATGGCTGATACCTCAGAATAAAGCGTTTAGGAGCAAGTTTTGATACTCGTCGTTACCGAGAAGAACAATGCAGCTCAGAAAATCTCCGAGCTGATGGCAGATACCAAGCCAAAAACAGACAAGGTCTACAACACTCAGGTCTACAGATTCACCCACGATGGCGAGGAATGGGTCACCATCGGATTGAGAGGCCACATCCTGGGACTCGACTTCGTCAGCAGGCTCGAGTACAGCAAGAAGGAAGGTTGGGTTGGAATCGATGCGGATGACAACAAGATTCCGGCCACTGACATTCCGGACAAGCTCGAAAAGCCCCCGTTCAAGAAGCGCAGGCCGTTTTACGAGAACGGGGTGATTCTGAAGGACTGGAAGGTGCCGGTGCTTCCCTATCTCGTTTATGCACCAGTGGTCAAGACCCCAGCCGAGAAGGACATCATCCGTTCGCTCAAGAACCTCGCCAAGAAGGCGAGCGAGATAATCATCGCAACGGACTTCGACCGGGAGGGAGAGCTTATCGGTGCGGACGCCCTGCTGATGATCAACGAGGTCACCACGGATGTGCCGATTTTCAGGGCAAGGTACTCAGCGCTCACAAAGGGAGAGATCACAAGGGCATTCGACAACCTCGTGGAGCTCGACCACAACCTGGCCGAGGCCGGAGATTCCCGCAGGGTCATCGACTTGGTCTGGGGCGCAGTTCTCACAAGGTACCTCACCATGGCAAAGTTCGGGGGATTCGGAACCGTGAGGTCAGCCGGGCGCGTGCAGACCCCGACTCTCGCGATAATCGTTGAGCGCGAGAGGGAGCGCCTCGCTTTCGTTCCCACCGACTACTGGGTAATCAAGGGGAAATGCACCGATTCCAATTCTGAGACCTTCCAGGTCACACACAAGGTCGGCAGGTTCGAGGATGAGGCAGCGGCAAAGGCGGCGTTTTCGAAGGTAGAGAGTGCTGACAAGGCAACGGTCTCGTCTGTGGACAGGAAGATGCGCAAGGTCTTGCCCCCCGCCCCGTTCAACACGACATCGCTTCAGACCACGGCCTCTTCCATAGGGCTTACCCCCGGTAGGGTGATGAGGATTGCCGAGTCCCTCTACATGGGCGGGTACATTTCCTACCCGAGGGTCGACAACACTGTCTATCCCAGCTCGATAAACCTTGCAGATAACCTGAGAATGCTGGCTGGGAATCCGGCATATGCCCCCTATGCCAACAAGCTTCTCTCCAAGGGAAAGCTCACGGCAACGAGGGGCAAGACCCAGACCACCGACCATCCGCCAATTCATCCCACTGGCCTCGCATCTAAGGAAAAGCTGAGTGCCGAGGAGTGGAAGCTCTACAACCTCATCGCGAGGAGGTTCATGGCCACCCTGTCAGACCCGGCGCAGATCGAGGCAACTAAGGTCTCTCTCGACGTCAATGGCGAGGAATTCGTCGCACATGGGGACAGCGTCGTCGACCCGGGATTCCGAGAGATCTACCCGTATGGATCGAAGAAGGAAGACGAGCTGCCGATTATCACCTCAGGTGATGTGCTCGAATTTTCAGACCCTTCGCTCGAGAAGAAGCAAACCGAGCCCCCGGCGAGATACACCCAGGGCAGGCTCGTGCAGGAGATGGAGAGGCTGGGTCTGGGGACGAAATCCACCCGCGCCTCGATAATAGACAGGTTGCAGGAGGTCAAGTACATACAGGGAAACCCAATCGAGCCCACCCAGCTTGGAATGGCGGTGATAGACGCTCTCGGGCAGTTCGCGCCGAGGATCGTCTCGCCGAACATGACCTCAGAGCTGGAAGAGGAGATGAGCGAGATCGCCGAGGGCCAGAAATCTCTCGACGGCGTGGTTGGCCATTCCAGGGATCTCCTGGACGACGTCATCGAGGTCCTCATCCCCAAGAAGGAGGAGGTTGGGGACGCCCTCGCCGATGCAGTGCAGGCTGATGCCAAGGTAGGGGTGTGTCCCAAGTGCGGGCATGACCTGCTGCTCAAGAACTCCGCGAAGACCAAGTCGAGGTTCATCGGCTGCTCTGCATGGCCCGAGTGCGACGTGACGTATCCGGTGCCAGATGGGAGGCTCCGCCCGGTGGAAGAGGTCTGCCCGATCTGCGGAAGCCCGCAGATACAGGTGCAGGCATTCAGGTCGAAGCCGCAGATCATCTGCATCGACCCCAACTGCAAATCCAACTACGAGCCTAGCGTCGATGTGGGGGAGTGCAAGAAGTGCGCGGAGATGGGCAAGGTCTCCCACCTCATCGCTCAGAAGAACCCCAAGACGCTCAAGCGCTTCATAAGGTGCCAGAACTACGACGAATGCCATGTGAGCTATCCGCTGCCGAGGCAGGGGAAGATCGAGGCCACGGGGGAATACTGCGAGCATTGCGGCGCACCGCTGGTGGTGATCGTCACGAATCGCGGTCCCTGGAAGATCTGCCCCAACCTCGATTGCCCGGGCAGGGAGAAGGACGAGAAGAAAACCAATGGCCGCTCTGGGTCCAAGAGGGGCTCCAGAAAGAGCACGAGCCGAAGGGCCTCGTCAAGGGCCTCTTCGTCCAAGAGCTAGCGCCGGCATATCCGTCAACGGTATCCAAACAAATCAACGCCCCGCCGGCCGGGTCTGATGTCTCAAATCAACACCCCTACCGGCTCTGATACCTTAACATTGGAATCTGTTCCCAATGTGTGGGACGATTTGTGCCATATCCCATAAAAACCTTATTCGATGGAGGGTGTTTTTCATGTCTTATCCGAAAGTCACTATCGTGGGTGCGGGAAACGTCGGCGCAACCGCAGCTGAGCTGTTGCTGCTCAACAACGTTGCCGATGTGGTCATGGTGGACGTTGTCGATGGCATCCCGCAGGGCAAGGCGCTGGACATGATGCACATGCGCTCCATCGCGAAGTTCGGTCCTGTCGTATCGGGAACCAACGATTACGCGGATACCGCGGGAAGCGACATCGTCGTGATCACCGCAGGCGTTCCCAGGAAGCCCGGAATGACGAGGGAAGACCTTCTCGGCACCAACTCCAAGATCATGTCCTCCGTCATCGACCAGGTGAAGGCCACCTCGCCCGAGGCAATCGTGATCTGCGTCACCAACCCTCTTGACGTCATGACCTATCTGGCTCTCAAGAAGTCGGGGCTTCCCAAGAACAGGCTTTTCGGCATGGGAGGTGTGCTCGACTCCTCCAGGTTCGCCTATGCAATCCAGCAGGCCACCGGTTGCGACATCAACGACGTGGAGGCGATTGTCGTGGGAGCACATGGCAAGGGAATGGTCCCGTTGGCAAAGCATTCAACGGTGAAGGGGAAGCCCATCACCGAGATCCTCTCTCCCGAAAAGGTCGCAGAGGTCTGCGAGCGCACCGTCAACGGTGGCGCCGAGGTCGTCAACTTCCTCAAGACCGGGTCTGCCTTCTACGCGCCCGGAGCATCAATCGCCACGATGGTGGAGGCAATCCTCACCGACTCCCACAAGACGATGAGCGTCTGTGCGTACCTCGAGGGCGAGTATGGGGTAAACGGAATCTGCATGTGCGTTCCAGTGAAGCTGGGAAGGTCCGGAATCGAGTCGATTGTCGACCTCGGGCTCGATGCCGAGGATTCCGCTGCCCTCGCATCTTCTGCGAAGAGCATCTCCGAATCGATAGCAGCGCTTTAGGGAATTTCCGAGCTGGTGGCATTCATGCAGGCTGCGCCGAGCACATTCGAATCTTTAACTGCCAAAGGGGTGGCAGATGCGGTGGAGAGGGCAATTCCCGCCATCGCAACATCGATGCGCCCAGACGTTCTGTCTGCCATCAAGGATGCCCGCTCTATCGAGAGCTCTGAGAGAGCCAAGCAGGTTCTCGACATGATCATCAAAAACGACGAGATTGCCAGGAGGGACTCGGTGCCCCTTTGCCAGGACACTGGAACCGTGTGGGTGTATCTCGAGGTGGGCGACCAGATGAGCGTCCCGGGGGACATCTTCTCCGAGGTGGATGGCGCTGTTGCAAGGGCATATGAGTCGGCAAGGCTCCGGATGAGCCTCCTGCGAGATGCTCTCGTGGACAGAACCAACACCGGAGACAACACCCCCGCATTCACTGAGATTGGCTTCAGGCCGGGAAAGGGCGCCACGCTCCACGTCATGCTCAAGGGCGGTGGCTCTGACAACGCTTCAAGGGTCGTCATGCTCCCACCGGGCGCTGGTTACGATGGGATCAAGGACCAAGTGGTCAAGTGCGTGCGCGAGAAGGCATCGAGTGCGTGTCCCCCGCTCCTGATTGGAATTGGGGTCGGGGCGACTTTCGACAAGGTCGGGGGCCTGGCGAAGAAGGCCCTGCTCAGGCCTGTGGGATCCCACAATGCAGACCCTAGAGTGGCCGAGCTCGAAGTCGATCTTCTCGAGGCTGTGAATGCAACTGGAATGGGACCTGCGGGTCTTGGTGGAGACACCACGGCGGTAGCGGTCAACGTCAAGACCGCGCCGTGCCATATCGCAGCGCTCCCCCTGGCGATAAACATGGGTTGCTGCGCGATGCGCTCCGCGAGCATGGAACTCGTTGGGGGCGGCAGATGATGCAAGAGGTCAAGAGGATAGTGCTTCCGGCAGATGTTTCCCAGCTCTCCGATCTAAGAGCCGGAGATCCTGTTGTGCTAGATGGAACGATTTACACGATGAGGGATGCCGGTCATGCCCGCGCATTGGAGTATCTGGATGAGAACGGTGAGCTCCCGTTCGGATTCGCCGGTCAGGCCCTTTTCTACGCTGGTCCGACTCCGGCAGCGGCAGGACGTCCGCTCGGGTCGGTTGGACCCACCACGGCCTCGAGAATGGATTTCGCTTCGCCTGCCCTGTACGAGGCGGGAATCACGTTGACGCTCGGCAAGGGCTCGAGGTCCGAAGAGGTCCGCGAGGCCTGCAAGAAATTCGGGACGGTTCATCTCACGGCAGTAGGGGGAGTTGCCGCGCTATTGGCAACCCATGTGATCTCTGCAGAGACAGTTGCATGGGAAGACCTGGGCGCCGAGGCTCTGAGGAAGCTCGAGCTCAAGGACTTCCCGGCGTTCGTCGCCATAGACTCCCTTGGCAACGATATATTCGAAGACGTTGCCGGAGGAAGGTGAGCTGCATGAGAGGCTGCTTCATCACCTTCGAAGGTGGAGAGGGCGTTGGAAAGTCCACGCAGATTTCCAGACTTGCGGAGAGGCTCGAGGGCCTCGGCCGAGAGGTCGTGCTTCTCCGGGAGCCGGGATCGACGCATATCGGCGAACAGGTGAGGCAGATCCTTCTCGATATGGACAATTGCGATATCGATCCCATATGCGAACTCCTGCTTTACGAGGCATCGCGTGCCCAGATGGTCAACCAGACCGTCATCCCGGCAGTTGAGTCCGGGAAGGTCGTGCTCTGCGACAGGTTCACTGATTCGACGATGGCATATCAGGGATATGCCAGGGGTCTTGGCCGCAATATCGTGAGGGCGGCCAACAAGGTTGCCTGCGGGGACCTCGTGCCGGATAGGACGATTCTCCTCGAGAGGAACACCTCGGTTTCCCTAGAGCTCGCAAGGTCCTGCGGCGGTGCCGACAGGCTCGAGTCGGAGCCTGAGGAGTTCCACGACAAAGTGCATGCAGCGTTTCGCTCGATAGCGGCTCATGACCCAGACAGGGTGAGGGCGGTGGCCGTAGCGGATGATATCGACGAGACGGAGCGCCGGGTGTGGGCAGAGGTAGAAGATCTCTTCGCCGAGGATGTCCATGGCTCTGCATCCACGGGGTCCGAAGCTGCTGCCACAGCAGAATCTGTCGAATCCGGCGACGCCAATTCCCAGAACGGCGGGGCATCAGATCCAGCGGGAGGGGGCAGGTAGGATGAGCGCGGTCCAGAAATCCAAGGCCGAGGTCCACAATCCCTTCGAGTCGATCGTCGGCCAGTCGCAGGTTTCCCGCTTCCTCGCAGAGGCACAGCGTGAGGACAGGTTCTCCCATGCCTACCTGTTCGTGGGCCCGGTTGGATCGGGCAAGACCGAGACGGCCATGGCG
Source organism: Coriobacteriales bacterium (assembly GCA_050946255.1). GTDB lineage: Bacteria > Actinomycetota > Coriobacteriia > Coriobacteriales > CADBOM01 > JBMNUL01. The sequence goes on along the minus strand of JBMNUL010000017.1, from coordinate 7,939 downwards.
CTTGCGAAGGCAAGGCTGTGCCCTGTTGGAGGTTGCGGCGAATGCGATACCTGCCGCAGGATCTCGCGCCGCACCCATCCCGATGTGCATTGGGTGGAGCCCGAGGGCGTGGGCTCGTACCTGACCGAGCAGATCAGGGAGGTTATCAAAGACACCACCCTCGCCCCTATTAGGGCAAACCACAAGGTCTACATCATAACCAGGGCAGACCTCCTGAGAGAACAGGCCGCGAATGCCTTTCTCAAGACCCTCGAGGAGCCACCGGAGGACACTTCGTTCATCCTGATGTCCAGGACTCGTGACAGTGTTCTGCAGACGCTGGTGTCGAGATGCCAGACGCTGGTGTTCCGCAGGCTCCCCGATGCGGAGTCTATCGGTCTTGTCTGCAGGATGTCTGGTGCGAGCGAGCAAGACGCCAAGATCGCGCTCGCAACCGTGGGAGGATCCACGAAGAAGGCATGCGAGTTCCTCGTCTCCCCATCGAGAAAGAACCTGAGGCTCGTGACGATAGACGTGATGGAGAGGCTGTCAGATGCTGATGGCGCCGACGTCATCGACTGCGCGAAATCGATAATCGACGCCACGGATGCATCTCAGGCAGAGGTGAAGGCCAAGTACGAGGCCGTGCGCAAGAGCAACGAGGATTTCATGTCGAAGGCCTCGCTCGGATACCTCAAGAAGATGCAGGACCGAAGTCTCAAGAGCAGCGTGCGCGATGGGTTGATGGAATCGTTTGCGGTCATCCGCTCGTGGTTGCGTGATTGTGCGGCTGTGATAATTGGATGCGATAATCTGATTGTCAACGGCGATTGCCATTACACTATAGAGAAAACTGGCAGGCAGATGAAGGTGGAAGACTTCACCCGTGCGGAAGCGGCAATAGACAGGGCAAGTGCCCGCATAGCCTGCAATGTGACACCACAGCTCGTCGTCGAGACGATGCTTTTCGAAATCAGGAAGGTTCTTTATGCCAAAGACGGTAGTTCCAATTAGGTTCAGGTACAATCCCAGGACCTATTGGTTCTCTTTCAGAAACTGCGATCCCCATCCGGGCGACTGGGTTGTCGTCAGCAGGGATGGTGGTGGAGTTTTCGGTTGGGTTGAGGACGAGCCGTTCGAGATCTCGGACGAGCAGGTCTCCAGCCTCAAGTCCCCCCTCTCGTCCATAGTCCGCATCGCGAACGAGGATGACTACAACAAGAAAGACGAGCTGGACGCTAAGGGCAGGGAGGCCAAGGAGGTCTTCCGGGAGCTCGTGGAAAAGCACGAGCTGGACATCAAGCCCATCGACGTCGAGTACCTGATGGGAGCGGACAAGGCGATCTTCCACTTCTCCTCTGAGGAGAGGGTCGACTTCAGGGAGCTCGTGAGAGACCTGGCTTCCAGGCTCCATGTCCACGTCGACATGAGGCAGATCGGCGTCCGAGACGAGGCCAGGATTGTCGGTGGCCTTGGGCATTGCGGCGAGGAACTTTGCTGCGTGCGGATGTCCGATGCATTTCAACCCGTCTCGATTAGAATGGCCAAGGAGCAGGACCTTCCGCTCAATCCGAGCAAGGTTTCCGGTGCTTGCGGCAGGCTCATGTGCTGTTTGCGTTACGAGTACGAGGCCTACAAGGACTTCAAGTCCCGCGCCCCCAAGGTCAATGCCAAGATCGAGACCCCAATGGGCGAGGCCAAGGTCATCGAGTTGAACACTCCAAAGGAGCTCGTCAAGATCAAGATGGCCGATTCCGACGATGCTTTCTACGTTCCCCTCTCGGACCTCGAGAAGACATCTGATGAAGAGGACGCCAAACCGGACAAGATCGGCGAGGCGGCCTTCGCCAGGAACTGTCCGCCGAAGATGCTCCGGGAGGCGACATTCGAGATCCCTGAGGACGAGATCTTGGAATCCTCTCCCTCGAAGTCCAAGCGGAAGAGGAGGAACAGCAAGAAAAACGGGTCCGGGCAAGAGCAAGCAGGATCTCGCGGCGGAGCTGCATCCGAGCCCGATGATTCGCAGAAACAGGGCGATAAGCCGAAGAATTCCTCCAAATCGCGGAGACGCAGCAGGGGCAGGAAGAAGACCGCAAGCGCAGGAAATTCTCAAAAGGAAAACGCGCAGAGGCAGAATCCGGAGAGAGACGGATCGCAGAAGCAGAAGCCCTCTTCCCAGAACCCTCAGAACGCCGGTGGTGGAAAGCAGAAGAAGGCCAAGCAGCGTCCCGGACAGAACTCGTCCAACATCAGGAAGCCACAGGACCGTTCTGTGCCGGAAGGTCGGCAGAATGGCGGTCAGAAACGGTCTTCCAACAAGAAGCGCAGGCGCGGAGGCCAATCTGGCCCCTCGGACCAACAGAAACAGCAGAACGGCGGTGCCAATGCCCAGTCGGAATCTCCTCGCAACGGGCAGCAGAACAGCCATGGCGGACGCAAGCCGAGGCGCACTTCTAGAGGAAAGAAGGAAGGAAGCTCTGCGAACGCTGGAGCATCGCGGGGAGACAATCAGCAATAGCCGTCCACGAGGCTTCTGCTCGATGTGAACAGCCGAGACGTGGCAGTTCGGGTATAACAGCGGCATGATTCATAGCAGGATAAAATTTCGGACGACCTTGCCGTTCGAGTATGGAAGACGGCGTCAGCCGCCACGCTCATGACATAGAGAGGCGATTACCATGGAGGAGAATTCGGCCCTGCTCACGGACCTTTATGAGCTGACCATGTCCGAGGGCTATTGGAAAATGGGTCTGAAGGATGCGCGTGCGAGCTTCTACATGCACTTCCGCAACAATCCGTTCGAGGGCGGCTACACGATAGCCTGCGGGCTGGATCATCTCGCCGAGATCGTGGACGGGTTCAAGTTCACAGATTCCGATATCGACTACCTGCTCTCGATCAAGGTCGCTTCTGGCGAGCCTCTTTTCGACCCCGAATTCGTGAACTACCTCAGGGGATACAGGCTCGATGTGGATATCGACGCCCCGCTCGAGGGAACGGTCGTGTTCCCCTATGAGCCGATCGTCAGGGTCACTGGCCCGATCATCGACTGCCAGATTCTCGAACCGGCACTTCTCAACGCAGTGAACTTCGAGACCCTCATTGCCACAAAATCCGCTAGGGTCTGCAATGCAACCAAGGGTTCGGTCGCAGAGTTCGGGCTGAGGCGCGCTCAGGGTCCCAACGGAGGGCTGCGCGCATCGAGGGCTGCAGTTATCGGCGGTTGCACCTCCACGTCCAATGTCCTCGCCGGCAAGGTCTTCAATCTCCCCGTGTCGGGAACCCATGCCCATTCCTGGGTCATGTCCTTCGACAGCGAGCTCGAGGCTTTCAGGGAGTTCGCCAGGGTCATGCCACACAATTGCATCCTCCTCGTCGACACATACGACATCGAGGAGGGGCTCAAGAATGCGATCATCGTTGGCAAGGAGATGGAGGAGCGTGGCGAGAAGCTCCTCGGGATCAGAATAGATTCCGGCGACCTCGCCTGGGGCTCCAACCTCGCCAGGAAGATGCTCGATGAGGCAGGTCTCGACTACGTGAAGGTAGTGGCGACCAACGACCTCGATGAGTTCACCATCGCGTCTCTTGAGCAGCAGAACGCCTCGATCGACTCCTGGGGTGTTGGAACGAAGCTCGCCGTGGCATACGATCAGCCCGCACTTGGCGGCGTCTACAAGATGTCCGCAATCAAGAAGAGCCCTGATTCGCCCTGGGTGCCTAAGATCAAGATCTCCGCACAGCAGGTGAAGAGGACGCTTCCAGGAGTTCTCGACGTGATGCGATATCACGATTCGAACGGCAAGTACGTTGGAGACGTGGTCTACGACATGTCGAAAGGCGAGCCCGGCACATTGATGGTCGATCCGTTCGACAGCATCAAGAAGAAGGACTTCAAGGGCTACGAGGGTGAGAAGATCCTGGTTCCCCTGGCGAGGGGTGGCCGCTCCGTGTACGGGAAGACCGATTGCATGGCTGCTCAGCAGAGGGTCAAGGATGAGATTTCCAAACTCGACCGCAAGTACGTGAGGTTCCTGAATCCTGGCGTCTACCCGGTTGGCCTCGACATGAAGCTGTTCGGCACCCGTTCCGAGCTCCTCGAGGAGCATTCAATCGAGGACGGCGATTAAGCGAGGAAAGGCAGGCACTTTAATGCCCGACCGCAAATGCAACATCGTGATCGACTCCTGCTGCGACCTTCCCTACGAGGTTGTGGAATCGCTTGACGTCACGAAGCTCCTGTTCCCATTTGAGATGTCCGACGGTGTCCATTTAGGCGACTTCGGGCAGTCGATGACCAACGAGGAGTTCTACAGGCGCATGTCAGAGGACGGAGAGTTCCCGAAGACCGCGCAGCTTCCGTTATTTGACCTCGTGGATACGTTCGAGAATATCGCAGAGTCCGGCGAGCCGACCGTGGTGCTCTGCTTGAGTTCTGGGCTTTCAGGCACCTTTGACACTCTGGTCAACGTTGTGAACAGCGCTCTCGAGAGGCATCCCAATGCCGAGATCCACGTCGTGGACACGCTTCTTGCATCGATTGCCGAGGGGCTCTTGATTCTCGAGGCCGTGAAGCAGAGGGACAGGGGGTTGTCCGCCGCCGAGCTAGCGGTTTGGGCTCGTGAGGCCAGGTATTTCGTGCACGGATACTTCACCGTGGGAGATCTCAAATGGCTGCGCGAGGGGGGTCGAATTCCACCTGCGGTGGCATCTATCGGCGCGAAGTTGGACATAAAGCCGATCCTCACATTCGACCTCAAGGGCCGTCTGACCGTCAACGGGCTTTCCAGGGGAAGGAAGAAGTCTCTCAAGAGCCTCGCCAAGCTAATTACCGGGAAGATGACCGAGCCGAGCGATTCCCAGATGATATTTGCCAATGCGCAGTCTGAATCAGACATGAAGGAGCTCGAGAGGCTTTGCACCAATGAGGGCAGCAACTTCATGGAGACCGAGATCGGGCCTGTGATCGGCTCACATGTTGGACCCGGCATGGTTGCCGGGACGTTCTGGGGACCTGACCGCCGCGAGCAGAACCTGTTGGGAGACAAGATAGTCAGGTCCGCCAAGAAGTGAGCACGGGCATCCGGTAATGGTGGGTGCGGTCCGAATCGAGGGGAAATGCAGGCTGACAGATATGGCAAGCTCGAGTTCTTCGCATCTTGTGCGAAGGGCTTTGAGAAGGTCGTGGCATCAGAGTTGTCCGATCTGGGGATAACCAGCGTGAGGCCCTTGTCCTCTGGAGTTTCGTTTCGTGCCACCTTGGAGCAGGCATGTCGCTGCATTCTCTGGTCGAGGTGCGCGAGCAGGGTCCTCCTCAACATCGACAGGGTCGCTGCATCAACTTCAGACGAGCTCTACGACGGGGTGGCGTCCATTCCGTGGGAGGAGCATATCTCCGAGGGCAAGACGCTTGCGGTTTTCGCAAAGGGCGAGAACGAAGCGATGAGAAACTCCCATTTCGTGTCCCTTCGGGTGAAGGATGCTATCTGCGACAGGCTCCGCGACACTGCGGGCTGGAGGCCTGATGTCGACACCAAGAACCCCGATTTCTCAATAAGGGTCAACCTGCATTCCGACAAGGCAACGATATCCCTTGACCTTTGCGGGGAACCTCTGGGCAAGAGGGGCTACATGCGCTATTCGGGGAATGTGGAGTCTCCGATGAACGAGACGATGGCCGCCGCGCTGCTCTTGCAATCCGGGTGGAAGGACATCGCCTCAGCCGGCGGGTGCCTCGTGGACCCCTTCTGCGGCAGCGGGACGATTGCAATAGAAGGTGCGATGATCGCCGCCGATGTTGCTCCCGGAGTGCTGAGACAGAAGTGGGGAATTCAAGGCTGGCGCCAGTTCGATCCGCAGATACTGGACCGTCTCCTCGACGAGGCCGATGGTCGTGCGGAAGCTGGAGTGGAATCCGTTCCGCCAATAATCGCATCCGACATAGACCAAAAAGCCGTGGATCTCGCCTTGGGAAATGCGAAGCGCGCTGGAGTTGCCGGAATCATCGATTTCAGATGCTGCGATGTTTCGGCGCTTGATGCATCTGGTCTCCCAAACGATGGGCTCATCGCAACGCAGCCCCCGTTTGGCGACAGGCCGTTGGGTGCCGGCCAGCTCCCATCTATTCTCACGGCGGTCAAGGGTCTTGCCCAATGCGGGGATTGCAGCTGGGGAGTTTCGCTAGTTGTTTCCGACGATGGTGCAGACGCTGTTATCGGTGCCAAACCCGAGTCTGAGATTGCAACTTACAACGGACCGGACGAGGTGAGTCTCAGATGCTATGCACCCGGTCTTTCCTCTGGAGAACCAGAAGTTGCCGAAGCGGTCGACGCCCAAACCGTTGAATTTGTCAACAGGATCCGAAAGATGGCAAGGCACAGGGGCAAGTGGGCGAGAAGGACCGGGGTAAGCTGCTACAGAATCTACGACTCCGACCTTCCGGAGTTCGCCATGTCCGTCGACCTGTATGAGGGAGCTGGCCCAGACGAGGGAAAGAAGTGGGCATATGTTTGCGAATACGCGGCTCCGAAGACGATCGACTCGTCACTTGCCACCGCGAGGGCGGCGAGTGCACTCTCTGCAATAAGGGAGCAGCTCGGGCTCCAGGCCTCCGATGTCTTCTTCAAGCGCAGGGTGAGGTCAAAGGGCGGATCTCAATATGGGACTGTCTCGACGGAGGGCAGAGCCGAGGCTCCAAAGCATGTGATATCCGAGGGAGGGCACCAGTTCTATGTGAGCTTCGAGGACAAGATCGACACCGGGATATTTCTGGACGGGCGCCTCATCAGGAAGATCATCCAGGATAACTCTCGGGGAAAGAGCTTCCTCAACCTGTTCGCATATACCGGAACCGCATCCGTCTACGCAGCCGCCGGGGGTGCTGTCTCCACGCACACTGTGGACCTTTCCCAGACCTATCTGGATTGGGCAAGGGAAAACATGGAGCTGAACGGGTTCACTGGGCAGGAGCACACCTTCGAACGTGCCGATGTGCTCGGATGGGTAGAAGATGTGAGGCATTCCAGACAGCGATTCGACCTCGTCTACATCGACCCGCCCACATTCTCAAATTCCAAGAAGATGCGTGCGAAGTCTTGGGATGTGCAGAGGGACCATGTGGAGCTTCTGATTGACGTGTCGAGGATTCTCACGAGAAACGGCGCGGCCATATTCTGCTGCAATCTCCGTAACTTCAAGCCCGACGTCGAATCGCTGAGGAAGGCCAACGTCGGTCTGGTCGACCTCAGCAAGAGGACCATCCCGGATGACTTCGAGAGGAACTCCAAGATCCACCATTGCTACATCGTGAAGAGAATCTACCCCTCGGAAAGCGAAGCGGGCAAAAATGCGGACAAGGGGAATCGTCACGATTCCGAGCGCGGTGAACGCGGCAAGGGCCACGAACAAGACCGTGGTCGTAACGGCGAAAGCTCGAGGTACAATCGCGGAGAGGGCAACGTCGGCCACGGTCGCGGCGGCGGCCAGGGCAGGTATGGGGGAAGCAGAAGCGGGAACAGAAATGGAAGCCACTCCGACAGCACCCACAAGAAGACTGTCCGCGATGGCGGCGGAGGCCAGAGAAGAGACTCAGGTTCAGGGAGGTTCTACCCCGGACACTACAGCGACTATCACGAGGGGCAGAGCTGGCATGGCGGAAACCGCAACAACAACCGCAACGGACAGGGCCGTGACGCCGGCGGGAGACAAGGCCGATAACAACGTGAACAGGCTGGTCTCAGCGTTTGTTTCTCGCAAGTGGAAAAGCCCGTTCTACCAACCGATGGCCCAAAACACGTGTGATTCTGGGCACATCCTGCTCCCGTTGAGATGTTTTATCACTCCTTCAAGGAGTATCATTATCGTTTGAGAACTTGCCAAATAGTTTTTACAGACCATTATTTCAACAACTTTCAAATTGGTGCACGAGCATACGATGGCTCACCTGATTGAATTCCGATAG
>JBMNUL010000016.1:0-25310 GCA_050946255.1 Coriobacteriales bacterium | reverse complement strand
GGTTGAACACGATGCCGTCGTAGACCTTGCGGGCATCCTGTATGCAGTCGATGAGCACCCCCTCGTGGTTCGACTGGAAGAAGCTCGCCGATATGCTCACGTCGGTGCCGTACTCGGCCATCCTGAGCTCGATTCCCCTGAGACTCGTCTTGATGTAAGAGTTGATCTCGTCGAGCGTTTGCACACCATAGACCCTCGGGTCTCGCTCCCCGAGCAGATTGAGGTTCGGTCCGTTGAGAACCAATATCGAGATTTTCTGCACCTGACTCATGCCTCCTTAGATGCCATCCAGCTTGAGATATGGCCACGCACGACCTGCGGATCCATCTCCACGACCTCCCAGTTTCCAGGAGACTTCGCCAACACGAAGCTGATGGTCTTGCCGTTGGCCTTCTTGTCGTTCATCATCCGCTCCAGGAGCTCATCCGCATCGAAGCTCCTCATCATCGGCTCGATGCCGAGAGCTGATAGAAGGGAATCCTGGGCCTCGACGAATCCCGGCATCGTGCCTATCGTCGACTCCGCCATCTTGGCTGCGAACCTCATCCCCTCTGCCACTGCTATCCCGTGCGGGACCCTGGGGTTCTTGGAGACCGCCTCGATGGCATGCGCGAGGGTGTGGCCGTAGTTGAGGCACTTTCGAGTTCCCGACTCGCGCTCGTCTTCCACGACGACCCTCGCCTTGAACTCCACGGTGCGTGCGATTGCCTCGCGGAGCTTCTCGGGGTCGTGTGCAACAAGGGCATGTGCGGCGTCGAAGAGCCAGGACGAGAAATCCGGACCGTCGATTATCGCCGACTTGGCCATCTCGGCGAAACCACAGCGCCATTCGAGCAGGGGAAGCGTCTCGAGCGAATCGATGTCCGCAGACACGTAGATGGGCTGGGCGAAATTTCCGACGAGGTTCTTGATCCCAGCGACGTTGACCCCGTTCTTGCCACCAACGGAGGAATCGACCATCGAGAGGAGCGTCGTGGGAACCTGCACGAAGGGCACTCCCCTCATGTATGTGGACGCGGCGAATCCGGCAAGATCGCCCGTCACCCCACCGCCAACGGCGACGATAACGGAATCCCTCGCGAACCTGTATTCCGCCAGCACCCTGTAGATCTCCTCGAGCTGCGCCAGTGACTTCGACTCCTCCCCCGCCTTGAATGCGAACTGTGCCACCGCGAATCCCGCGCTCTCCAAAGAGCTCGCGATGGAGTCGGAATAGAGAGGCGCCACGTTGGAATCGCTTATCACCGCAGCAGAGCGGATTCCCGTGAGCTCTGCGACATGCTTTCCGATTTCGTTGTTCACGCCAGAGCCGATTCTGATGTCGTATGTCTTGCCGTCCGGGAGCGACAACCTCACAACGCTGTTGCTCACATTAGCCCCCTCTCTTGTAGGATTCCCCCGAGTTGCCTCGCGACCTGTGCCGGCTGCAACCCGGTGGTGTCGAAAGTCATGTCGCACGTTTCCAGGTAGAGCGGCATGCGTTTCTCGAGAAGCTCCCTCATCTGCTGCCTGTCCTTGAGAAGGGGACGGCTCTCCGGAGACGAGATTCGCGATACCGCCTCATCGGGATCCACCTTCATGAACACGACGAATCCGAGCATCCTGAGCAGATCGCGGCATTTCTTCGTGGAGATTATTCCTCCCCCGCAGCTGACGATGGCAGAATCGACTCCCATGAGGTACTTGAGGTACTCGTACTCGTGCTCGCGGAAACCCGCCTCACCCTCCTCATCGAAGATCTGCGGGATTGTCTTGCCGGTCATCCTGGTGATGCCGATGTCGGTATCGAAGGAGACCTTGCCATACATCCGGGCCAGCTTGCGGGCGGCCGTGGACTTTCCAGAGCCCATGAAGCCTATGAGGAGGATGTGATTGGGGCAGTAGAATTCTTCTTTCCCCGATCTATGTGCTATCTCTTGTTCCCCGGTCAACTGGCATTCTCTTTCGTTTCAAGCCCAAGGCGCTGGGCGCCGGGCCACGTTACTCGATGTTAGGGCCTGATCCTTCTCTTGTAGCTCTCGATAGCCGCGAGCATATCCTGCATGCAATCCCCGCCGAACTTGCGCTGGTAGGCATCTGCCAACACGATGGCCACCTCTGCCTCGGCCACCACTGCGGCAGCCGGCACGGCACAGACATCCGACCTCTCCTTTGAAGCTTCCACCGGTTCATGCGACCCAAGGTGAATCGTGGGGAGCGGGGACGTGAGAGTTGGTATCGGCTTCATGCAGGCTCGGATGATCAGCGGCTCTCCCGTGGTCATCCCGCCCTCCAGTCCACCGGCATTGTTGGAGGTTCTGAAATATCCACGCTCCTCGTCGTAGGAAATCGGGTCGTGCACCTCCCCGCCAACGCGTTTTCCAGCCTCGAACCCCAAGCCGAACTCCACTCCCTTTATCGCGGGGATGGAGAACACGGCGCCGGCGAGCCTTGAGGTGAGCCTGTCATCGGCTTGGGCATATCCCCCAAGACCAGGGACAAGACCCGTGGCGGTCACGTTGAACCATCCTCCAAGCGATTGTCCCTCGGACTTCGCGGCGTCTATCGCGTTCTTCATGTTGAACGTCGTCGCGCCCTGGTCCGGTGTCCTGACGGCCGATTTGTCGACCTCAGCGTTGTCGAACACATATCCGCTGCTTTCGTAGAATCCGAGAGGTATGGAAGCCGTCCCTATCCTGGTGACATAGGAACCTACGGTGACTCCCAGCTGCGAGAGCATGGCCTTTGCAACAGCTCCGGCTGCAACCCTGCAGGCGGTCTCCCTGGCGCTTGCGCGCTCGAGGACGTCGCGGCAATCGTCGCTCCCTATCTTCATGACCCCCACGAGGTCGGCATGCCCGGGTCGGGGGGTCTGCTCCTTGACCAGGTCCTCTGGGGGCTCCCCATCCACGGCCATTCGGTCTGTCCAGTGTTCGAAGTCCCTGTTCTCTATGAGAATCGAGATCGGGCTTCCGAGGGTCTTGCCGAACCTCACTCCAGAGAGCACCTGTGCATGATCGCTCTCGATCTTCATCCGGCCACCGCGGCCGTATCCGAGCTGTCTCCTGTGGAGCTCGTCGTCTATCTGCTGTGTGGACAGCGATATGCCTGCCGGAACTCCCGCCACGATAGTGGTGAGCGCCCTGCCATGGGATTCTCCAGCGCTCGTGTACCTCATCTGTGCCTCCAGATCAAGCCGGAGACCTGAATTCCCCGGACCCGATTTATATCCAAACACATCGATTATATGCTTAAGATTGCGCTTGCTAGCTGCAAGAACGCCAAGCCCATCCCAGGAAGCGCCAGACACGGCCCGAAAGGAAACGTGCGGGTTTTCCGAACTGCGCAGACAGTTAGACCTAGAGCACAGGACAACATAACTGAAACCGCCGTCAGCTGCCCGAGCTGCAGGGCGATAGCGAGGATCAGCCTGAGATCACCACCCCCTATCAAGTTGGATTTGGGCAGCTTCAGTCCTTCCCCAGGTGATTCCCGGCGGAAGAGAAAAAGCGGCTTTGATGACGACACGGCCGAAACGGCAACGGGAGTGGCAATGCACACTAAGACGACGGCGAGGCCGCACATCTCTCTAGTCAGGAACCGCAGGGCAAAGCCCGACCCCGGCACGGAAACAGCTGCGATGGAAACCGAGAAGGCCAGCGCGGAGGCGTACATCGGACGCACGATCTTTGTTGGGAGCCTCCTGTATCTCACATCGAAAAGCGAGAGCCACGCAGACGAAATGACGCCGAGCCCAAGCGAGAGCGATGCCACTGATACTTGTGCCCAGACCAGCCAATTTGCCTGAAATCCCAGGGAGGCGGCAACGATGGGCAAGAGAGACACCGGCAGCATCGCCACCTGCATCTTGCCGATGGCTGCAATGGCAGACCCCGTTTTCCCCGGCAGATCCGCCGTTTCTAGTTTGGGGTCTTTACCCCTAGGCATCCCCGCTATCAGATGCTCCCGAATTGGGAACGTCGATCCCAGCGCCGCGGAGCAAACCGTACAGCTGCGGATCTCCCGGCGAGAAAGGTCTTCCCGCCGACTCCATCCAGATCGCAATGGTCATGAGAGCCTGCTCGACCAGCATCGAGAGACCATCCATCACCCTCGCCCCTCCAGAGAGGGCGTCCTCAACGATCTTGGTGGCACCGTGGGCGTAAACGCAGTCCATGACGGTCTGTCCCTCCCTGAAGACAGCGCCCTCCAGCGGGCTGCCATCTCCGGCATTCATGCCAAGCGGGGTCCCGTTGACCACAATGTCGAAAGAGCCGAGGCTGGCCACGGCAGTTACGTAGTCCACGACCACATCTGATGCAGGGCACGGCTTCCATGACACCGGCCTGCGATCCTCCCCGAAGCCCCAGTTCTCCAACATCCCGGCGGAAGAGGCACTTTGAGCCCTGTCCAGAATCCCGGAGATTTTCCGTCCCGCCCTCTCCGGGCTTCTCGTCGCAACCCGAACAGTTCGCGCTCCCCTCATCATGGCCGAGACCATGATGCTGAGCGCCGCCGCACCTGTCCCGCAAATCAGAACTCTGGATCCCTCAATTGGCGCCCCAGAATTCTCCAAGGCCCGGCAAGCTCCTTCGCCATCGGTCGTATCGCAACTGACAACAAGCTTGCCATCGGAGTTGGAGAATGTCATGACGTTGGCACCCCCGACGATATATGCCGAGGGATTCGCCCTGTCCGAGAGCTGGCTTGCCAAGATCTTGTGGGGAGTTGTCACGTTGAACCCAATGAAACCGCCCTCACCGGCAGAGCAGATCTCCCTAGCCCGACCCACGACCTCTGCCACGTCTTCGCTGGTACGGGCACTGAACTTTCCGTATCTCCAGGGAATCCCGAGACCTTGATAGACCGCATTGTGGATCTTGGGCGAAAGCGAGTGGTCGACCGGGTAGCCGATCACACCCGCATTGAACTTCTCATCCATGTTGGCATCTCCAATATCGATGGCCTGAATCATCAGCCTGGCCAAATCCAGGAAGAGCATAGCATATGCAAACGGGCAGGTCCTTCGAGATTTTTCGGGGTTTAACTGCGGTTTTGCGCTGGTTAAGCAGCGGGTCAGCATCACGTATGGCCTTGGTTTGCCGCAGGTTGGATTCTGTTTGGAAACCAAAAATCAACGGCTCCGACGTGAAAACCAAAATGTGGCGCTGCCGCTGCTTGGACCCTGTTTGTAAACCACCGCAGCCCAGCCAACACGAATAATCTTCCAAACTCCAGGCGCCTTACCTCGAAGGCTTCATATCCCCGCCGAGAAGCGCCCGCTCGATTTTCCTCATCACGGCAGTGTGCTTGAGATCCACACTGGTCTGCGGCTCGACCATAATCGCCTTCATCCCGCATAGGTGCGCACCGAGGATGTCTGTCAGGAGCTGGTCCCCAACGGCAGCGGACTCACGCCTGCCCACGCCCATTCGCCTCATCGCGATCATATAAGCGAACGGAAGGGGCTTCATGGCCTTGTGGATGACCGGAAGCCCGAGGCTCTCGGCAAAGGAGAGCGCCGATGCATGCCAGTTGTTGGATACCAACATCACGCCGATTCCCGCCTCGCCGGCTGCATCCAGCCATTCCAGTGCGGGCTTGGGCACTACACGGGTATCCCTTGGGCGCAGGGTGTTGTCGATGTCCACGAACAGGCACCTGATTCCAGAAGATGCCAGTTCATCCAAATCGATCTTGTCGATAGACGAGAGATATTCATCTGGTTTGAAGAGCGCCATGGGATTTAACCGCCCTGCCTATCTCGAGTTCTTGGCAGAGAGGAAATCGTCGTAGTTGTCGAAGAACGAGTGGGTCCCGTTGTCGTCGGTGACGAGATAGTAGAGGTAGCTGGTGTCAGATGGGTTGGCGGCCGCCTTGATCGTCTCGATTCCAGGAGAGCAGATCGGCCCTGGAGGAAGGCCCGTGTTCTCGTAAGTGTTGTAAGGGCTGTCCACCTTGAGGTCATCGTATGTGAGGCTCCCGCCCTTGTAGGAATCTCCCAGCGCATAGATCACAGTGGCATCGATTTGCAACGGCATGTCGTTGTCGAGCCTGTTGTAGATAACCGATGCGACCTTCGACATCTCATCTGATTTTGCGGTCTCCCCCTCGATCATCGAGGCTATCGTGATCAGCTGGGCGAGAGTCATTCCATTTGCGCCGTCAGTCGAGATCCCGGCGCTTTCGATCTCGGCCTGGAACTGGTCGAGCATCATGCGGATCACATCGTCTGCCGTGGCACCATCCGGCACGTCGTATGTCTTTGGAAAGAGATAACCCTCCAGGGAATTGTCGTAGGCATCGCTCAGGAACGGATAGTCCGAGGCATATTTGTCGGCAGAGCCGGCCAGCTTCAAGAAATCATCCGACTTGATGCCGAGAGTGCTCTCCACGGTGCTGGCAGTCTCATCGAGCGTTTGCCCCTCTGGAATCACCAGCTTGGTGCCATAGAACTGGGGTCCAGCGAGCAGGGTGTCTATCAGCGTGTCGGTGTCCATGAGGGTGGTGAGCTCGTATGTTCCAGGTCGGAGCTGGCTTTCAACTCCCTTGTCGCTCACAACGTGCTTGAAATATCCCTCGTCGGAGATCACTCCGGAAGCGTAGAGGATCGAGGCTATCTCAGAAGTCGTCGCGCCATCTTGAATCGTCACCTCGACGCTCTGGCCCGCCGCCACATCGGTACGAGTTGGGGCGCCGAAGAAGTAGAACTTCGAGTTGAGGAACAGAAGCGCTGCTACCACGACCACGATTATGATCACCACAATCGCGATGTTTCTCCCCACATGGCTTTTCTTCGGCTCGATTGCAGAGGTGTCGTACTGGGAGAACATGTTGGTGGCCTTGCGGTGGACAGACCTCCCCTGAAGCTGCCCCATGCGAGAGCGGTTTTTCTCGTAATACGGAACATCGCGCGTGGGATTCTTCTTCACATGCGCTCCCCCGACTTCGGAGTTGTACTTGCGATTGTTTTTGAACATCCTTCGAGCCATAGCTCTCCTAATTCGCCTGAAGTCGTCCTCGCATTCCAAACCCAGGCTGCAAGCTTGTAAGGCCAGCGCGGTCTTGCATCCGCATCATCTATTGCCGTCGATGTAGGCCTCGAGTATCAGAGAGGCTGCAACCATGTCTAGCTTACCGCGCATATCACGCTCGGAAAGCCCCTCATCCCTCATTATCCTCTTTGCCTCGCTGGAGGTGAGCCGTTCATCCTGAAACTCCACGGGAATAGACGTTGCAGCTGAAATCTTGTCGGCCACCTCTCTGACCCACTTGGCATGGTCGTTCTCGTTTCCGTCCAACGAAACTGGAAGCCCCACCACTAGGAGCTCCGGCTCGTAGTCCTCGATGACCCTTCTGAAGGTCTTGGCGTTGTCAAAGACCTCGTTGGAGGGAAGAACCTTCACTGGGCTGGCTATCGTCCCGGTTGCGTCGGTGGCGGCAATGCCCGTGCGCTTCCTGCCA
Organism: Coriobacteriales bacterium; assembly: GCA_050946255.1. Classification (GTDB taxonomy): domain Bacteria; phylum Actinomycetota; class Coriobacteriia; order Coriobacteriales; family CADBOM01; genus JBMNUL01. Next base: position 17,867 of record JBMNUL010000016.1, on the reverse strand, counting down.
ATGTCCAAGGCCAAGATCCTCATGCGTTCTCCAATACCGAGATGCTTTCTCTAGCCGAAAATACGTGCGAGGGTATCCTCGATCTTGTCGATTCCGGAAGCGTCCTTGCCTCCTGCCTGGGCCATCTTCGGCTTTCCACCGCCGCGTCCGTTCACGAGCGGGGCGATCTCCTTGATGACCTTGCCGGCATCGAAGCCAGCCTCGACGGCGGCATCGTTTCCAGCGGCAATCAACATCGCACCGTCTCCGGACTTGGAGGCGCAGACCAGGGCATAGGCGCCTCCGGCCTTCGTCTTGAGCCCGTCCCAATAGGACTTCAGCTGGTTCATGTTGGCACCATCGAACTTCGCGAATTCCAGAGGATACGGGGCCTCGACCGCGGTCTTGGACACGAGGGCGCGCTCGATGGCGTCCCCAGATGCGGCCTTCTCCCTCTTCTTGGCCGCCTTCTCGATCTCGCGGATCTTCGCGGCGTCGGCGGCAACTCGCTCCGCAACCTTCGCGGGCTGGACCTTGAGCACAGATGCTGCCTCGTCGAGAACGGCGAGACGGGAGTTCACGTAATCGTATGCGTCGAAGCTGGTGACAGCCTCGATTCTCCTGGTGTTCGAACCCACAGAGGATTCGGAGACGATCTTCAGAAGTCCGATCTCGGAAGTCGCGCGGACATGGGTTCCTCCGCAGAGCTCCTTGGAGAACTCGCCGCACTCAACGACCCTCACGATATCTCCGTACTTCTCGCCAAAGAGCGCCGTGACGCCCTTCTGCCTCGCATCGTCGAGGGTGGTCTCGTAATAGCCCACCGGATGGTTTTCCATGATGAGCTGGTTGACGATCCTCTCCACCTCTTCGACCTGCTCGGGTGTCATCGCCTCGAAGTGGGTGAAGTCGAACCTCAGCCTGTTGGGAGCGACAAGGGAGCCAGCCTGCTTGACGTGGTCGCCGAGAACTTTACGCAGTGCGTAGTGCAGGATATGGGTGGCGGTGTGGTTGCGGCGGATGCGCTCGCGCCTTGGAACGTCGATCTTGGTGGCGACGGTATCGCCGAGCTTGATCGTCCCGCTGGCGAGGTTTCCCTTGTGGGAGATGATTCCCTTTTCGGGATACGTTGCATCGGTGACCTCGAATCTCATCCCATCGGATTCGAGCGTGCCGGTATCTCCAACCTGGCCTCCCATCTCCCCATAGAAGGAAGTCTTGTCGAGGAAGACCTCGACGTCGTTGGCTGGGGCAGTGACGGTCGAGACCTGCTCGCCATTGGATACAATGGCCAGGACCTTGCCCTCGCTCTCGTTTTTCTCATACCCATCGAACACAGTTGGCTCGATCTGCTTGGCGATGTCGGCGTAGACTCCGCCGTACATTCCCCAGGCATCTCCCTTGATGTGGCTACGGGCACGTTCGCGCTGCTCTTCCATGAGCTTGCCGAACTCCTCCTCGTCCACATCGATGCCCTGCTCCTTGCAGATCTCGATTGTGATGTCGATCGGGAATCCATATGTGTCGTGGAGGGTGAACGCGACATCTCCGGGAAGAACCTTGCCATCTAGCATCGAGATGGCGTCTGCGAGGAATTCCTCTCCCCTTGCGAGTGTCTGCAGGAACCTCTCCTCCTCTGCCGCGACGACGCCCTTGATGAGCCCCATGTTCTCCTGGACCTCCGGATATGCATGGCCCATCAGGTTTTCCACCTCGTCGACGAACTTCTGGAGGAACGCCCCCTCGATGCCCAACAGATGCCCGTAGCGAACTGCACGGCGGAGCAGGCGGCGGAGCACATATCCGCGTCCCTCGTTGGAGGGGAGGATTCCGTCTGCGATCATGAAGGTGACCGCACGGCTGTGGTCGGCGATGATCCTCATCGCCATATCGTCGCGCTTGGACTCGCCGTACTTCTTTCCGGAGAGCTGTTCGGCCAGCTGGATCAGAGACCAGAGGATATCGGACTCGTAGTTGGTGGGCTTGCCCTGGGAAAGGGCGGCAACGCGCTCGAGCCCCATGCCGGTGTCGATGTTCTTGTAGGGCAGCGGGACCATGCTGCCGTCTTCCTGACGGTCGTACTGAGTGAAGACGCAGTTCCAGAACTCGATGTACCTGTCGCAATCGCAACCCGGAGCGCAATCTGGCCTGCCGCAACCGTACTCCTCGCCCTGATCGTAATAGAGCTCGGAGCATGGCCCGCAAGGTCCAGTCTCGCCAGCGAGCCAGAAGTTGTCGTCTGCACCGAGGCGCACTATGTGGTCCTCTGGAACGCCGATGCTCTTCCAGATTTCCACGGTCTCCTCGTCCTCTTCGTAAACGGAGAAGTAGATCTTCTCCATCGGGAACTTGAGGACATCGCGGGTGAACTCGTATGCCCAGGCGCACATCTCCTTCTTGAAGTACCTTCCAAAGGAGAAGTTTCCGAGCATCTCGAAAAACGAGAGGTGCCTCCCCGTGACCCCGATGTTCTCGATGTCGGAAGTGCGGAGGCACTTCTGGCAAGTGGTGGCACCGATGTAAGCCGGGTCCAGCTGCTTCTGCTGGAGGAAATATGGCTTGAACTGGACCATTCCGGCTGAGGTGAGCAACATCGACGGGTCGTCTGGGATCAACGACGACGATGGCATGCGCTTGCAACCCTTGGATTCGAAGAACTTGAGGTACTCTTCGCGAATCTCGGAACTTTTCACTTGATTCCCCGCAATCTGATAGAAGATAGAAACTCCAATTTCCAAACAAAGTATTTTAGAACAACCGGATGAGATATGAGGGAAGCGAGCCGATGCTGAGCGTTAACGGCTATTCACCACCGGGCCCGTTCCCTTCATCGGAGGCGGCATCGGGTTCTGCAGCGGATGCAGCATTGTCTTCCGTGGGGGATGCGGCGGAGTCTTCCACATCGGACTCGGAGCCGGGTGCGGCGCCGGGTGTGCCGAAGTCTCCCACCTCGGGCTCGGAGCCGGGTTCCGCGCCGGGTGCGGCGGCGTCTTCAACATCGGGCTGAGCGCCGGGTTCCGCAACGGGTGCGGCGGCGTCTCCAGCTTCGGGCTCTGAGCCGGGTGCGCCGGCGTCTCCCATATCGGGCTCAGAGTCGGGTTCCGCGCCGGGTGCGGCGGCGTCTCCCACATCGGGTGCGGCGCCGGGTTCCATAGAATCCGAGCCCCCGGCTCCAGCCTCAGATGGGACATCTGCCTCCCCACCCGAGGCCGAGCTCGGAACCGGATGCGTGATATCTCGCATCACGGTGGTGAACTTGCGGGTAGCGACAGGACCCGAAGATTTGACCTTGGATTGGGTCACGTCGACTTTGACCGAGAGGTCGTCTCTGGAAATGAAGCCGTCTGTGCAGTCGAAGACCGGGTCGATGGGATCCGACGGATGCCCCATGAAGAGAGCCCCGTTCTCTGTGACGAGCTGTCTTCCGGTCATGGCCTCGAAGAAGAAAATGAAGATGCATTTTATCGTGGCGACTACAGGAATCGCGAGGATCATCCCGCCTGGCCCTCCGAGGATTCCACCGATGATGATGGAGACAAGGGAGATGGCAGGATGCAGATTCACAGTCGCCGACATCACCCTCGGTGACACGAACGACCCGATCAGCCACGGGACCAGCACGCTGATGAAAATAGAGAGGATTGCGGCGATGGGGCTCACGAAAAGGCCCAGCAGGGCAACGATGATCGTCGTGATGATCGGACCAATATAGGGAACGATCGACATCATCCCGGCGAGAAGTCCCAGCACCACAGGGTAGGGCAAGCCTATCAGGAAGTACCCGATTCCGCTGATTATCGCGATGATGATCGCCCCGATGATCGTGCCCTTGATGTATCCGCCAAAGACCCTGGAGAGGATCGTCGCGAAGAGCGTGACATACCAGTTCACCGTCCTACCAGACAGGGCGTGGATCTCAGAGGCGATCTTGTTGTAGTCGAGGAGCACCCAAAATGCCACGATGAACGCCGTCACCCCATAGACGATCACGCTTATCGCGGAGACTCCCATCTTGTATATGTTTCCCGCGAGGTCTTGGTCGGTGCTGTTGGAGAGGTTCCCGAGCATGTCGGAGATGACGGTCATGATGCTCGGTGCGGTGGACCCAGTGGATGAATCGGAATTGCTCGAGGTAAATTCGTTCAACCATGTCTGCAGCTGATCGATATAGGTGGGCAGCTGGTTGACCAGGTCGCTGACCTGCTGCTGGATCATCGGGACGAAGCTGACGAGAATGGCGATGATCACCAACGCCAGAAGGATCACGAGCACAGCCGATGAAACTGCCCTGGGAATCCCACGTTTCTGCAGTTTCTCCACCAGGTTCTTGAAGATGAATACGACGAGGGCGGCAACTATGATCGCCCAGATCGCATCGGCGATGCTGCCTATGGCGAAGGCAACGGCAACGACGATCACGCCGATGCCGATGATCAGCCAGACCCTCTTGAACTTGACGTCCACGGAGCTGCGTTTCTTGCCTCCGTTTGAGGTGGCAACGCTGGCAGAACTGCTATTACCCCGAGGCTCCATGGACGTCTTTCGTCAATTGTTAATTAATCCAAATCGCTATCGTCGTCGTCATCCAATACGTAGTTGATGTTGACGTTGGGCTTGGAACCGGTGGAGGAGCTGGAACCCAAAGTCGAAGACGAGCTCGCCTCTGCGGCCTGCTTGGAGATCCTGGCGACGAACTGCTCTGGATCCTCGACCCCGATCTCCGGTCTCTCTTCAGCTGCATTCTCACTCTCTGCGGGAGCAGCCTTCTCTTCGGGGTTCTCGGTTGGAGCCGTCTCGGCAGCAGGTTGGGACTCAACCTCCTCTGCAGATGCGCTCTCGTCAACCGTGCCGAACTGCACCGTCTTGTCCACAGCAGCCTCATCGACAGCGGCGTTCACGGCATCGGTATCGAGTTGGACGGTCTCGTTGACAGATGCGGCGTTCACGGCATCGGTATCGAGAAGCACCGTCTCATCGGGAGATTCCTGGGTTACCGGAGCCTCCGGTTCCGCTGCAGCCTGACTGTCGGCAGCCACTTTCTCCGCCACATCCTCAGAAGCCTGATCGACGGGGACATCGTAGCGGGCAGTCTTCTCAGACCCAGTCTCAGAAGCCCATTCCCCGGCAATTTCCGAAGTCTTGCCATCGGGGGTGAGCCTGCTGGAGCCATTGGAGTAACGAGAGTAACGTTCGATCGCGCGCTCGACCTTCCTCACGTCGTTCTTCTTGCCAAAGACGCCTCGCAGTTTGGAAGCCGCCCCGTTGACGATGTTGGTTGGCACATTGGCAACGTCGGATATCTTCTTCGTGGCGTTGTTGACCGACCCGGTGACGTTTGAAGCGTCGTTCAGAATCTTGTCGATCTGCATCAGCTCCACGTTCAATGTGTCGACCGTCAACGTTGCCCTGTCGAGCAGTGGATCGACCTTGTCCATCGCAGGAGCCAGCGAACCAGTTATCTGCTCCAAGTGGTCAAGAACTGGCTCAAGCCCGTCGTCGACCTCCTTGGCGATCTTCTTGATCTTGCGCACGGTCAATGCGCCCTCGATAATCAGCCAGACCAAGAAGGCCATGCCAACGATGCAAACGCATATCAATATGAGCCTTGCAATTTCAATTATCGTCATCGAAACCACCTCTGCCTATGCAATCCGAGGAGTACGGCCATGACCCTCTAGTCGCATTTTAACTTTAGTTTACTATCCACGCTTCTCGATTTCTGAAACGTAATTCCCCTTGATATCACCTACGAGATCCTGAAGGGCCTCGATCACATGGGGCCTGATGTCTCCGCCGACCATCACGTACATGATGTCGTCCCCGACTTCCAGCTCGCCCTCGTTTAGCCAAACCTTGACGTACTCGATGCCGGGATAAGTCCTTGCCTTCTCTATCGCGGCATCCACGCCGGCCTGGTCGAATGAGAACGACATCCCCGTCACTGGGGTGGTGTCATCGGATCCCTGACGGACCACGGCCTTTGGAATTTCCCTGACAATCCCATTGTGGACAAGGTACATTCCACATTTGGATGCGGAAGGGTCTTTCTTGGCCTCTGCGAGCCATTCGTCCATGGAAGGAGATTTCAACATTGCCTCATCTGCCCTTCTTGAATTCGCCACCGTTGAAACGGTGGAATCTTTCGAACACAAATAGTTTAACGTATAGAATCCTACTGCAAAGACCCGTCCCTGTCTCTAGACGTCGCCTCTGATCTGTACGATTCCCAACCTCTCTCACCAGGATGGTAGAAGGCACCTTTCTCCAATCCATCCGGCAGGTATTGCTGGTTCACCCATCCCTCATCGTAATCATGAGGATAGATGTATTCACCGTATTTCTCGGAACCCGGTCTGTGTCTATCTCGCAGATGGTTGGGAACGGCGCGCGCAGGACCGTTTCTAACCTCCGACAGAGCTGCATCGATAGCAGCCTCGGCGGAATTCGACTTGGGAGCCAGGGCCATGTAGATTGCCGCCTGGGAGAGGTTGATGCGGCACTCGGGATATCCGATTGACTCTGCGGCCTTGAATGCTGCCGCCGCCACGCAAATGGCATTTGGATCGGCATTTCCGATGTCCTCGCTTGCGAGAATCAAAATCCTTCGGGCAATGAATTTCGGATCCTCTCCACCGTCGATCATCCTGGCCAGCCAATAGACAGCGGCATCTGGGTCGCTTCCTCGCATGGACTTGATGAATGCAGAGACGATGTCATAGTGCTCATCGCCATCCTTGTCGTAGCGGAGCGTGGTGCGAGGGGATGCCTCGATGACCATGGAGGAGGTGATCACCGGCTTCTCTGCCGGGATTCCGATGCCCGAATCTTCGATCTCCTCCAGGTCCTCCTTCTTGAGGTCCTGCCCCGCCCTCGCGATATCCGAAGCTAGGTCGAGGGTGGTCAACGCTGCCCTGGCATCTCCCCCGCAGTTGATCGCGATGGTCTCGCAAGCCGCATCGGTTATTAGGAACTCCCCGGACAAGCCGCGCTCGTCTGAGATGGCACGGTTGACGAGCTCGATGATGTCGTCATGCCCGAGCGGGTTGAGCTCCACGACCCTGGAGCGCGAGAGAAGAGCAGAGTTCACCTCGAAATAGGGATTTTCGGTTGTGGCTCCGACCAAGATCACCGTCCTGTCCTCGACCGCATGCAGCAATGCGTCCTGCTGCGAGCGCGAAAACCTGTGAATCTCATCCACGAACAGAATGGTCTTCTTGCCGTAAAGGGCGAGGTCGCTCTTCGCTCCCTCTATTACCCGTCGCAGGTCTGAAACTCCCCCTGAAACTGCCGAAACCTCGCGAAACGACCCTTTGGTCTCGGAAGCGATGATCGTGGCAATCGTCGTCTTTCCGACTCCAGCTGGGCCATATAGGATGATGGGGACCAGCTCGTCGCGCTCGATCGCGTTTCTGAGCCAAGTCCCAGGTCCTATCACGTCATCTTGCCCGATCACCTCATCGAGGTTCCGGGGTCTCATCCTCACTGGAAGCGGCGCGGAAACGGAAAGGCTCCCCTCCCGCGCGTCGGAGAACAACGACTGCTCCGTCAACCTTGCTCCTTCCCCTCTCCAGCGAATACCAACCTGCAGTCTAGCGGACAACCATCGACGGGAATCAAGCTCCCGTCGCGCTGCCCATGGCAACAGTCCGAGCAGATGTCAGGATTTACACAATCACGTCGAGCTGTCGAGCGGACTTCCGCACCTACAACGGTCGAGCTGCAGAACTTCCACAACTGGCCCGAACGGTCAAATGAACTTCCGCATCGGCAACGGACGAGCTGCAGAACTTCCACAGCTAGTCCGAGCGGTCAAATGAACTTCCGCACCTACCACGAACCAAAATGCCTGAGTTTCGATTACTGAGTTCCGATTATAGAGTAGTTTGATTTCCGGCAGGCTATTTCGAAGCAGGACGCACCGGGAATTACCCAACAAAAAAGCCTGGGCTCGAAAGCCCAGGCAATTTTGCAACCCCATCCCCGTCCGGAAGGATGAACCCACCTCAAATAGGTGGGTACCCTCATCGCGATTCCAGCTTCCTCACAGTAGTACCAAGGATACCTGTCCTCTGACCGATATATGGGTTCCCTTCTCAAACATGTCGGTCCATCAATGAGCCGGCTCGGAGAATGAGGCTAGACATAGTATATGCACTTTGGCATGGAAATTAAAAGTCTTGACTTTGTCGCCAAGAAAAAGGACAATGGCGGTGTCTGAGCGTTTTGCCTGATAATTCAACATTTTTAGTAAGAAAAGCAATGGTTCGCGGATTCCGTTTTCGGTACCCGCGAACCATTTTCATCATTATGTTGTGCAATGTTTGCCGGAAGCCTCCAAGATGTTGCGCCACGCCATTCATGCGCAAATCTGAACCGCCCCGCTGACATTAGGATCTGATCGAGACGTTGGCTTCCTTGAGCTGCCTTGCAGAAACCTCCCCCGGTGCTCCTGTCATAGGATCTGCGCCGCTTGAGGTCTTCGGGAATGCGATGACATCCCTGATCGACTGGTATCCTCCGATCAGCATCACGACCCTGTCGAGGCCTAGCGCGATTCCGCCATGGGGCGGAGCACCATACGAAAGGGCCTCGAGCAGGAATCCGAACTTCTCCTGAATCTCATCGTCGGAGAGACCGAGCCTGGCGAGGACCCTCTTCTGAAGCTCGGGGGTATGGATACGCATAGTGCCTCCACCGATCTCGAAACCGTCCATGACGATGTCGTAGGAGTAGCTGCCACAGGAGAGCGGGTCGCTCTCGATCTTGTCGAGGTCCTCGTCCTTGACGCGCGTGAACGGATGGTGCTCGGCTCCGTAACGCCCTTCCTTCTCGTCGTACTTGAACATCGGGAAATCGACGACCCAGAGCAGGGCATGTCCGCTCCTGTCGATTCCGAGCAAATCTGCGGTGTGCAAACGGAGAGCGGAGAGAACCGCGTTGGCAACCTCAAATGTATCTGCGGCGAACAGCACAAGGTCGCCGGGCTCGACGTCGAGCGCCTTCTTCATCGACTCGAACTCCTCGTCGGAGAAGAACTTGATGATCGGCGACTTTGCATCTCCAGCACTCGTGAATGCGATCCAAGCCATTCCCTTGGCGCCGTTATCGGCGGCAACCTTGGCGAGCTTGTCGATCTCACCCCTTGACCAATCTCCAGCGCCCTTGACGTTGAGGGCCTTCACGACGCCACCGTTGGCAATCGCACCGGCGAATACCTTGAACTTCGAGTTGGCAAAGATGGATGTGAGGTCGACCAGCTCCATTCCGAACCTGACGTCCGGTCGGTCACAGCCGTACCTGTCCATAGCGTCCTTCCAGGTGATGCGTGGAAGCGGGAACTCTTGCTCGATGCCCACTGCCTCGAGCACTTCCTTCATGACGTCTTCCATCATCTGCATTATGTCTTCCTGGGTGACGAAGCTCATCTCGATGTCGAGCTGGGTGAACTCCGGCTGTCTATCAGCTCGCAGGTCCTCGTCGCGGAAGCAGCGGGCGACCTGGTAATAGCGCTCGATACCGCCCACCATTAGGAGCTGCTTGAACAGCTGGGGAGACTGCGGGAGAGCGTAGAACTTGCCGGGGTTGAGACGGGAGGGGACGATGAAGTCCCTGGCACCCTCGGGTGTGGACTTGCCGAGAATCGGGGTCTCGACCTCCATGAATCCCCTGGCGGTGAGGGCATTGCGCATGACATTTGTGACGGTGGAGCGAAGCTTGAGCGCTCGCAGGACCTCGGGGCGCCTGATATCCAGATACCTCCAGCGGAGCCTGGTGAGCTCGTCCGTGTCGATTCCATCTTCGATCTCGAATGGCGGGGTCTTGGACTCGCTGAGAACGGTCATCGCAGTTGCCGCGACCTCGATCTCGCCTGTTGCGAGGGAGTCGTTCTCGGTATCGTCTGGCCTGTGGCGGACCTTCCCACTGATCAGGACCGTCCACTCTGGCCTGATCTTCTCGGCCAACGCGAAGGCGTCGCCCGAATAGGTGGGGTCGAAGGTGCACTGAGTGTAGCCGTCGCGGTCGCGGAGGTCGACGAAAATCAGTCCACCATGGTCGCGTCTGCGGGCGACCCAACCGGTGAGCTTGACTTCCTCGCCTATGTTGTCGGTTGTGAGCTCACCGCACGTGTGCGTGTGCGTTGAGTACTTGCTCGAATCTGACATTTGCTGGATATCTCCTTAAGGTCTCTATCGCATGCAGATGCCCAAGGACCACCGTGCTTGGGCTTATCGCAACAGCTTTGCATTATCTCACATGGTTGGACGGCGTTTAGAGCTACGCAGGCATGTTTTGAGCCGATGGCTCCAAATATACGCTGGCAGTTCTTCCTGTGCCGAAGAGGGTGGCCGCTCGAATCAGAGGATGGACTTGACCTCGTCCACCACTGAATCTATCGATACCTTTGACTCCTCGTGCAGGTCCATCTTCCTGAGGGTGACGTTTCCAGAGGAAACCTCATCAGGTCCCACGACGACCGTGAGCTTGCAGCCAGACTTCCCCGCCTGCTTGAACTGGGACTTGAGGGACCTGCCCTGATGGTCCTGCTCCGCCTTCACCCCGGAGTCCCTGAGGCGTTGGACGATCGAGAAGGCGATATCGGCACAGCTCTTGTCCACGACCGCAACATAGACGTCGCAAAGCGAATCGGCCTCGAACGTGACTCCTGCCGCCTCGAGCGCGAGCAGGGTTCTCTCGTATCCCAGCGCAAAACCGATACCTGGAGTGGGACTTCCACCCATGACTTCCATCAGCTTGTCGTATCTGCCGCCTCCGCCGATGGCATTCTGGGAGCCAAGACCGTCGATGACCTGGATCTCGAACACCGTGCGCGTGTAGTAGTCGAGGCCCCTGACCAACCTGGGGTCCTCGACATAGGAGACGCCGGCAAGGTCCAGATAGCGCTTAACCGTCTCGTAATGCTCCCTGCAGTCGCCACAGAGATGATCGGAGATCTTGGGAGCCTTGCTCATGACCTCTGCATCGTGCTCGACCTTGCAATCGAAGGCGCGCAGCGGGTTGATCTCGGCCCTGCGGTTGCAATCCTCGCAGAGCTCGTCTGAATGCTCGTGGATGTAATCCCTGATCATGTCGCGGTAAGCCGGCCTGCAGTTGTCGTCTCCCATCGAGTTGATGAGGACTCGGATGTTGTCGCTGCGCACACCCATGGCCTCGAAGAACCTCAGCAACATGATTATCATCTCTGCGTCGGCAGATGGGTCTTCAGCGCCCAGACACTCGGCGCCGATCTGGTGGAACTCCCTGAGACGGCCTTTCTGCGGACGCTCGCAACGAAACATCGACCCTGCATACATCAACTTCGAGACCGGTCCTCCCTGCGGGACGAGATTGTGCTCGATTGCGCATCTCACTACACCGGCAGTCCCCTCTGGACGAAGCGATAGATTCTGGTTGGATTTGAGCGTCTCTCCATGGGAAACCTTGTCGAAGGCGTCGTTGGACAGGACATGGAACATCTCCTTGTCGACCACATCGGTTCCCTCGCCTATTCCCCTGACGAACACGCTCTGTTCCTCGAACATTGGGGTGCTCACCAAGCTGTACCCATAGCGCGAGAATACATCCTTGGCCGTTGCCTGCATCTTCTCCCAGGCAATCGCGGATTCTCCCAGAAGGTCCTCTGTACCGCGGGGTGCCTTAACGCCCATATCTCTCGTCTCCCATTCTCTGAATTCCACGTTGGACAACTGCGACTATAGCAGATGGAAGTTGGCGAGTGACCACCCCTATGCATGTGCGGACTACCTAGACTCGAGCACGGCAATACCCTGAAGTCCTGCAGGGAATGAAACGGTGCCCACCAAACCAAAGACATTGGAAACGGTGGGCACCGGATCACCTCGGGAGATTTCTATTCCAATAGAGATGTCACCTTTCCCTACGCCTTCCTTAGAGACCTGAGAATCAGCACCACTCCTCCTCCGACCAACCCGAGTGCAGTCAGAATTGCTGCCACGGTTCCAGCCACATCGTCTCCGGTCTTGGGAAGCGATGTTGTTGTGCTCGTCAGGGTCCTGGTGACATGAGGGTCAGAGAAGTTCGCTGGAGACACCGGGTCTTTAACCTTCTGGTGGTGCACGACGGTATTGGATGCAATTGCACCAACTGGAATCCCATCTCCGTAATAAGTCGGGTCGCCGGATCCTATTGCCGGAGCATGCACGTAGGCCGTGTTCTCGATGTCCCTCTCGTCTACCCCGCTCATCTCCCCCACAACGGCATCGTATTCTACAAGCGCCGTCTCGCCTGGCATCAGATAGGGAATGCTAACTGTGATGAAGCCGTCTTCGCACTTGACCGAAGTGCCTTCTCTCGTGCCGGCATCCAACCCATTGCGATTGGAAATCGTCACTTCAACGGTATCGGGCTTGAGCGTCAGAAAATCTGACACGGGATCTACCACGGTAATCTCATCGACCTTCGCCAAAGAATCGCACATCACCGCAACCTGATAGGAAATCGTATCTCCGCTTGTCACGTTCGACCCGGATTCAGGGTCAGAAGATTTCGAAATCTTGAAGTTGGCTGGAACCACCTTGTGCTCTACCTTGTTGGTCTTGTAATGCCATTTGTTGTTGACGTCCACATCCGAGTCGTTCTCCACTGTCATGCCAATCGCGTCCTCGTCTACGACGACCGTAAAGGTCAGATAGGCAGTCTTCCCAGGTTCAAGGTCATCCCAAGTGGCCTTTAACGAACCGGTCCCGTCATCGCCTACCTCAGAAAAATCGACATCCCCTCCCTCGGAGGATGCAGACCCAGCCAAATATGTGGTGTGCTCGGGAATGACATCGGTGATCTCGACTTGCTCTGCAGAATCGTTCGTGTTCTCGTAGCTGACTGTATAGGTGATCTGCTGTAGGGGCTGGACCTCAGACCCAGATTCCGGATCTGAACTCTTCACCGGCTTGCCGTATTCCCATTTGCCGTAAAGTGTGGTGGTGGATTCCGACAATTCAGTCCCATCTACCCAGGGATGCGTGCAGTCCTCGTCCAAATACCATCCAGAGAACGAATACCCCTCGTCGGTCGTCGTGAGACCCGGCTTGGCATTGTATGCATCTCCCAAATGCAGCTCAGAGGTCTCCACCGGAACAGCATCCGTCTTCTCCGGGTCGGGCTGATTATCGCCAACCACCTTGTAGTTCACGTCGACGACGACGTCCAGGTTCATCTCTATCATCAGGTTGGAGTTGGTGCCCCCGCGTTCCAGGTAGGCCAGCTTGAAATTGTGTTCCTTGCCATTCGCGAGATCTATGCCGAGATCCGAGAACTTGACGTATCCCAGAGTGTCCATGTTCCAGTCGACTCCGGCTTCCTCGAATCCGCTCCTGTGAAATGGAATTCCGGATTTTTCGACGTACTTAAGGAACGAATCCGTATGCCATTGACGAGACCCCTTCCCATAGACGACTATCTGATTAGCAAAATCGATGTAGCCGGCAATGGGAGTGTGAGCCCCGCCGAGGTCGAGGACCAAATCGTCGTCCACATACACGACCAGGTCATCGTCGCCGGAAAAGGCGAAATAATATTCGTGGTTCTCGAGATATTCCTTGCTCGGGAGCTTGAAATCAAAAGCCATGGTCATGCCGAAATGGGAATTGTAGTCCCCGAAGGGCCAGAAACCCAATACCTTCCCACTGTTGTTCCCGAGCCTCTCGGTCTTCTGGACATGCCCAGAGCCGTCGAAGGTCCCGATGGACTCGTTGGAAGAGTAATGGTAGGTGTTCGTCTTCGGATCGTAGGAGAAGTCCATCGCCACATCTGGAAAGACCTTCTTGAACACCTTGCCGTTGTAGGAGCATGAGGAAGATGATGTTCCGAACAGGTCCCTGGATGGTACCGCTATGATGCTCGACCAATCTGAAAACGTCCTGTTGAACATCCCCCAACGCCAGGCACCGGCCTTGATCAGATGCCCGTCACTGGTGAGCATCGACGATGGGTCCGAGGGAGGCTCCCACTCCTCGTAGCGGTCGTCCCAGAACCTCATGGTCGATGGGAAATCCTTCTGCTCAGTTGTGGTGCTGTCGGCCCCGGCAATGCCCTCGTTCAGCACCGTCGGGTCTTTTGTGACCCAGGTATCCCCCACCTGCTGCCCGTAGTCGTAGAGCGTTACCGGCAGCTGCACGGCCTCGGTGTATTTGGAAGAATCCATCTGAGACTCCCCCACACCGTTACCCCCTGGAATCGTCACTCCATAGGCGTAACCAGAGAACTGCGCGCACATAACCAGAAGCACCAGCGCCGTCACCAACACGGCGAGCACCCTCTGCGCTGTTTGCAAGAGCTTTTCCTTCATGTCATCTCCCCTTTCGATGATTGCAGTGAGCTCATCGTAGGGAGAGATTCCAAACAGGCGCCAAACCACGTCCAACTCAGGGATAAACCAAGTTGGAACAACTTTGGTGGAGTTTATAAATCTGCAGGTTGGAAGGTCATATTCTGTGGGGATATGCTGCTGAAGGACGAAAATTTTTCAGCGTTGTTTTCCGCCATTAGGAGTTTGGAACTCGATCAGGAGCCAGACGCCTCGCAATTTATCGAGGCGTCGAAAAGCCAGCGTCATAGTCAGGAGCCTCGAGTGCCGCTAGGAGTTCTTCATGATGATCCCACTCATGACGTCACCGGCATGGGCGCAGCTGTCACAGCACCTCTCCATGTTGGTGATGATCTTCTCCCAGACAGAGATGTAGAGTGGCCTGTCGGCGTTCTGAGTGTAGAGCCTGCGAATGGCCATCACGTACTTCTTGTCTGCATCGTCCTCGTAATCGCTGACGTCGATGAGGAGAGTGTTGATCGTGTTGGACTTCTTGAAGTTCCTGAAATCCACCATAGCGACTCGCAGGGCATTCGTGGATTTCTCGATCAGCGATGCTATCTCGAGAGCGTTTCGGTTGATCTCGTTGACGTTGTACATGTACAGCGAGATCATGACGTCCTCGATGTTGTCCACGATATCGTCGAGGCACTCCACCAGAAGGAGGATGTCATCGCGCTCTATCGGGGGGAGAAACTCGGATGCCAAGCTGTTGTATATCTGATGGTTGACCAGGTCCGCATTGTTCTCTATTACGTGCATGGCGTTCATCTCGTCGAATATGGAGTCTGGATGAAAGTCGTTCAGCACACGCTCGAGCGTCTTGGCCTCCTCGCAGGCAAAGCCCACGACCTGCTCCATGGCGTCGAAATAGTCGAACTTCTTCTTGCTCATCACAACTCCTTACCGCATGAGAACCGCAGTGCGAAACAATACCGGCCTGAAGCAAACCCTTCGGACTCCATCAAACTTCAAGATAGGGAAAGCTTAGAGGAAAACTATAACTCAACGTGCGCTTTGACGACAACTGAGACAGCCGGTGTTCTATCGACAACTTTGCCTCCAAATGCTGGCGTTGTTCAAACCCGCCTCTCGCCCAGCACCACGTCAGGCGAGGCGAGTTCTCACAAAACTCACTTCTCCAGCTCTTGAGTGACGATCTTGCTGACGACCTTGGGATTTCCCTGGCCCTTCATCTCTCTCATGACCTGACCGATAAAGAAACCGGACAGCCCCTTCTTGCCGTTCTTGTAGGCCTCCACCTTGTCGGGGTTCTCCTCGAGCAGCCTGTCGACGATCTGGAGGATCAGGCCGGTGTCGGAGACCTGCTTCATGCCCTTCTCCTCCACTATGTCGGATGGGGACTTGCCGCTCTCTGCCATCTCGGCGAACACCTCTTTGCCCTGCTTCGAGGAGATGGTGTCGTCTGAGATCAGCTTGCACAGCTCCACAACCCCGTTCGGCTCGATCTTGGTGTCGGAGATCTGGACCCCATTAGAGTTGGCATAGACGGCCACCTCGTTGATGATGGTGTTCGCAACCTGCTTGGAGATGCTCGAGTCGATTGCCATGCACTCGTCGAAGAAATCGGCGAGCTGAGGGTCGTTCGCAATCTCGAGGCTCTCGTCGCGGGACAACGAGTAATCGTCCATGAACCTGTGAGCCTTGTGGGTCGGGAGCTCGGGCAGCTTGGCGCGAACTCCCTCGATGAACTCGTCGGAGAGATCGTAGGGAGCGAGGTCTGGCTCTGGGAACAGCCTGTAGTCGTCGGCGGTCTCCTTGACGCGCATCGTGACGGTGCGCTTTGTCGCAGGTTCCCAATGCCTGGTCTCCTGCTGGATAGTCCCGCCGGATTCGAGGACCTCGGCCTGCCTGCAGATCTCGTAGGCAAGTCCATCGTGCAGGTTCTTGAACGAGTTCATGTTCTTGAGCTCGGTCTTGGTTCCGAATTCCCTTGCGCCGCGGCGGCGGAGACTGACGTTTCCATCGCAGCGCATCGAGCCCTCTTCCATGGAGCAGTCGGAGATACCGATGGCCAGGAAGATGCTCCTGATCTCCTGCATGAAGAGCCTGGCCTCGGCAGGGGTGCGGAGGTCTGGCTCGGTCACGAGCTCGATGAGCGGGGTGCCAGCACGGTTGTAGTCGACGAGGCTGTACGCCGCCCCGGTAATCCTTCCGTCGACTCCTCCGACATGGATCATCTTCCCGGCGTCCTCCTCCATGTGGATTCTCGTGATTCCCACCCTAGCGAGGTAGCCGTAGTCCGTGCGGGTGATGTTCTCGGTCTCCTCGCCCTCTGCGAGCGAGTCCACCCCGTGGCGCTCCTCAACGCCCGGTCCATCGACCTCGAGATCGAGGTGGCCGCGCATGCAGAACGCGATCTCTGGACCCTGGGTGGTCTGGAAGTTCTTGGCCATGTCGGGGTAGAAGTAGTTCTTGCGGTAGAACATCGACCTGCGCTCAATATCGCAATTGGTGGCGAGACCGGCGAGAACGATCGACTGGATAGCAGCCTTGTTGGGCACGGGAAGCGCACCGGGCATGCCCAGGCAAACCGGACATGTGTGGGTGTTGGGCTCGTCGCCGTACTCGATTGGGCACGAGCAGAACATCTTGGTCTTTAACGTCGTGAGCTCGGTGTGGATCTCAAGGCCAATCACGGCTTCCCAGTCGTTCAGGACCTCGTTGAGCGTCTTCATGACAGCCTCCTCTCATCGAGGTAGGTTCGTCCGATGGGGGCGAGCCTGTCGATGTCGTAGGTCTTCTCGAGAGCAGCTGCGACGCGCAAGATGTTCTCGTCCTTGAACTGCGGTCCCACGATCTGCACGCTGACGGGAAGGCCGCTGTCTTTCCCCAGTCCAACCGGGAGGCTCATGCCTCCATTCCCCACGATGTTGAGCGAGATCGTGAACATATCGGAGAGGTACATGGAAGTTGGGTCGGCAATCTCGCCGAACTTGAATGCCGTGCGCGGCGAGGCGGGCATGATGATTGCCGACACCTTCTCATACGCGCGCTTGTAATCGTCGGTGATGAGCGTGCGGACCTGCTGCGCCGGGTAATAGTACTTGTAGTAGACGCCGGATGAGAGCAGGTAGCTGCCGAGCATGATCCTGCGCTTCGCCTCCATGCCGAATCCATCGGCGCGGGAGAGCTCGTATTGCTCGCCGAGCTCGTCGCCCGGGACCCTGTTGCCATATCTCACGGAATCGAAGCGGCTCAGGTTGGAGAACGCCTCGCATGGCCCGATCACGTAATACGCGCTCATGGCGGCATGAGCGTTTGGGAGTTCTATTTCCACGATGCTCGCTCCCATGTCGCGCAGCCTCGAGATGGCGTCCTCGACTGCCTCCTTGACCTCGGGCTGCAGACCCTCGGCCTCCATGAACTCGGGTACGATTCCAATTGAAAGCCCCTCGACACCCTGGTCGAGATTGGCGGTGAAGTCCGTGTCGACGTGCTGAGAGGTGCAGTCGAGAGGGTCGCGGCCGGAAAGGGCGTTCAGGGCCAGGGCCACATCATCGACGGTCTTTCCGAACGGTCCCAC
>JBMNUL010000015.1:0-26024 GCA_050946255.1 Coriobacteriales bacterium | reverse complement strand
ATCACCGAGTACCGCGTGTTACTGAAGGCTCACGAGCTAGGAGACCAAGCCTGCATCGGTGATTTGGTAAGCGCCCTGAACCTCCCCCAAAACCTCACCTCCAAGGCAGCGGCGAAGCTGGAAGATCTAGGATATATCAAGAGGAAAAGGGACAAATCCGACAAGCGCGTCATCAAGGTGCATGTGACGAAATTCGGCGAGGAAAACCTCAAGAGCACCAACGACCGAGTCGAGGAGAACATGGATACCATCTTCGGCCTTCTCCCGCGCAATATGTCGAAGAATTTCAAGTCGATAGTGGTGACTATCGGCAAGGAAGTAGAGGGCGCCAACGGCAATGGCTCGAATGGCAGCAACCATGTGAGCTCGGCGTTCGTCACCGCCGTATCGCAGAGCATGAACATCATGAAGCAGCTTTGCCGGGAAATTGCAGGCGCCTCGATCACGGAATGCAGGATACTCCAGATCCTCCATGAAAGCGGGGATGCGATCCGCATGGGAGACATCGCAAAGACTCTCCTGCTAAAAGCAGATACGGTCACCCGCGCCGCAAACAACATCGAGCTCCGCAAATGGGCCACACGCGTGATGGAAGATGGCAGACCCGGCGCAGTATATCTGAAAATCACCCCCACGGGTGAGAAGGAGATGAAACTGGTGCAGGGCGCCCTCGACGCGTATATCCAATGGTTCTCGTTGAGCCGTCTGAACCCTGAGCAAATACTGGAAGGGTTCAGATGCGCCGAGACAATAGCCAAGACCCTTTCGGAGAAGACCGCATAACCGAAATCCCTACCTCCATCCAACTCACCGACAAATCGCGAACGCTCGCCTTCAAGGTCCCGAGGCAGATACCTTATCGACAGTCTTGGCGGCTTCGTGGGTTCTTATTTTCGCCATTAGATAAACTTACGGGAACGCAACTTTCCTAACACGCCAATGCATATTATTTTTTGAATAAAAATTTGCATTTTACCTCGGGAAATAGCTTTTTCAGTCATTGACAGAAAATTTTGCTTCCCATATCATTACAGTCACTGACAGAACAATTGAAGAAGCTCTCAATAACATTGCTCGATTCGAAAAATCACCTTCTCGGATCGCTAGATTTTTGCGCCCTTCTGAGTTTTGGTGCTCTTTCGGAATTGTTTCGGAACCATTAGGAACACTCGGGCCCATCGAATAGCAGCACTGCAATCGCTCGCCTATCGCCAGTCCATTGGGAGCAGCGAACATTCCGAGCCTCAGGCCTCGAGCCTTGAAGTCCCAATTGACTATGGGAGATACAGGAGGTACGGGACACGATGACGTGTAGAAAGCTCGATCTGTATCCGCAATACCATACGGATTTTTCACTATCTCGCTGCTGACCATTCGAAAAGAGGAAACGGACAATCTCGAATAGACCTCTTGCATCTCACAATTAACAACATCGCCTGCAAGCGCAACTTGCAGGCCGAGAAGAAAGGAGCTGACCGAAGAGAGGAGAAAACGAACTAGCTTAGGAAAAATAGGAATGAAAGGATTCGAGAAGGGAGAATCATGGCAGAGTACGATTATGACGTCATCGTAGTTGGCGCAGGGCCTGGAGGTTCGTCATGCGCCACAATGTGCGCCAAAAAGGGCCTGAACGTAGCACTTGTGGAACGCGCGGCCGTGCCGGGTCAGAAGAACATGTCTGGATCGATGCTCTTCCTGCCCGTAATGCGCCGCATTTGGCCTGACGTGGATGACGCACCATGGCTGAACAGCTACCCCACCATCGAGGGTGGCCAGATGGGATTCATGTCAGACGATGGATGGTCGTTCACATTGGGAGTGCACTTCGGCGCCGACATCATCTACGACGCGCCAATGGTGTTCCGCGATGAGAGCGACAAGTGGATGGCAGAGCAAGCGGTTGCCGCAGGTGCACACCTTCTTTGCGAGTGCGCTCGCGACTTGATTATCGAGGATGACTTTGTCAAGGGAATCATCGTCGATGATGGCAAGAAAATCACGGCTCCGCTGGTCTGCGCCTGCGACGGTTTCAACTCTATCATGGCCAGGCGTGCCGGTCTATCACCTGTCCGCCAAGACCGCGGAGGTGGCCTAGGAGAGGGCATCACCCAGGCAATCAAGTACTGCTACTACCTCGGCGAGGAGAAAGTCGCCTCGATGAGCACCGCCGAGAAATGGGACGACGGCCACTATCACGACTACTCGTCGATGCCGGTTTGGAGCGGTAACGGCGAGGGCGGCATCTGGACAGCCCATGCGCTCGACGTACCAGAGCGCGGACTTGTCACCGTAGCCGTCTATCAGCATGTATCTGACCTCTGCAAGTCCAAGGCCAACATCCACCAGAGGATGCAGTGGTTCCTGTCGCTCCCCGAGAACAAACGCCGTCTCGAGGGCGAGGAGCTCACTTACTTCGACACCCACCTGCTCACCTGGGAGCGCTCGCACGCGATCTCGGACAAGACATACCGCAACGGCTTCTTGGTCTTCGGCGATGCAGCAGGCATGATCAACCCGTTCGACGGCTACGGCGCAGACGCGGCAATGGTCTGCGGAATCTATGCCGCCGAGATTGCAGAAGAGTGCAAGCAGAAGAACGATTACTCGGAGGCAGTGCTCTGCAAGTTCGAGGATATGTGGAAGAACGACTTCATCGGACGCAACGAAGAGCTGCCGTACGAGCTGGGCAGGTTCCTCATCGAGAAGGAGCCGGACGCTGGCCTCGGCCTCCGCGACATCATCGATGCCTGCATGCGCGGCAAGTTCGCCGGCGAGGCATACGCAGATTGGTTCCAGGACCCGCAGTGCATCAACGGAATCCTCAAGATCGCACCACAGCTCATGAGGATATTCCCGATGCTCACCCCGCTCCTCAAAGACGTCAACGCGCTCGGTTCCAATTTGTTGGGAGGTCTGATCAATGGCTAGACAAGAACACATCAAGGACTGCTACAGCGACATCGATGTAGACATTCTCAAGGGCCCACAGCTGTACGGACCGAAACTCCGCGAGATGCTGAAGGGCAAGTACGAGGTAATCGAGAAGAAGAAGTATCCGGATCACATCAAGGTCAATCCCGACCGCTGCAACGGATGCAAGGACTGCATGTACCTGTGCCCGTGCGGATGCTATGAGATGCAGGACGGCAAGGCTGTTTGGGCCTACGGAGGCCTTTGCGCCGAGTGCGGGCTGTGCCAGTACGTATGCTCGCAGGTCCATGCCATCGATTGGAGCTACCCTGAGGCGGGAACCGGAATCGTCCTCAAGTGGAGCTGATCGGAGACTGCGATGAAGATACAGGGTTTCAAGGGCACCCCTATCGCGAGCATCGACCTCACCGGAGAGAAGGGAAACATCAACGCCGTGGCGGCGATGGGCCCGATGAAGATCAATGCAGACGTGCAGCTCGAACGAGTCAACGACGGAATTAACAACGGGCTCGTCGCGCATATCAAGACCAAGTCTGGTGCTGGCGCCGACATCGTTATCGACCAAGCCGACGTCGCGGAGATCATGGCCGGCATGACCGGTGATGTGGTCAAGTTCGCACTGGGCGCCCTTATGAAGGGCAAGAAGAAGTAAGCGATCCATCAAGGATTGCTGACTGACCTCGAGAGGCGCGAGCGGCGCAGTGAATCTCATGAAGCCGCCCGCGCCTTCGCATCCGAGGCTGCGGTACGCAGTGTGATGCCGCGGCCTCGGATGCCGCGGGGCAGTCTCAAAGCCGCTGCCAGGAGTCGAGATGCCAGAAGGCGGAAAAAAGAAGATGTGTGCCGTATGCATCAATTGCGGGCGTTGTCGCGGGGAGACTGCGTTTCTCCGCGAAGACCCATGCCCCGTGTGCGGCGGCTGGAACAGGACCTTCGATGACAAGTGCCGCACCTGTGGGACACGTCTCGAACCATATCGTCCAAAGCCACGTGACGACAAGAGGTGATTGACTTGGATATCAAGGACCGCGTCATTTCCGTCGAAGGCGC
The DNA here is from genome assembly GCA_050946255.1 of Coriobacteriales bacterium. Lineage (GTDB taxonomy): Bacteria > Actinomycetota > Coriobacteriia > Coriobacteriales > CADBOM01 > JBMNUL01. The sequence continues at coordinate 22,043 of JBMNUL010000015.1, read as the reverse complement.
TGAAGAAGAAGCTTATGCCGCCGCGCTGGCCATGCAAGACCACGGCGCCGAAAGCGAGGAAGCTGCTGAGGCGCTCACGACTCTCGTTCGGAAATACCGGGAGATCGGAGAGCTCAAGAACGCGGGCAATCTCGGAGAGTCTGTGTTCAGCATATACAGGAAGGTGTATGGGAAAGAAGCCGAGAAGACCCAAGACTTCGAGATGGAGCTCTGCGAGATCTACTACGACCGTGGCCTCATGAGCGAGGCTCTCCTGCTTTGCGAGGAGGCATTGCAGAACCGCAAGGAGATGTTCGGTGAACGCAATCCCAAGACCCTCTCGTCGATGAACACCATGGCGAACATCTACGCTTCGCTGGGACGCCCAGACGACTCTGCGGACATGCACGAGAAGGTGCTCTCTTTGAGACGCGAGCTCCTCGGGGAAAACGACCCCGCAACCCTCGCCTCCGCCAGCAACCTCGACCAGGTTGAATGCCTGCGTGGCAATTACCGGAGGGCGCTCGAAATCTGGAACGAGGCCTACCCCCGCATCTGCGAGACGCAGGGCGAGAGCAGCAACAACGCCGTGAACATGATGCTCAACCGTGCCGCAGTCCACCTAACTCTGGGAGAGCATGATCGTGCGCGCGAGTTGCAGGAGAGGGGCCTAGAAATCAAGAGGGAGACCCTGGGTATAAGCGCTCCCGAGACTCTGGACACCGAGGCAGCCCTCGCCGAAACCTGCTACCTCGCAGGCGATGCCAAACATGCTGCGGAACTTGAGGAGGAAGTTGCACGTCTATGGGAGTCTGAGGCCGGGGAAAAGGACCCGCACACCCTCAATGCACGGGAGAAGCAGGGCGCTTACCTGTACGCCGACAAGGATTTCGACAGCGCGATAGAGGTCTTGGAGGACACATACGAGAAGCTGAAGGAGTTCGGGGAGCAGAACGTAGTCTACCTGACGTGCGCCCATGATCTCGCCGCCAGCTATCTCATAGTTGGACGGATGGATGAAAGCCGAGACCTTTTCCAGAAAGCCTACGAGGGCCGCAAGCACCTGCTCGGTTCCTATCACCCCGCCACCCTCACGAGCATGTCGTCGCTTGCACTCAACTATGCCTACATCGGCCTGGAGGACGACGCGAAATCTCTTGCCGACCAGGTTGTGAGTACCTGCGAGATGTTCTATGGCCCGGACAGCGAAGAGGCCGCCAGGGCACATGAGCTCAAATCCTCGATCGAGGAAAGGTTCGCCCAGATGGACAGAGTGGACGACTCGGTTTTCGACTCGGAGAATACACAGCAAACCGGGGAGAATGGAGAACCTGCCTCCCCTGCCCAAAGCAAGTCTCCAGACCAAGCAGAATCCCCGGAAAAGAGTGAGCCCCAAAATGATTGAGACCCTCGCATCTAGTGGCAAGCAAGAAGAGGCAGAGAGCCAGGAAAGGGAGCAGGACCTCTTGGCATGGGTGGCCGAGCTCTCGCGTGAATTCGACCAGTCGATCTCCGATCTCCCTAGAAGCAGCTCGCATCCCGACCTCGACCGCTACCTCTATGCACCGTACAAGAAGTACGTTGGCAACGGGGGGAAGAGGATGCGCCCAGTTCTCTGCGAGCTCGGGTGCATGGCCGTGGGCGGCACGGCAGAGGTGGCACAAAATGCGGCGCTCTCGATTGAGAGCTTCCATCAGGCGGCTCTGATACGAGACGATATCGAGGACGGCGCGGTCATCCGCCATGGGAAACCCTGCATCCATGTCTTGGAGGGCGACGAGATCGCCTTCAACGCCAGCGATTACGCACTCTCCCTCGTCGGTCAGCTGGTGCTCTTCGACGAGCTGCTAGATGGGCGCACCAAAATCCGGATTCTAAAGGAGATCTCCAATTCGGCGGCCCGGACGGTCGAGGGCCAGGCACTCGATATCGGCTGGTCTCGAGATGGACGGCGCGACATCGGGATCGACGACTACATCGAGATGGCCGAGAGCAAGACCGCCTGGTATAGCGGCGCATGCCCGTTGGCAGTCGGAGCAATCGCAGGCGGAGGCACAGAAAGCGAGATAAGCGGACTGAGAGAATTCGGACGGATGTTCGGGCTTGCATTCCAAATTCACGACGATCTCCTCGATATCACCTGCGACGAGGGGGAGACCGGCAAGAAACGTGGGATGGACATTGCAGCAGGCAAGCTCACCTACATGACGGTCTACGCCCTGCGCCGCTCCGAGCCTTCTGCTGCAGGGGAATTGAACGAGATATTGTCGGCAAAGTCTGCCGATGACGCGGACATCGAGCGCGGAATAGAGATCGTGCGCGATTCCGGCGCCGTGCAAAGCGCCCGCGAGCGCATCTCGCTTCTGGTCAAGGACGCCAAGAAGATCCTTCTAGACACAGTAGGACCATCGAGAGCGCGCGATGCACTGCAGGCACTCGCGAACCGGCTTGTGGACTTGAGATAGGTCAGAAAAGTCAAGTTGGAATCTGGGCTCAGATCGGAAAGCTGAGTCTGAGTCGCACTTCCACCAGTGAACTCCCCTACTCCTGTTCTTCCAGCTGCACGATGGCCCAATCCACGTATTCCAGCACTTCATCTGGACACTCCTCGCGAGCCCTCCTAAGAGCCGGGAGATGGGATGGGTCGCCTGAGTTGCCGAGAGCTATCGCTGCGTTTCGCTGGAACATCCACCTCGCCTCGTAGGGGATGTAATTGTATGCAATCGGGTAGATTACCCGCTCATAGTATCCATCATCGAGAAGCAGCACCTTCTCCAAGTCGAACTCCTCTGCCAGCCTCTCCAGGAACGGATCTTTCAAGGGAGGATTCTCCAGCACTTTCTTGTTGCGTGGGCAGGCTTCCTGGCAAAGGTCGCACCCATGAATCGACGTCCCGAGCTTCGGGCGCATCTCCTCTGGAATCGGTTGCGGGCCTATCTCCATCATGAGCATGCACTTATGCGTGTTGAGCTTCCCCTTCTCGTAGAGCGCGCCCGTCGGACAGGCTTCCACGCACCGGTTGCAATCAGGCGGGCAGGGACGTTTCACCGTTGGTTCGTCATAGTCAAGCTCCACGTCCACGATGATGCCGATCACGATCACGAAGGAGCCGCAGCCCTCGGCATAGGCGAAATTGTTGCCGCCATATGTCACAACGCCCGCTCTAGCAGCAGCATATCTTTCGGGAATTCGCAGCAGCCCGCTCTCATCGACCCCGATTCCCAGGTCCTTTAGAAACTGGACGAACTGAGCACGCCGCAAGCCATTGATTGATTCCGGCTTGGGCACATAGCATCTCGCGAGATAGCAGCGGCCGAAACTCTTGACGAGCTTCTCGGGATACGACTTCTTGGAATAGTCCTCTACGAGGCAGATAATCGATTTTGCAGATGACATCACATCTCTGGGATCCGCGCCCTGATAGGGCATTTTATCGGCTTGGACTAGCCACTCCGAACCCGGCCTGCTCTCGACTTCCTCCCGATAGCCCTCGAAAGGCTCTGCCGAGGTGATTCCCACCAAGGCGTACCCCAGTTCAAGCGCCTTGTCTTTAATCAACCGGGTCAGATCGGACTTGCTGAGGGAGTCCTTGTTGAATACCGTCATCTCCACCCTCCTGCAACCTGTTCCCTTTGCTTGTAATTTTTGATTTCTCTTGTTTTAACTCATGGGGAAAAGAAGATACAAGGTCACCTTATGATGATGAGAACCGAAAGGTGCTGCCCAGAGAACTAAAATAATACCTCGTCTCGGTTCCCAGAAACGGAATCTCAGAACCCAACAGAAGGCGAATCAATAGCGCTGCAAAATTCAGTGGGGAGATCAGACCCTTTGAACCCCGGAAATCCAGAAAATGGTCTTCGCAATCCTGTCCCCCATGTTCGTTGGAGAGTTCTCTCCCCTGAAATCTGAGTTGAGCCAGCGAAATGTAAGCAAGACCATCCCCGCAGCTATGGCATGAAGGCAATCATCGACGTTCATTCCCGCCTCTACGAGAGTCCTGCCAACGAGCCTGTCCCTCATGCGGTTGCAAAGATCTTTCACTGCCGCGTCTATGATGATGGGCTCGGCAGAACTGTAAATTGCGTTCTTGAGGAATTTCCTGTGCTTGTATAAACCCTTCGTCAGCATCTCCATGTGCTTGGTCAGGTATTCGAGATCATCGCCTACCTTCAAATTCTTGTCGATGTCGGCGAAAATCTCATTCATCACCTCGATAGTGGTATCTGCCACTAACGTCGGCATATCATTGAACTGCTTGTACACCGAAGGACGGCTCACGTTTGCTGTTACCGCAATCTCGGTGATGGAGATTTCAGAAACAGGCTTCTTGGACACTAGCTCTATCGTGGCCGCCTTCAGGGCATCGCGAACTCTTTGGGTTCTGGGATTTATCCTGTCTGCCATGCTTCCTCTCCTCCTATCTCATAGTTATATAGGGAATACTTAGAAAACCGCAGTTGTTCATGGAAAAAACATTGATTAACGGTTGTTGTTATATTCGCTAATCATGCAATCGAACGCAAGTATTTAGGGAAAATATTTCTTTCAGGAAGCAAAAAAACATTTATAGGAGAATTTAGAGTTTCCAAACTTTGCACAATAATATTAGATTTTTGTTATGCCAATTAACAAAATACCACATTAGTGAGAGCGAGTTACCCGAAGCGCTTCTCGGCTTCGTGAAGGGAACCGCGCATTTTCTCCAATTGCTCCTCAACCGGCACTTCATAGGTATCCGGAAGCTTCCACGCCAAGTCATATAGAGATACCTTTTCCAGCTTCTCGCGCATGGCGTCCAGAGCGCTGTCCAGCTCTTTTGTCAGCACCTCGTGGATGTTTCCCGAAATGGGGCAAGTGCCCGACATCTCGTGCTCCGTCCCGAATACCCCAGCCGCATCCATAGGACGTATAGCCGAGCAGATATCCCAAAGAGAGATGTCGTGAGGGTCCTTAGCAAGATGGAGCCCATATCCCCCAGGCTTCGTGTCGAGCAGACCTGCATCTTTAAGCTTTCCGTAGATTCTTCTCACAACCACGGGGCTGCATCCGGCACTCGATCCGATGAGCTCGCTTGTCGCGTTGACTTCTGGGTAGAATTCCGACATCAAGAGGATGAGCAAGCTGACCTCAAGCTGTGATTCGCCTTTCATACAAACCCTTCTCTATGTATTGTTTGTAACTATTATAGTTGCAAACTATCCATTCGCTTCTTACAATATATCAAGCGAAACAGTGGCTATCCCAACCAATCTTCAACAAACGAGGAGGCAACCGGCCATGGCGTCATCGGATGATAGGAAAACAGCAGGGATACTGATTGAAACCGAGATGTTCGATGACTTTGGTGGATGGGAGCTCGACACCCAGTTCGCCCCGCAAATGGGGTCTGCCTACCTTATCGCCCATGGCATGGGCGAACCAGTGTCGGACGCCAAGACGAGAACAGACGTCGATGCCGGAACATACAAGGTCTGGGTACGAGCGAAGGACTGGGTGCCCGGTTACCACCCAGGACGTTTCCAGGTCTTGTTCAATGGCGAGCCACTTCCCTGCGTTTTAGGAGAGAACGACAAAGATTGGGAATGGCAAGATGCCGGTACCGTCACCCTGCCGGGAGGCAGCAACGAAATTTCCCTGCACGACCTCACTGGATTCGATGGCCGAATTGACGCAATTTACCTTGCCCGAAATGGGGAAGTCCCTCCCGAGCAAGGACTCAACGTCAACAGGGCGTGGCGCAAATCATTGCTTGGAATCCCAGACTCTCCCGAAAATCAGGGTGAATTCGACGTCGTGGTCGTTGGCGGAGGTGTACCCGGATGCTCTGCCGCAATTTCTGCTGCGAGAAACGGACTGAAGGTCGCCCTAGTGCACGATCGCCCGGTTCTTGGTGGAAATGCATCTAGCGAAGTGGGGCTTGGACCGCGCGGTTACAAGACAAAGTTCGTCGAACAGTTAATAGAGCGCAAAGAAGACGGGAACCTGGGCTGCACGGAAATGGTGGAAGCAGAACCCAACATCTCCGTGTTCCTGAATGAGCACATGTGCTCGCTATTGAAGAGCGGAGACCGCATCTCATCGATCGAGACGAGAAACCTCATCACGTCAGCGGAAAGCGTGTTCAAGGCCGAGACCTTCATAGATGCATCTGGAACAGGCGCACTTGCCGTGGCTTCCGGAGCAGAGTGCCGAACCGGACGCGAGGGAAAGTCGGAGTTCGGCGAGGGGCTGGCTCCCGACGAGCCAGACGAAATGCACCATGGCAACACGTTGCTGTTTCACCTTGGAATGTCAGACCATCCAGTCGATTATGGAGACATCCCCTGGGCAACCGAAATCTCAAAGGACTTCTCGTGCCTTTCGGGACAGATGGGAGCGCTTTCGGAGGACAACCAACCCGGACCTTGCGCCGTCGAGCCAGATCCAGAGGAGCTTCCCAAACTCGCCCAGAAGGCGAAGCACGACATGGTAGAGGGAATCATGAAGAACCACATGTTCCCACCAGAGGAGGTCATCCACATCTTCCCCGCTACACACTTCTGGGAGTACGGCCAGTTCCTCGACATGGAGAAACCAGGCAACGAAGAGTTGGTGCGAGACCACCTGTTGCGCGCCCTCTATGGAACCATGGCCAACATCAAGAAGGCGCAACCGGAGAAATACGCGAACCTGCAGTTCGAGTGGCTGCACATCGTGCCGGCACGCGGAGAGTACCGGAGAATTATCGGAGACTACATCCTCAATGAGAACGACGTGAGAGAGCACGCCGAATTTCCCGATGCCATCGTGAAGAACGACGAGGCGTTCTGCCTCCACTATCCCGGAGACGAGAAGTACGACTTCCGCCTCGCCAAGTGGATATGGGATGTGCGAGACCAGAAGCCCTACGACATCCCGTTCAGATGCCTGTACTCCAAGAACGTTCCCAACCTCATGATGGCAGGAAAGCACATCAGCGTCAGCCGAGTCGTGAGCTCTAGCGTGAAGATGATGGCAAACGGTGCCGAGCACGGTGTGGCGGTTGGATGTGCGGCGGCGCTCTGCAAGAAGTACGGGGAGACTCCCCGCGAAGTTGGTGCAGAGCACTTCGAAGAGCTCAAGGATTTGGCAGATAAGATCAACGAAGGGTGAGCTCGAAGGCCTCGTCGGCAAATGAGATCTCATCGCCGGGACGAGCCGTCATCATCTGACCTTTGTACAAGCGGACTCCGTTCACGAAGGTTCCATTGGAAGAACCCAGGTCTACGACGACCACCGAACCTCCTGACAACGTCAAAGAGGCATGTGTCCTGCTGATATTGGAGTTCCCCCTGATTTGAATATCGCTCTTGGATGAGCGGCCTATGACCGCAGCCCCGTCCTTTGGAAGCTGATACATGCTTCCGTCGCATAGGCGAACCAGATTCACTTCAGGTGCGGATTTTGCAAATTGGGTAGATAGCCTCTGGGAATTCACCCCGACACCCAGAAGAGTAGTTTCACTGAAAGAAGGCTCTTGTTGTGCAGAGTCAGAGGTTTGTTGCTGCGGAGGCTCCATGCCAAATGGAGGCTGGGGCTGAGGTGGAACTTCTGATTGGAAGGTTGGCTCGGGCTCCACTGCAGCTGATTGTGGCTCCGGTTGCTGCCCCAGCTGCTGAGCTGGTTGTGGCTTCGGCTGCAGCTCCTCAGATTGCGGCTGTTCCTCAAGCTGCTGTTCCTCAGGCTGCAGCTCCTCCTGCTGCGGCGATTCCTCAACTTGCTGCGGCTCATCAGACCGTAGCGGCTCTTCGGCCTTCTGCGACTCGACCTTTTGTGGCTCAACTTGCTGCGACTCTCCAGCCTGCTCCTGCCCCTCATGCTGCTTCGGCTGCGAAAAACCAGTCGTGGCGCTGGCACGCGTCGGGGAAATGTCACCGACTCCGTTTCGAACCCTCTCGGCAATACTCTGTTTTGCTGCAACTTCATGCGCAGAAGGGGCATTGTGAAGCATCGCAACCGGATCGAAGGCAGCTTGCACGCCAGGCCTGCCATTTTGACTGGAGAAAGACGTTCCCGCCATTGTCCCTGTGCCGGAGCCACAACGAGCACCTAGGGAGCCAGAGCCACCTGACCCGAGAGATCCCGACCCGGCAAGCGACCCAGTCCTGGACAAACGGCCGCTGCCTCCGTGGGATCCACCTAGGCTAGGCAAAGCCAATCCGAATTCCCCAGATAAAAACTCCCGGTATGAATTGAGCGAGAGCACTTGGTTGCGGTTCACATAATCGAAGAGCGCCGCCGCATGGCGTGCATCATCTGGAACCACAAACGAAACGTGCTTGGTGTCTCCAAGGTTTCCGAGCAACCCCAGCGGAGTCTCGTTCTTCTTCGGGGCCATTCCCGACAATGGGACAAACACGAATTTCAACACACCATCCGGGTTGACATAGACCTGCTCGATGTCGCAAAGGAACCCGGAGGTCGGGTAGTTCTTGCTTGTGCACGTGCCGAGCACATCGGCAACTGCAACCAGCATCCCAGCATATTGCGAGGTGTTGAGCGATGCGCGGAGATAGGACTTCAGATCGGACAGGCCGGTGATGTCGTAATAGAGAACGGCATCCCCTTCTTCTAAGGTGTAGCGGAAGGGCAATAGATGCTCCGATGGCCCGCTTACCAGCCATTCAGCCTGTTCATATTGGAGCTTTTCGTTCTTCCCGGGTTTGATCTGCAAGGTCTGAGAGCCGGATTTTCGGCTCTGCATCAACTTGATCTTCACGTACTATCCTTCTCACATCTCCACCCGACACCCTTTGCCGGGGAACCTCTTCCCAGCGTCAGACCAGTGCGACGCTGGAACCATCGACAAGCACTCCCTGCTCCACGAGAGCCCGAAACGTCTCGTTTGGATTGAGCTCGTCACCGCTGGTTAGGAGCATGAAATCCGCTCCCCCACAATCCTCGAAATACGTGGATTCTCTGGTCGCGAGGATGCTGGACACCAGTCCAGCACCCTCATCGACCGTGAGATCGAAAGGAAGACGAAACTCGTAGCTGCGCTGAGTCGCCGGGAGCTTGACCTTGAGGAGCACCTTGTCTTTCATTAATGCTCCTTCTCCTTTTCCTTAGCGGCCTCGAAGCTCTTCTCGTTGAGCTGGACGATGGACTGGAAGACCATGCCATCGGTATCCTGATAACCGAGGAAATAGATGCAATCGATGGAATTCTTGTCGAACATGATCATCTTGTCCCTGTCCGTATATCCAACCGGGAACTCGAGTGCGACATAATCCCAGAGCTTACCCGTCTCAACATCGGTCTGCATGCATCCAATGATGCAAAGAAGCCTTTCGCCGTACTCTGGCACGTGGACAACCGAACCGATGGGCAGCCACTCGTTTGTAGTAATCAACGTCCATCCCCTTCTCTTGCCGTCGCATGCTCATCGAAAAGCAATGCATGCACACGACATTTAATCATCGTCATCGTCCCAGTTGTCGATCGCACTCTGAACGGCCGAGAGCCTGTCCTCGTAATGGGACACACGTCCGTTGGAGTAGTCCCTGCCCTCTGTGTTGTATTCAAGATCGGCCCTGGCTTGGTCGAGCTTTGCCTGCAGCTCCTCGATTAGAGTGTTGCAGTTGTTGATCGAAGATCCGATGTGGTCGGCGTTGTCGGTGTTGATGGTTTGAACGAGAGTTCCAACCGAGACGTCAAGCGCCGAGTCAATAGAATTTCCGACCTTCATCAGATCCCCGGTGAGCTCGAAATCCATACTGGTAAGAGCCTGGCACTTGGTGAGCGCGTTGTTGGCGATCCTCAGCTGTTCCTCGAGATGTTTGATATCGGCGATGTTCTGGTCCATCCTTGACTGATAGATATCAGCGCTGTTCTGCCAGTAGCCAATCTGCTCTCTGCAATAGCTTCTCTCGGCATAAAGATCCGAAAGGCTCATCTCTGCCCCCTATCTTCTTTCTTCTCGCCTCTCGCCTTCGAAATGCCAGCTCAAGGCGCATCGTGTTCTTTCAAGTTTTGCAATCTCTTCATTGATTGCCATTTGCCCTAGGGCCACTTCCGCAAATTCTCACGGCCCCAACGCCAGGTCTTCCTGACGGTTTTGAAAAGCTTCTAGATCTCCCAGATGGTTTTAAAGGCCCAACGGGTTGGGGTCGATCGTGATCATACGGTCCAAGACCCTCCCCGACCTCATGAAGTCGAAGTGCTTGAACTGGCTCTTGGCCTTCCCCTCCGGTGTCCTCATATCTCCTGGTTTCATTCCCGGTGCAAGAGACCTCTCGGTGCTGATCATGAACCCATATGCCGGATAGACCCTCGTGAACTTCTCGGGTGCTGGATCTGAGGGCTCGCAAGTTCCAAAGCCCTCGTACTCCTTGAACTCGCTTTCCGAGAAGTCATAGGTGCAGTAATTGTCCATGCGGGTCTCTTCAAAACCTGCCTCGCCAATCTTCGACGTGACATCCAGGAGAGGCTCGGGGTCGATCCCAAGCTCCTTGGCCGTCTTGTCCACGAACGCAGGGTCGTTTCCCTCGACAGCATGCATGAGCTTCAGGCCCTCGGCATCGTCCATTGAGAAAGCCTGTTCGTAAACCGAGTACTTCCAAGCCGTGGCAAACCCGCTCAGCAGCCCGAACATCGGCTCCCAGCGCTCCTCGTCCTCGACAAATGAGACCATCGCCCATCCGGCCTTGTATCCACTTGCACGCCCGATTGCCGTTGCATGGCCATCGCTGATGCAAATCTCGTACGTGCGGTGATCGTTCTCAGACCAGACCTCCTCGGGGGCCACCTTTACACCATCGGTGAGGAGAATACCGGGCTTGTTCAGAGGGTAGAGAGCCCTCTCGAGCTTGGGGGAAGGAACCCCCTCAGAGTCGACCAGCCCGAATGGTTTCAGATGACGGATCATCTGCTTGCGCCATTTCTTGAGAAGCTCCGGCTTGTCCACGATTGTCGCCAACGCTGCCGGCGGCACCGCGAACTGCCCCAGATCCATGCCGTTGAGCAGGACGAAGAGGTCCTCGCTCTCGAAGCGGATCTTCTCGAGTGGCATGTCGGTTAGGTCTTTCTCTGGTTTCCAGTTCATTCTCGTCTCCTATTACCTCTACTAGAGCCTGCCGCCGAAATGGCTCCGCTCCTAACCTGCTGCAAAGGCCTCGTTCTCGTTCTTTCCGCCTCCAAAGACGTTGCGGAAGAAGTTTCCGATTCCCTTGCCGGCGTCCTCCTTGACCTCATCGGTGGCAATGTAGTTGTTCCACACATAGTCGAACGCATAGCCGGCAGCAACTCCCACGATGGCTCCAAGTGGTCCGCCAACGCACATTCCAACTGCCGCGCCGATTGCCTTCGAGCCTGCGAAATGCCCTATGCCGAACGCTGCCGTGGAAACAGCTGCACCGGCCTTATCGTAAACATCTCCCTGGGTTGTGTCGAACGCCTCGTAGGTGTCGATTCCGATTCCAGCGACCTCGAGCACGTCACCGCACTTGTCCACGATGCCGCTGAAGTGGTCGAGCTGGCTTGCGGCCTGCTTGGTAGCAGACATTCCATCGGCGATGTCGTCTGTCTCGCCGAGGAACCCTTTGATGTCATCCTTCCATGCATCCGGGTCGAGGAACCCGGTCATCTTCTCGCCCCACTTGTCGGCAAACTCGCTTGGATGCCTTGCCACATAGGAGAGATAACCTGCTACTCCAGGACCATCAGTGTTGATGACTCCCCAGAACTTTGTGTTGGAGTAATCGAGAAGTGCAGAGATGACCTTTGCGGGCTTGCCCTCAATGTTCTTGATCTGCTTGCGCGTGTCCTTGAGGAAGTTGAACACCTCGACTGCTGGGATGTTCTCGTAGTTGTCCTTCATGTCAGCTTCGACTTTGTCCAGCATGTCATCGGTGATGAACTTGTCCTCGGCAAGCGCCGCAGACCAATTGGACTCGAAATCGCTCACGGCAGTGGCGAAGGTCTCGAATGTGTCGGTGAGGTCGTCCAGTTTGGTGAACTGGTTTGGAATGTCTGACATGAGGGCGTCCAGGGGAGTCTGGATGTTGCCAGGGGTATCCAACCCGGCAAGCGAATCAAGAGCGTCCTGAACCCCCGTCTGGAGTTTGTCGACATCAGCCCTTGCATATCCGATGTCGCCGATCACGCTGTTGCCATCGTCGAAATAGAGGTAGTCCGAGTCCCCCGAACCGCCGACAACGGCGAGAATCGCATCTCGATCGCTCACCAGAGTGCCGGAAGCCTCGGCAATCAGGCTCTCGTAGTTGTTGTGCAGATTCGTCAAGGCCTCGACGAATATCCTCAGGTTGTTCTCAATGCAGATGTTGGTTGCATTTGCTGCTGCGGAGAACGCGCCCAGCATTACCGTGAAGAAGTTGTCGTTCACCACCTTGAGGTCATCTGCAACGTCACCGGAGGTGGTGTCTATCGTATCGATCTCGTCAGAGGCACTCTGGACGTCGGAAATTGTCATCTTGAACATGTCTAGTTGCCTCCCGTCGCGCTATAAGATGAGGCGGCATACGAATCAGTTGTGGCAAAGGTGCTCTGAGCCTGGGCCAGCTTCTCTGCCTCATCGCTTACAGCCTGCCTAATGCTGTCAATGCATTCGATCATGCGCTGGTTCAAGACCCTTGCCGCATCGGCTGTGGATCCCTTCCAATCGGAGATGTCGGAATCTATCGTGTCGCAACCCGTGCGCATGGTTTCCAAGTCTGCGTCCTTGTACTTGTAGGTGTTTGCGGTGCTGTTGACCACCGAAGCATCTACATTGATCGTGCCACCTCCCCCATTGCCTCCGCCGCCATCGGCGCTCACTACGTAGGCCATGTTTCACGCTCCCTTCCTTGTTTGCTTCTCCTGTATCGAGGAGAACCCCTGTATCCTGCGAAATATCTGGAAATGTCTTGTTCAGCTCCCACGCGGGAAAACCGTGGGGATTCAAGCGCTGCGGACGACCCACAGCGCTGCGTTAGTCTTCTTTGTCTCCCTGCTTTTCCTTCTCGGCACGAAGCTCCAGATAGTGTTCCTCCTGGTCTTCGAGGAACTTCATGAAGTTGATCGTGTCCTCGTTGTAATAGCCGACGAGCTCGACCTCTTCGATCATCGACTTGTCGAAAAAGTAGTCCTTGTCTTCAAGGCGTCCCTCTGGATAGGGGAAGCCGAGGTAGTCGTAATACCTGTCGCTCATTCCGTCGAGAGCCATGTAGCCCGCGACCATGATCGGGCGCTCCCCGTCCTCGAGCATCACAACCGACCCGATGGGAAGCCAATCGTCTTTGGTAAACATCTCTTCAGTCCCCTAACCTTTCGTGATCTATTCCGTCTGAACGAGTTGGTTCGCTATTCTTCTTGAGGCTCGTCGTTGGCCTCCACGAAGCGCACGCCATCTACGGCACCGCGCATCACGAGATAGCCCTCCGACCTCTTTGCAGGTTGGCGATACTCCGACAAAGCCCTTGCGAAGCGGAATGTCGTCTGATCCGAGAAACCGCTTCCAACCCAGATGCCATTGCCGTAAGCGGTGAGAACCTTGTACCACTGGTCGTAGGTGCCGCGTACCCTCCAAAGCTCCGAGGCGGCCACGATGCCAGTTGTCTTGGTCCCGCGCTCCGAGACTATGTAGTCCTGGAACGCCTTCTTGGATTCGTCCGACAGGTTCGCCATGATCTGCCCGATGCTCGTGGCAACCAAGATGTCCACCACGAGGTCGCCAGAAGATATCTGCTTGACGGCCTCTTCCACAATATCGAGATCCTGAACGACTCCGGGGTCGTCCTCGACATCACCGAGGAGTCCCTGCGGGTCGATGAAGAGGTACGAGGCCCTCTGCGTGGTGAGAAGCGTGTCGCGCAGCCCGCGCAGATAACGGCCGATGTCGTCGACGTCGTTTCCGAGGACGAGCATGTATGGAGACTTGCCGAGGTCGAAGGAAACTGGCGACACATCGTCCTTGCGGAATCCAATCGGGACGCACCTGTTGGAGGTGACGGCAGAGACCATATCGGCGGGATGCACTGTCTCGGGAAGCCTCGGAATCGGCTTTGCCTTTGCGGAAGACTTCTCCTCAACGGTCTCGGCAAGATTGGCAACACAGTCGCGGACCTGCTCGCCCTCTTCCGAAATCGAGGCACCCTGGAACTCGAAGATCTTCTTGCCCACCTTCACGAGTCCGCGCTTGTCGGACTTCGGTGCCACGATCCCTGTCATAGACCCGAGGATCGTCACGTAATCGTTCGCGTCGTTGAAGGCCGTCACCACGTCGAGTCCGAAGTTGGTCTTCAGCCTCATCCTCGGGACAGTTGCCGCAGAGGCGGTGACGATGAAGTGGATCCCATATCTCGGCGCATCACGCGTGATCGATATCAGCTGCTCGGTGAAATCCTCATAGAGCTCGTTGAACGCTGCCATGTTGGCGAGCAAGACCACGATGTGAGGAACCGGCTTCTCTGCCGTCGCATTGTAGGAATCGATGCCCCCGCCAGACTCTGCGAAGAGCTTTCGCCTGACTTCGATCTCGGACAGGATGAGCTTGAACAGGTTGCTCAGAAGCTCGTCGTCTCCGGGGAGAACGACTCCACCGCATTGCGGGAGCTTGCCAAGTGCTGCCAGCGATCCGTCTCCGAGATCGATGAGATAGATGTTTATCTCCTCCGGCAGATATTCCTTGCAGAGCGAGAACGCCATCGTGGCGGCGAGAGAATCGACACCCGAGCCCTGCGACCCGTAGAGCATGACATTTCCAACTGCAGAGAGGTTGGCGGTGAAGATGTCCTGACGCTGCCTCTCCGGATCGTCGATTGCACCGATGACCGCGACCAAGCCGGTGTCCTGTCGCTCGAAACCGTACTTCGATTCCACCGATGCAAGTGAGATCCTGTTGGGAATCGGGTCGAGCCAGAGCCTCTCGGCATGTTTGCCTGCAAGCTCCGCACACTCCACGATCTGGTCGAGCACGGCATTGAGCTCGGAGGTATCGGTCTTCTGGGCAGTCGATGGCGGACGGAGGGAGGCGATCGCCTCTCCGGTCTCATCGATCATCTCGACCGCAGTATCCCGCTTGGGCTCGAATCTCTCGGTTGGAGTGTAGGATCCTCCTGCCCACGCCGCCTGGCCGCAGGTGAAGAACTCGTTGTAGCCCACGAGCATGTAGTAACGTCCAGGCTCGCGGATCTCGGCTGCATCCGGACGCTGGATCATCTCCTTGGAGTCTCCGGCATCTGCAACCTTCAAGCACACCTTGAATCGGGAGTTCGACCAGATCTGGTCGTTGACGACCCCGCTCGGTTTCTGAGTTGCGAGGATAAGGTGCACGCCCAGGGAACGTCCGATTCGCGCGGCGGAGATCAGCTCGTCCATGAACTCGGGTTCCTGCTGCTTCAATTCTGCGAACTCGTCGGCCACAATGAAGAGATGCGGCAGCGGATCCTTCAACACGCCCTGCCTGTAATAGGAGAGGTACTTGTAGATGTCGATCGTGCCCTCTCCCGTGATGTCGCGGGCCTTGTTGAACATGTCCTGCCTGCGCTTGAGCTCGCTCTTGATGGAGACCAGCGAGCGCGAGATCGCAGCGCCATCGAGGTTGGTGATCGTACCTGCCAGATGAGGCAGCTGCACGCGCTCGTTGTCGAACGCACCGGCGAGGCCACCTCCCTTGTAGTCGATTAGAACGAAGGCGACCTGGTCTGGCGGGTAGTTGACGCACATCGAGAGGATGTAGGTGATGATGAACTCCGACTTGCCCGAACCGGTGGTGCCAGCGATAAGACCATGCGGACCGTGAACCTTCTCGTGCAAGTTGAGCATCGTCTGCTCGCCCTGGGCATCGAGTCCAAGAGGCGTCTGCAGCGTGCGCGAGGCGTCGTGCTCGGCCCAGCGCTGCCCGATGTTGAGGTGAGCCGTGGTCCCGACCTCGAACATCTCGAGGAAACCTACCGAGGAGGGCATTGCGGAACGCTGCTCGGCAATGTCGAGGTGGACACTCGAGAGGTCAAGTGCCACACGGTAGGCATCGGGAGTTCCAACGTAGATATCCGGGTCGAACTCCAGCAGGGTACCGGAGACGTCCTTCCGCTCGAACATGCGGGCAGATCTCGCCGGCCAATCCTTGTGCTCGTCGAGCTCCTGGGTCTTCCAGCTGAAGTCGGTTACCCCCTCCTCTGAGAGGTCGATGACATACCCGCACTCCCGCGGGAGATCCTTGAGCTCCTGCCCCATGTAGAGGAGCGACATGCCCTTGTTCTGACGCATCTCGGCAATCTTCGAGAGCGTGTCAGAGGTCTCGGCCAACTCGCTGCTGGCACAAACGATGAGGTAGTAGACTCCGTAGTCGCTGTAGACGTCGGAGCGGATCTCCTCCCTCTCATCCAACGCGCGCTCAAGCTGCATGGAGATACCCATCAGGGAGTCTGAATCGATTGCGATTGCCCTCGATTCTCCCCTGGAGTCGAACACGTGCGGGATGTTCCTCAAGAACTCCCACTCTTCCTGCTCTGCAGGGTCGGCGATGAGGACGATGCGAACGTCCTGGTAGCTGTATAGTGTGCAGACCTGAATCAGGAGACCGCGCATGAACGCCCAGGTCAGGGTGCGGTCGCCCACTATACCGGCGACAAAGTGCTCTGCGGGGTTGAAGGCCAACGGCACATCGCGCACCCAGGGAGGGTTCTTGGCGAGGGCCTTGACCTTCGCGAGGAGCGTGTCCTCGCTCATCGAGAACCGGTCATCTGGCCAGCGGATCTTCGCCTTCAGGTCGGCATCTCCGATTCCAACACGCAGGTCCAGGAAATCTCCATGGACCGCGCTCCTGTTCATCAGTCTTGGGGCATGGGTGTCGGCGCGCTCGATCAGATCGGGAATGCTCACGCGATTTCCATTGAGAATCAACGCCTGCTTCTCGCATTCCTCGGAAAGCTTCGCCTCTATCCCGTTCAGATAGTCGGTATATGTGCTCTCGCGCTTCGCCTCGCGACTGGCCTCCTGCTTCTTCTTGAACTTGTTGCTGATGATCGGCCATATCACGGCACCGCCTACCATCGAGACCGACATCGCAATCATGGGAAGCGTCGTCATCATGTCCGCGCCGTTCATGATTCTCGAGATTGCCGAGATCAACATGATCACCGACGTGATGCCCATCAAGAAGGACGGGCCCATCTGCATGAGCGCCGACTGCTCCTCGTCCTCCTGCGGTGCAGGGGGCTCGTCCACCCTCAGCTCGGTCTCGTGAATCGAGTGGGCGAGCCTGGGTGCCGGATAGAAGAGCGGAAGATCGCCCTCAGTCTCGCTGGCAGGAGGACAGATGTTCTTGAACGCCTCGTGGTCGATATACCCAGCACCGGCGATCTCGCCGATATGCAGCTCGTCCGGAGAATTGACCGAGATGAGCCTGTGCCCGACCATGAAGGTGAGGTCGAGAATCTGCACGACATCGCCCACCGTCAGCTGAATGGGAACTCCAGGAGCGACTATCTGCCCGTTTACGAAGGTCCCGTTGGAACTGCCGAGGTCCTCGATCGTGAAACTATCCCCCACTAGCGAGAGGCGTGCATGATGCGATGACACGAAGCCCGAGCTGTATCTGAAATCGTTTGAATCTCTACCGATCTCCACGGACACGTCATGTGAGAAGCCGAGCTTCTTGAACGTTCGCATTCCCCTTGTGGATGCGCGGACATAGAGGATCGCAGGGGTAGCGATAGCCGGGGATTGAATCGAGAAAACGGCTTGGGAGCCACTGTCAAGCGGCGTCTTCTCGACAAAATCTCCGTTGGACGTCATGAGGTTGCAATCCTTGGCCGGCTTTAAGAACGTCCTCCCGTTCTCGTATTCCACGCAGGCAAGTGCATCGTCGATACTCTCGACTGGGGCATCGGATACCCAAAGTATCGAGCGGACGGACTCATCGAACGAGAAAGTTCGCCTATGTCCCTCGCTTGCCAAAGTGAGCAGCATTGCGCCGGTCATGTTCTGGTTTTCCTTTCAGATTTCGTGCGATTGCAACTAACCGATTTCAACGACGGTGCGAATCTGCAAGCATTTCACCGCTCACGAAAAACGACCGTTGATGTTCCCCGTGCCCAATTTGGAGATATGCCAGATCGGCGCGGGTGATAATCTTTCTGCTGGTGGTCCCCAGTCGTCTCGGTAAAACGAGACGACTGGGAGCCGGAGCATCAATAGAATTAACCCCTGAAGGCAGAGGCGACGTTGGCGTCGGTCTCCTCGAGAGCCGCTGCGGTGGAATCGAGGCTCTGGGCAATCTCGTTGATGAGATCCTGGGCCTTGACGAAACCAGGGCGGAGCTCGTCGAACCTTGCTGCGTAAGCGGAGCTGGCCTCGCCTTCCCACTCAGCCTGCAGCTCGTTCAGAAGCGTATCCATCCTGCTGATGACATCTCCAACGTTGCTGGCCTCCGTACGATACTCGCTTGCACGCGAACGCATCTGCTCTGGGGTAACCCTAATCTGTCCAGCCATTGTGCTAATCCCTTTCCTTTCTGTTTTCCAGCAACCAACAAACTTGCTTCCATATCTCAACCGCCGCTACGCAGCGGAAAGATACCCATATGAGGTTCGCTCGCCGCCCCCGGCGCGAGCTGGAACCCGGCAAGGTCCCATCCTTTCGTTCAGCAGATTCCCATCGAGCCCAGCATGGCCCATGGCACCTAGTGACCGAATGGATTCCTTCGTGCCTCGGTCAGCCGACGGTGCCGCCTGACCAGGTAGATCGCAATTCCAACAGCCGCAATAGCACCGATGACGATTGCAATGAAAGCGCTGCGCATCTGCGGCGTGTTGAGCACATAAGAGCCCCAATCCTTTGCCAGGAACACCCCATCGAAATTAGAGGCTCTGGTATTGCCCGCCAGGTCCACGCTCTCCAGCTCGATGCTGTGCGAGGCATTGTCGGCTGGTAGCGAGTAGGTGGTGTAATCGTTCTCTCCCATGTCGGCGCCCCAGACCGCCACCTCTTTGCCATCGACCTTGAGGGTCGTCTGCTTGATGCCGAGGTTGTCATGGGAGTCGATGCCAATCTCGAGCTCTGGCGACAGGTAAGATTGACCAGACTCCACACCGATGAGGTTGTTTTCCGGAGCCGTGGTGTCGACTGCGAAGCCGAGGTCAGCGGTGCCGTTTCGCGTGGAGTTCTTGGCGTCCATCGAGTTCTGAGAGAGGTTATCTGCGAGGTCTCGCGACGTGAGCAGGACCCTGTAATATCCATCGGTCTCGAACAGCTTGCTCGGGAGCGTATAAGTGGTCACGCTCCACCCCTGGCTGCCGGTGCCCACTGTGGTCTGGTAGTCCTTGCCAGACTCCAGCGACATGACCTGGGAGTCATGGACGACCTCAACATGCGATTTGGAGGTGTCGAGGCCGCTGACGTTGATCTCATTCACGGTCACGGTGGGAGCACTGTTCTGATAGGTTCCGGCGATGTTCTCGGTGCCATTTACGAAAACATAGTTCGATCCGAACCGATTGACCGAGAAAGTCACCTTCTCCTCGCTCTTGTTGCCGGCCTTGTCACTGATCGAGGCGTCCAACGTGTAGACGTCATCGTTCTCGAGAACCCTTGCAAAATCCTCATAGGCTACGCTCATCCCGGTGGAGGAATCCTGCTCGCTGGACTCGATGCTGTAGACATCGCCCTGGGCAGAACCGGTGAGAACGTAGTCTGTGAGGACCTTGTCGAAGTTGGTATCTGAGAACTCGATGGTCGGGGCGATGGAGCCTGCATACGCATGCCCGTTCTCGACGTTTCCAATCGAGACAACAGGTGCCGTCATGTCGATGATGAACTCGGGCTCCTCGAAGGCCTCGGCCTCGTTGCCGGCCAAGTCGGTGCAGGTGACGCCCATCGAGTAATGAAGCTCTTGACCGAAGTAGATCGAGCAAGTCCACTCGTTGTTGTCACCTTGCTGCCAAGCCGAGTATCCGGGGGCTGCAACGGAAGCTCCGCTCGCGTCTGCAGCAGAGGAGGAAAGCCCCACCAGCTGATCGCTGAAGTTGACATCCCTTATCTGGACCGTGGCAGTCCTCGGAGCCTTGTAGTAGTTGCCGTTCTCGGAGTCGTTGTTGTCGAATTGCACGGAGATGACCGGGGCTGTCTTGTCGATGCAGAACGAGCTGTGGTAGGGAGTCGCCTCCTTGCCCGCTCCGTCTGTCAGCGATGCATCGACTACCCACTCGCCATCGTCCTCGAGCTTCGTGCTGGCAATCCAGGTCTTGTTGTCGCCGCTTGGATTCTTGAAGTCCTTTGCCGGGATCTCGGTTACCTTGCGACCGTCCTTGGAGACCTTGGTGATGATGCGATCGGGATCGTTTGCCTTAAGGATGTCGAAGTTGGTCTCGTCGATTTCCACCGTGGCATTGCGCTCTGCATTGTAGTATCGATCGTTTCGCACATCGTTGTTGTCATAGGTGACAGAGATTACCGGTGCTTCGGAGTCAATCGATACACCCCTGGTATTTGCTGGGAAGTTGTTCGATGATGCACTCAGCAGCGAGTCTATGTTGCCGGGATTTCCCGCCTTATCTGTGACCTTGACCCCAGTCTTTGAGAACTCCAACCTGTCGCCATCCTCGGAGATGACGACCGTATAGGTCATCGTGGACTCATCGTAGGTGCCATCGAGGTTGTCCAGGCCTGTGGCGACAAATGAGACCGAATCACCATTTACTCCGGAAAGGTTGTCGGACATCTTGATGTCGATCGACTCTTCACCATCCGGGAACACCCAGCCCCAGGCAACGGGGCTGACATCAGAGAGGTTCACAGATTCGAACGTCGGACCCGACCAGTCGATTCCGAAGCTCCTGTCCTTCGTGAAAGTACTGCTGAGCAGCCCCTTGTATGAGACTTTCAGCGTGTAATCACCCTGAATGGGCTTTGTGCCGTTGTCGACCACAGTTCCGTTGGAATCCACGGCGCGGGGCAGGACGTAAGTGGCCTTCCACTTGCCGTCTTTCGGGTCTCTCGTGAAGTCTGCGGGGGTGAGCTGGAGGAACTTGCTCTGGTCGATTGCAGCACCCGTGTCATCGGTGGCAGTCACCTTGAAGAAACCCTGCTGCCTATTGGCAACTCCCTGATACGCCCCGAACCACTTGTCATCGATCGTAATCTGGATCTTCACATCACCGCGATGGTAATAACCATCCTCGTCGATGCTGGGCTCTACGCCATCTGCATCCTCGACATCGATCTGAATAATTTTAGAATCATCGGGATAGGAGCTTGGGTCGGCGACGATGATGCTGTCAAACGGGAATGCCGCACGGTCCTGCGCGGACAAGCTGTCGAGCCAATTGCCCAGGTTGACGTTGAAATCGTTCCCTGCCTTGTCGGAGCCGCTGATATCCACGGAATCGAGCAGATAGACACCCTCGTCATCGAGTGGAATCTCAATCCATCCCGCACTGTCGACCTCGAGCTCCATCTCAACTGGAGTTTCGGTCACGTTACCCGAATCGGACAGGCCGTCCCTGCAGGTCATTTTCACCTTTACGCGGGCAACTCCATCGTTCTTGCCCAGATCTGATATTCCGGATGCACCCGTCTGGTCGCGGTAGTCGCTGGAGCCGTTTTGCAATAGGTCCTGGACGCGAACCTTGAGCACCCTGCTCTCGCCAACCAGAGCCGTTCCCTCGACACCGCTCAGGGTTGCCTTGTCGCTATCTGCATTGAATCCGTCCTTGATCTCGACGCCCGTGAGCACCGGCCTGACGCCATCGACGACCACTGTTATCGAAGTCTTGGTAGGTGGGAAGAGGAGCCCGAGGATATTTCCCGCGCCAACATTGTAGGATGCCTCTATCTTGTAGGTTCCATCTTCTGTGAACGTCAACGGGTTGGTGAGACCATAGTTGAACCCACCAAGCAACTTGAGGTCGCCGTTTCTGACGCTTGTCTCGGTTTTGGTTCCGCCATTGACCTGCTGCGTGATGGTGAGGTTGGTCTTGTCCTCCCAACCCGAAATCCTCTTGAAATCCTCAAAGTACTTGTCGGTGATGGTGAAATCAACCGTCGCACCGGTTTTCACGATTTGGGTGGAACCAGCTTCAACAGTATTGTTGTTGAACTTTGGA
>JBMNUL010000014.1:0-27053 GCA_050946255.1 Coriobacteriales bacterium | reverse complement strand
CACCGCAGTGGTTGCACTGCTTCGGTGCTGCGGTCACGTGGAGCTGCGGCAGGTGAATGAGCCTCCCAAGCTTCTCCCCGATTATCATGAACGGCGCCATCCAGCAGATGCAGTGGCACATCGCCCGCCTTCCCAAGAAGAGATTGGGAATAAAGAAGAGGGCGCATATCGCGAGGTAGATGAAGAGTCCATGAGGAGAGGCGACTGAAAGCCCGTTCTCGGTGTGGAAGAAGAAGTCGAATGTCGAGATACCACCGGCGAAGACGGCACCGGCTACGATGGAAAGAACCCAGGGAACCCAGATCACCCACTTGATGGCAAGCCTTTTCCCCAGCTTGGAAGGCTTTCCAGCAAAGGTTGATTCCATCTCCTGGAGACCTCCCGCAGGGCATGCCCACCCGCACCAAGCGCGTCCGAGCAGCATGGCGGAGACAAACTGGAGTGCGAACACCAGCATGGTCCCCGCGGCCACGCCCTGGAAAGCTCCGAGCACTATTAGATACGGGGAGAAGTAGAAGATGGTAACTGGGAAGAGAATGAAGCACGCCACCAGTATCCCCATGCGCACCCTCTGACGTTTTTTCTGCTTCATCTTCACTTGCCTCCTAGGATTGGTTTGTCCTTTTTTCATCTGTCGTTTTCCGGCTGGGCGATTCCCGCAGCTGCAGCGAAAGCGTAGAATGCGTTGTCCATGAGGGGTTCGAGCTCGTCGTCGGAGAAGCTGGCACCGCAGGCGATCATGCTGGCGAGGCCGTGGGTGTAGACGATCATGTTCACGTAGAGCTCGCGAGCACGGCCCTTGTCTACTCCTCCCCTCTTGGCTATCCCTTCCAGGACACCCGGCTGCGACACGCTCTCGAAGAGGACGTCGATGCTGTCGGCCGGCATATAGGGTGAGAGGTAGAGGAACTCGAAGAGGTTCCGCTCCTCCTGCGCGAGCCGGATGTGAGACCTCCCGTTGGACGCGAAGGAGTTGCAGGCTTCTCCGGCATTCTTCTTGTTGTACTCGATCACCCATTTGCGAGCGTGTTCGTAGAGGGCCCTCATCAAACCGTCCATACCTCCAAATCTGCTGTACAGCGGCTGCACCGAGCATCCCGCCGCCTTTGCGATGGAGCGCGCGGAGAGCGTACGGTACCCATGCTTGCGGATTAGTTCGAGGGCAGAGTCGAGAACCCCCTCTTCGCTGAACTTGACTTCTGGCATCGTTTCACCTTTATATAACGATTGTTATATTACATGCGTTATATTAGACTCCCCAACCATGTTCGTCAACTAGTGGGATGAAAAAGATGAGCAACTTGCTTTCTGTGTAAAATTCGGGATGAGATCTCGTTTGCTTCTGTTGATGGAGGTTGAGATGACGAGGAAGTTCTTTCCAGGCTGCAAGGTGAAGGCGGCGTATCCCGAAGCTAGCAAGTGGCTCGAGGAAAAGGTCATGGAGTACGGATGGGCGGATGAGGTTGTCGGCTGCTGCCGAATCAACGAGCACCAGCATCTAGGTGCGGGCGACACAGCCGTGTGCATCTGCAACAACTGCACGTCGATGCTCACGGAGGACACCGATGTCGACGGCATCGAGAACATCTGGGTTCTCATGGACTCCGAGCCCGACTTCCCGCTGCCCGACTACAGCGGCCGAAAGATGGCAATCCAGGACTGCGCCCGTGCCTACGACCGGGCGAACGTGCAGGATGCGGTGAGGAGCCTTATAGAGAAGATGGGTATCGAGGTCGTAGAGCTTCCCGATGCGCGCGAAAAGACCATCTTCTGCGGTCCCAACGGCATGCGTGAGATTCCCAAGCAGGACGGCGGTTTCGCGCCCAAGCGCTACCTCGAGGAGCTGCCCGCCCGTGGGGCCTTCGTCGCCCACGACGAGGCAGAAATCGAGCCTGCGATGGTAGAGCATTTCAAGGACTGCCCGGTCGATGATGTTGTGACCTACTGCATCGCCTGCGATGCGGGCGTCAAGATGGGCAAGAAGAACTCCGTGCCGCTGCTCAATCTGGTTGCTGGTCTGGTCTGACGGCGGTAGGCTCAAGTCCGTCACGAAAACGGCTACGGTCCCATCAGAGACCCAGACGGGATTTTTCGGAATCGAGGAAGTCGGCAAACCGCTTCGACAACCCCTCTGGCGTCGAGTCTCCTTCAGAGACGGGCATATAGTAAATGCATTGCTCCATGTCCTTGGGGTACCCGAAGTCCGCGTACACTCCCTCGATCTTTGAGAACAGTTCCGGGTCGTCCTCTTCCAACGACGCGAGTATTGCGTAACGGAGGATGTCGCACCCGGATCCCGCGTCCTCGTATCCAGCATTGTGGAGCGCATCGAGAGCCTCGGACGCATTATCTGCTGCAAGAACATCCGGAGAGCCCTCGATATGCCTGTTCTCGATCATCCACTCCTCGAGCTCGGAAGCAGCGGAATACGAGAGTATCCCGCTACCGATGCCATAGATTACCGCATCGGGCACCGGGTCGATTCCGGATTTGGCGAAGACGTCGAAATCGTATTCAGCCATCGTGCTTGTCCTTTCTGGGATACCTCGGATGCTCCGATAGACGAGGCGGTATTGCCGCAAAGGTCAACCTTCGAGGAGGTCGGGACTGACTTCGATTGAGTACCCTTCTGGACATTTCCATTCAAGGTCGGCAACGACAACCTTCAGGTCTGATTCGAAGGCAGCTTCCTCTTCCAGTGAGCCGAATCCCTTGTTGTTAAACTCTGTGGATGTGTCAACGTATGTCGCGTCGAAACGCTCCTGCAAAGACCTTAACTTGCGGTCTAGCTCATCATCCCCTGCGAGCTCCTCGGGAAGCGCGTTATCCTCGACGAAGCCCTCTTCGTCGTACAGCCAAACAGGATATCATCGGTATTCAAGCTGGATTTTCAAGGTCTTCATGTGCAATCTCCAAAAGCTGATTCCCCAATAGTCTGCATCTGATGCAAACGGGCATATAGGCTATTCGAATACTGGCGTTGAGCCGTCATTGGGTTCAACGACTTCAAACTCGTCAGGTGGATACAAGTAGTCCTCGCCGGTGTCGTCCACAATTCGGTACCATCCCTTTTCAACGGACTGCACCTTATATATTTTATTGTGGGAAAGTTCAAGAAACGCGGTTTCACCCGAGTATCTAACCTTCATGACAGCCGCCTCTTACTTTGAATTTAACTTTCGGTTGCCCTGGTGCTCCAAACCAAAGAATCTCTGCTTCAGTAGGATGCCCATTTACATCGAGCGTGCCGATACCTTGCTGTGTTTCCATTCGCGAGGATTGCCCCCAATCTCTTGGCTTAGCCCTTGTGCAACCTCATCCGAGGAATCGAGGGCAATTTAGGGAAGTTTTTGCAGTTCCGCACAAAGCGAAGCCGCACCTCTCCCCCACCATATGCTGCCAAGCGTCACAGCGAAGCGAGGAAGTCCTCGATGAGACGGTTCACCTCATCGGGTGCGTCGCAGTTGGAGTTATGTCCTGCGCCCCCTATCCAACTTACCCCAAGCCCCGTCCGTTCTCCCCATAGGCGGTTATAGCGTCTGGTAGAGCCCGCGACATCTTCAGAGCCACAGATTAGCAGAGTGGGACAGTCCAGCCCAAACGCACGCCCCGAGGAGATGGCGTCTGCCACGGCGCGGTAGCCGCATGCCACCAGGTCGATGTACTCCTCGGGCAGATAGGACTCAATCATCTCTTTCATGAGGCTCCTGCCGTACTCTGTGGTCGCGACACCCTCCGAAGCCTTGCGGACGAGCTTCTCCCAGGGAAACATGCGGTACATGGTCCTCGTATGGCGAAGCAGCCACAGCTCTGCCGCGTTGTAGTAGCTGCGCTGAAGTGGGCTGGAGTCGATGGAGACGAACCCTGCCGCCTCGAAGGGGTAGAGCTCCATGTACATCTGTGAGATGTAACCGCCCATGGACTGTCCGACCAGAACTGGCCGCCCGATGCCCTCCTCCTGCAGAATGCCGTGCAGGGCGGTCGTCCAATCCTCGAGGTCTACGGCCGCGTACGGGCGCGATTCGCCGTGGGCGGGCGGGTCCCAGACGAAGCAGCGGAACTCGGGGCTGAAGAACTCGACCTGCAGGTCGAATAGCCGGTGGTCGGCCGTGAGCCCCGGCAGGAACACGAGCGTCGGTTCGGATCCGCTTGGGGCAATGCCGCAGGTCCAATACGCGATCTGGCCATTCGTGGTCTCGAAGTGCTTCTCTTCCATTCTCTTCATCCCGCCTCGGCGTGCTCGACTTACGGTGCCCTGAAACGCTAGCAATGACTCCCAATGCTAAGCATACACATGCCGGATCCACTTGTGCCAAGACTATCCACGACGGTGGCAAGAAGGGCATTGCGCTCCGAGGGCGAGGTGCAGCGAAATCGGCCACGAGAAAAGAAGCTTTCTGCCGGACAGAACTGTTCCAGGCGGATTACCACCCGTGCGTTTCTCGTCAGATCAAGTGCCCGAGCAGCCAATCTTCGGCGGTCTTCATAAGTTCGGTAACGTCGTTGCCTCCGGCGTCTTTCATGACGTTGGGAAGCCACGGCTTCTCTGGTAGGCCCGCATGGATGAGCTGGTTGCGGTAGTAGTTCTGCTCGGCGGCGAAGAACCCCCTCGAGCTTTGTATGATGCTGCTGTTGTAGGCGTCTGCCATACCTGCCGCCAGATCGCCCCTTCCTCCAATGCCAACGAAGCGGCTGAAATCCGCCGTACCCACAGGGCCGCTCTCGCGGATTTCCCGAGCGCATTCGAAGCACAGAGCGCGCTCCTCGTCTGTGAGGGGTTTCATCTGCTGCATGAACGCGGTGTTGTCCTCGACCTGCTCATACGTCGTCATGCCCGAGAGAACCACGAACACGCCGTCCATCCCAGCGGAGAAGCGAATGGCCCACGACGCCGGTGACCAATCGGGGTGCATCGCGCGCATCTTCGCCAAGGCTTTCGGCGCCGGCGGATCGGCCAGCAGACCGCCCTTGACCGGCTCCATGACCACGACCTTCTTCCCGTGCTTGCGAATGGTCTCATAGCATTCGCGCGAGTTGATCCAGAGGGAATCCCAGTCGTAGTAGTTGAGGATGATCTGCACGAAGTCGACCTCGGGATGGTCGGTGAGGATGCGGTCTAGCGTGGCCGGGTCGTCATGGAACGAGAAGCCGAGGTTCTTGATGCGGCCGGCCTCCTTTTCAGCCTGCATGGTCTCGAACACATGGTATGGCACCATGGCGCTGTCGTAGAGCCCCACTCGCAGCGTGTGCAACAGATAGTAGTCTATGTAGTCCACGCCGAGCTTGGCGCGCTGCTCGTCAAAGTACTTCTTCGGTGCCTTCTTGCTTTTCACAAGCCACGTAGGGAGTTTCGTGGCAACGGTGAACGAATCGCGCGGATGACGCTCGACCAGAGCCTCGCGCAAAGCGGTTTCGCTCGCACCGTTGTGGTACACGTAGCTCGTGTCGAAGTAGGTGAACCCACGCTCCAGGAACAAATCGACCATCTTCTCGAACAGTTCGAGGTCGATATCGTCGTATACGCCATTGCGTACCGGCAGTCTCATGCATCCGAATCCCAGCGTCCCCTGTGTCATGATGGCTCCTCCCATCGAGGCTCATTCCAGCGTTCGCACGCTTTCAAGCCTGTTAAGTAACCCGCGTTGCTTTTCTGACTCAAGTGTATGATGCGCAGAGACCGCCGTCGATGGACGGTACATGCGGAGAAGTGGAGATATGCCCACGTTTTCGCCCCATGCGGCCCCACAACGCATGACCTTTCCAGCACGTTTTCCATCGAGCAGACCATCCGTCCTGCTGGTTCCGCCGATGAGAACGTTTCGGCTATGCTACGTGACGTCATGAGATTTTTTCGAAAATTCCTTCAAAACCGCTTGCTCGTCACGCGACGTGATGTGATTTGGTAGTCCATGAAGGGGGTGAGATCCATGCAAGACGAAGAAAAGGGAAAGCTCTTCACCACTGGGGAGATTGCCGATAGGTGCAATGTGTCCGTCCGGACCGTGCAATACTACGACGAGAAGGGCCTGATGCATCCCACCGAGCGCTCGGATGGGGGCAGGAGGCTGTACGACGAGACGTCGCTCGAACGCATGAGGATAATCTGCTTGCTCAAGGCGCTCGGGCTGAGCCTGAAGGCGATCCGCGGCATCCTAGAGAACCCCGAAGACAACGCCGCCCTGCTCTGCCTCCTCGAGGAGCAGGAGAAAGCGACGGTGGCAGAACTCGAGGGCAACCGCGACACGCTGAAGAGCATACGGACGGCAATCGAGGGAATCCGGGAGACCGGGAGTCTCCCAGAGGACATCGACACGAGCATGGACCCAATCATGGAGGAAAAGAGCTCAAGGCTGCACAGGACAAAGCGCCGCATGATCATCGAGGGCATCATCGTGGATGTGATTGAAATTGGCACCCTTGTCTACGGCATCGTTACGGGGCAGTGGCTGCCGTTCGCCTGCTCCATGATTCTGATCGTCATCATTTGCGTTGAGATGGTGCGCGACTATTACCAGGACTCGCGCTACATCTGCCCGCGTTGCCACGCGGTGTTCCAGCCCACCTGGAAGAGCTTCTCCTTGTCTGGGCACACACCGAAGACGAGGAAGCTAACTTGTCCGAAATGTGGTGAGAAGAGCTGGTGCGCTGAGGTCTCCGCCGACCGAGTCGGGGATGCAGAGGGTGCAACTGCCCAGTTCTGAACGAGCAGTTCAACAACTTGCGAAGCGCGTATTGGTAATGGCGTGAGCGAGCACAAGAAGAAAGGCGGTGGCAGGCGAACAAGGACATCGATACCCTGCTCTCCCGTTATGAGAAGAAGGGCGACTTCCTCCACGTCCCCTTTTCCGCCGAAGCCCTGAAGAATGCAGAGGAAATGCTCGGCGTGACGCTCACCTGACAATTCGTTGAATTCCTTAGGATGCACTGCCAAGGGAGAATAGAAGGCATCGTTGTCTTCGGGTTCTGCCTTGAGTATCCCGACAGTCCGGGGCGGAGTTAAGCGCTCCGTAGCGCCATCTCGATGTTCTCATAAACTTCCTGTACGCTATGGGAGGCGAGGTCCTTCTCGAAGTTCGATTGTATTTCCGTCAGGGATTGGCTCAAGGCATCGTGGATGTTCTTCCCCACAGGACACTTCGGGTTGGGGTTCTCGTGGAAGCGGAAAAGCCCCTCGTCGCTGTTCGTCTCCACGGCCTTGTAAATATCCAAATAGGAAATTTCCGACAGGGCCCGATTGATAGTGATGCCACCCGTCCCGCGTCTCACTTTGATGATCTTCGCCTCTTGCAGCTGCAACATGATGTTACGCACGATCACCGGGTTCGACCCAATACTGGTAGCAAGGAACTTGCTCGTTATCCTCTGCTGCCCCTCGAAATATTTCGAGGCCACGAGGATGTGTATTGCCACTGTGAACTTCGTCGATATCTGCATATCTGACCTCCTTTCCTACATTACCTCAGAACCCTGCGTCACCTCAATCCCACATGCTGCCCGGCTGAACTCGCAGTCTCCTACCCGGTCGTCGCTGAGCAGGCATGTGTGACGTTCGCGCCGGACGAGTTTCTCGACGAACTCGTTTGCGGGGCGCTGCAGGATGTGAGTTGGGGTATCGTACTGCTGAATCTCGCCATGGTCCATTATCAGGACCTTCGTGGCCAGCCTCAGGGCCTCCTGTATGTCGTGCGTCACGAACATGCAGGTGATGTTGGTCTCCCTGTGGATGCGCATGATCTCATCCTGGAGGGATGAGCGGGTAATCTCGTCTACTGCGCCGAACGGCTCGTCCATCAGCAGGATCTCCGGCGAGGCCGCAAGCGCCCGCGCTATACCGACCCTCTGCTGCTGACCTCCGGAGAGCTCGCTCGGAAAACGGTCCTTCATGGATGGTTCGAGTCCGACGATCTTCATCCACTTGTCCACAGCCTGCTCGGTCCGTTCCTTGTCCTTCTTGTTCAACAGGTTTGGCACGTATGCGATGTTCTGTTCCACAGTCATGTTCGGAAACAGGACGCTGCCCTGAATCGCATAGCCGATGGAACGGCGAAGCTGGACTGGGTCTCGATCCCTGATATTGGTCCCCTCCACGAAGATGTCGCCGGCGGTCGGCTCGATCAGCGCGTTGACCATCTTCAACGTGGTCGTCTTGCCGCAGCCGGAGGAGCCGATCATGGTCACGAAGTCGCCTTTCTCGACTGAAAAGTTCAGGTCTTCGATGACGGTGTTCTCCCCGTATGATTTCTTCACATGCCTGAATTCGATTGCTATCTCGCTCATTTGTCTACCTCTACTGGATCAGGCCGCGTTCCTCTAGGAACGCCTCTGCCACATCACGCGGTTCCTTTCCCTCCACCTCGACCTCGTAGTTCATACGGGACATGTCCTCGTCGCTGATCTGGCCGGTGAGCTTGTCGAATACGCTACTGAGCTCCGGATGCTCTTCCAGCACCTCGCTCCTTACGACGTTGCCGCACAGGTAAGAGGGGAAGAAGTCCTTGTCATCTGTGAGCACCACCGCATCGGCTTCGGAAAGCTGGCCGTCGGTAGTGAAGATGACCATGACGTCGATCTGATCTTCGGCCAGCGCTTGGTACTTCAGACCGATGTCGAGATCCATCGTCTTGCCAAATTCGAGCCCATATGCGTCGCATAAGGCATCGTAACCGTCTTCACGCTCGTAGAAATCATACTCCGCCCCGAACGTCAGATTGGGTGCGACATCCTTTAGGTCCGAATAGGTCTCGATGCCGTACTGGTCGGCGATGTCCTTGCGCACCACCAGCCCATACGTGTTCTCAAACCCGTACATACAGGTCCATGTCATGCCCATGTCCTCGTATTCGGCCTGCAGCTCGTCGAACTCGTCTTCCGAGTAGACATCGTCCTTCTTCAACACTGCGTTCCAACCGGTCCCCGTGTATTCCGGGTACAGGTCGAAGTCGCCGCTCTCCATGGCCGGCTCTATGTTGGAGGTTCCTCCACCGACACCCTGGGTCAATTCCACTTCCAGGTCCGTGTCCTGCTCGATCATGATATCCAGCATCTCGCCGATGATGTACTGCTCGGTCATCGGCTTGGTAGCGATGCGGACGGTGTAGCCGGGCTGGCCCTGAAAGACGGCGAAGACGATCAGACATGCAGCGAGTACCGTCGCCGTGATGCCGACGACCTTCTTCCGGCCGCTCTTCTTCTTCCTCTTCTTATGCATCCCCAATCGCTTCTCGACCTTGCCGAGGATGAAGTCCGCGACCAGCGCGAGCACGGCGGTCAGTAGGCTTCCCGCGACCGTCATGGCGGCGTTGTTCGTAGTGATGCCGCGGTAGATTGCGACGCCGAGTCCCCCTGAGCCAATGAAGGAGGCGATACCTGCCAGGGCGATGGTCATCGTGACCATGTTCCTGATGCCGGACATGATTACTGGCATTGCAAGGGGGAGCTTGATCTTGAGAAGGATCTGGCCCCTCGTGCTCCCCATGCCCTTGGCCGCCTCGACAATCGCAGGGTCGACGTTGGTAAGGCCTGTGTGCACCGACTTCACCATCGGCAAGAGGGCGTAGATCGTCAGGGCGATGACGGCCGTCGCGTTTCCTATCCCAGAGAAGGGAATCAAGAAGCCGAGCATCGAGATGGAAGGAATAGTGTAGACGAAGTTGATTACGCCCAGCGTCCATTTTGCCGACTTTTGATATTCGCTGATGAGGATCCCCACAGCGCCTCCGAAGACAATGGCTATGGCAATCGCCATGAACGAGATCTCCAGATGCTCCACCAGGAGCTGGCCGAAGAAGTCCCAGCGAGTTATGAGGAGTTCTAGGGTGTCCTGGAGCATGTTATCCTTCTCGTCTCACTATGGCCTGTGATGGACAGCTCTCGAAGCAGAGCCCGCAGTGGAGGCAGCTGTCCTGGCGGATGGAGAACGGCTCCCCCTCGTCGATGCACTGCTGTGGGCAGTTCTCCTGGCATGTTCCACAGCCTATGCAGTCGTCGGTGATCAAGAACCCCCTTTCCAGGGTCTTGCTTCCGCCGAAGCTGAAGCTCTCCCTGTGAATCGGGCTAGTTCCGAGATCGAAGAACTCGAGATTGCCCGATTCTATTGCGAACGGATCGAGGATGTAGCGTGAATCGCCAGGGTAGACCTCGTTCATCGAGGGGTTCTCGTCAAAAATCCGGTCGATCCACTGCTTCTGGTCATCGAGCTTCCTGGCCGTACCCGTCAGACGGAACATCTGCCAGTCCTTGTTCATGCCGCTGATCGCAACGTGCGGGTTAGCCATCAGCTGGCGGTAGAAGTCCTTTCCCCTCCCAGTGCAGAAGACCAGGCGGTTTTCCTCCACAATCATGACGTCGATGATCCGGTTGTGGGGCATGCCGCCCTCGTCGACCGTGGCGAAGGAGACGTCCCTTATCTCCCTGAGCATCTGCAGGCAACTCTGTGCGTCCATTTCTTCGTTCCTCCTTGTCGTGATGGCTTTACCAACGTGTCTCGTGAGCCCTATCGACCGTTCAAGGCATGCAGAACATCTGCTATGTCTTGATTGATGCATAAAGAACGGGATTCCAGCGCCTCCGGAACAGCCGCCTCCCCCTTGTTCAGACAGACGTAAAACGCCTTGGGGTTGCCCGCGACCGCACGCCAGAACGGGAACTTGATGATCACGGGAGTGTTCATGCCGACGCCGAGCTCCAGGTAGAGAACCCGCATCTCCTCGTGGCGGCGGACGAAGTCCTCGTAGCGGCCTTCCGCTTCGTACCAGCCATCGTCCTGCACGAAGGTTTCATCGCAACGGAGGTTGACCGTCATGTCGCTCCCGTCGTCAGGGCATTTCGGGATGAGCTCGGACGGGACCTCCATTTTCAGCGTGCCGTCTTCAGGTGCCCGGAATATCCCGTCGCTACCGCGCACGAACCCCTGTGCCTCCATCATCTCGAAAATGATTTCTTCATTGTCGTAAGTCTTTCTTATCTTCGGGTTCGTGCTCTGAAACAGGCCATAGTCGCCCTGAGTGTAGAAGAGCCTCTTCTTGTCGAACCCGGCCATCTGGAACTGGTGGTCGACATTCGTCGTCAGCACGAAGTAGTCCTTGTCCTTCACAAGCTCGAGAAGCGTCTCGTAGACGTCGGAAGGGGCCTTCACATAGCGGTTGAAGTAGATGTGGCGGCTCCACCACGCCCAATAAGTCTCCATGTTCCCAAACGGGTAGAACCCGCCGGAGTACATGTCCTTGATCCCGTACGCCTCGGCAAAGTCTCCGAAGTACCTTTGGAACCGTTCGCCGGAATAGGTGAGGCCAGCCGCCGTGGAAAGGCCTGACCCTGCGCCGACAAGAACAGCCTCCGCATTGTCCAGTTTGTCTCCGAGGATTCCTATCTGCCGGTCAGAACGCTCCGTGATTCCACTGGACATTCTGCCTAAAACATCCGATAAGTACATCAGTACCTCCTGACCACTGCCCCGACCGGACAGTCGTTGAAGCAGTTTCCGCAGTGCAGACAATGTCTCTGATCGATTCTGAAGGGGACCGTCTCGCTCGAGATGCAGTCTTGGGGACATGTAGTCAGGCACTTGCCACATCCGATGCAGTCCGCCGTGATGATGTAGGGTTTCCGACCCAGATTGCCATCCTCGAGATGACCTTGGTCGCCTACAGAGAACGCTTCCCTCGTGATTGGTCTCGTCGAGAGGTCGAAGAACTCGCCACGCCCGGCCGTCATCCTGAAGACTACGAGCGCTTCCCGCGACTCCTCGGAGGGGTAGATCTCGGCCATGTAGGGATTCCTCGTGAAAATTTCGTCCAGCTTGTCTGTGCCGATGCACTCCACAGATCCGCGGACAGAGATGGACTTCCTGTCCATCGTCGCATGCTCCCGGTCCATGCCCTCTCCTCCCGACATTCCGGTCAACGCAATGTACCCTGTGCTCATCAGCTGGTGATAGAAGTCCTTTCCCGAAGCGGTGAGAAAGTAGAACGTGTCGCCATCCGAGAGCATGATGTCGATCACCCTCGTCACAGGCCTGCCATGATCGTCCGTGGTGGCGCAAACCACTGAATGGATATCATTTTCCAGTATGGAGAGATACCGTTTCGCAACATCCATCGCCCTTTAACCCCCTTGCATGTCCGAAGTGGCGAAAACAGTTTGATAAATGTAATATAACATATTACATTACAAGTTGTGAATAGTTCTGGAGGAATGGTTTGGGCATAATAGTGACATGGCCATTTTCCAGAGGCTTATTGCAAAAAGCAGACCTCGCTGGCCGAAGGAATCCGGGGGACCGGTGAGCGAAACGGACCCAATCAGGGCCAGTCCGTCGCGTCTGCATCAAAATCTTAAGGAGGAGCAAGAAAATGTCGAAGCAGATGGAGAACGCGAAGAACCTATACATAAGAGGAATCGAGCAAGGGAACATCAAAGAGGTCCAGGACAACTACATGGGAGACACCTACACCCAACACAGCACGGGCGTGCCAGATGGCAAGGACGGATTCCGCAGGTTTTTCGAGGACTTCTTCAAGAGGAACCCGAAGCGGAAGATGAATATAGTCAGGTCGCTCGAGGACGGCAACCTCGTCTTCCTACATGTTCACCAGTACCTGAATGACGGTGCAGCCCAGTGGATCACGACCGACATATTCGAGTCTGACGACGACGGGAGGATCGTTGAGCACTGGGACGTAATAGATGCCTACCCGCAGGAGAAGACCTCCGTGGACCCCATCTACGGCGAGTTCCACATAGAGGAACTGGGCCAGGCGGAAGACAACAAGAAGGCGGTCAGGAGGTTCCTGGTAGACATAATGCAGAACAAGGACCTCGACCTGTTCGACCGCTATGTTTCACCGGAGATGGTAAACCACTGCCAGTCGATGGGCCAGGGCGGGAAGGCGTACAGGGACTATCTCGTGGAAAACAACGTCAGCTATGAATTCGTCTTCAAGGTGATGGGACAGGGCGACTATGTCGTAGCCTATTCGAAGGTTCGTGACGACGGGAACGACTACGCGCAGTTCGACATCTTCAGGCTGGAGGACGGGAGGATAGCGGAGTACTGGAACAACAGGGAACCGATTCCGCGCAAGGAAGAGCTGACAAACCTCGGAAAGTTTTAGAGGCGGGCAGCATCACCGGGGTCCCAAAGGCTCCAAACAAATTTACTGCAATGGGCGCGATTGAGAAGGTTTTCACCTCGAGGAAGAGCTCGGCTTGAAGCCAATCGAGGCAGAAGACGTGCTTTCTGTCACCGTAAATCTTAAGGTGAGGGACACGCAAAAGGCGTAGGCGGACCAGAAGACCTAGAAGGGCATGAGCGAAAAGCTTCTGCTCGGCGAAGGATTCCACGCTGGCCAGAGCAAAACACAGGTAAAGAGCATGAAAAAATGCCCCCGAAACGGCCTGTCCGAAGGCATTCAGTGAGTTTTTCTCTCTTTCGTGAGGCGAGTCTGACGAAGAGAGCGCCGTATGCTAGGACTCCCTCATGCGCGCCAGGAAATCCCCCTCGAGAGATACGCCATTCCCAAGGTCGTCCATCGAGAAGAGCGTGGTCTCCACGTTGGCGTCAAGATAGCCCGCCACGTAGAGGTCCCTGATTGCATGCTGCGCCCACGAGTCTAGCGCATCGCCGTCCATGCCCGTGGCGGTGAGCCACTCGTCTCTGTCCAGAAGCGAATAGTTCCCGTCCGTGCCGCGCTGCTCGTAATACTCCGCGAGAGCGGGACCATCGTCACCCACGGCGTAGGTCAGCTCCACGCCCGCATAGTACTCCTTGCCATCCGCCGCCACACGCGAGGGGGTCCAGCACACAATATCAAGCTTCGAGCTCTCGCTGCGAACGGTGGCGTCGAGAGACGCCTCCCGCGGGTCCTCGCCAGCGTCGTCCACGGAGCCAAGCCCCGATTCCTCCCAGGGATCGCCCAAGTCTGAGCCCACGTACTCGTAGACCACGACCTCTCCAGCATGCGGGTCTGTTCCGCTGGGCGCAAGCTGTTCAAAGCCGGTCGGGGTCTGGGCCTCCACGCTGCCAAAGATGCTCTCGTTAGCACTCGTGGGACTCGTGAGCACGATCTCATCGAACACGTTCTCCACCCCATTGCTCCCGACTCCCGAACACCCCGCGATGGCAATCATGACGAGAAGGCATGCCAGCGCCAAAGCGCCAATGCGCGCCAGGGCGCCGAACGGTCTGGTGATACAAGTTGGCATATTCATAGAGAAGCTCCTAACAGCGCGACGTCCCTTTCAGCCCTTCGTGCTCCCCCCGGTGAAATGGGCCATCCGGTTGACGTCTGTAGTATAGAGGTCGAAGGGACCCGAGGGCACGATGTGAATCAGCCCCTTCTCTAGAGCAACATAGCCCTCGATGTGAAGGCTCGCAGACACCCACGGATTGTAGCAGACCTGCGACTTGACCCCCTCACAGCCTCCATCGTTGCCCAACAAGAAATCGCCCATCCGTACCGCAAATTATCACTTCCCCTTTTTTGCTGGTGGTTGTTAGAAAAGACGGGAAATGCAGCACAGCGAGTGAAGCTGCCAGAAGCCCTACAGGAATCCTCCTTATACGGTTGAAGAAGCAAATCAGAAATTGACCTAGGCGTTACAGGGATTTTGCAATGCTTTCGCAGCAGAGGGGCATCATGAGCGAGAGGAAGAAAGGCTTGGTACAAGCGAATGTGGAAATACATTGTTGGGGGCGTTCTACTTGTACTTGCGGCATACCTTGTCGTTCAGGGAATACGGTGCAGTATTGCCGTGACTGAGAGCAACGAAAGGCTCGCCTCTTACGGAGCAGAAACAGCTCAGCTTAGTTACGGAAATATGACCTATGTTGACACGGGCGAAGGCGAAACGATTTTGTCCGTGCACGGAATATTCGGCGGTTACGACCAAGCATACGACACCTGCAAAGACTTCAGTTCAGATTACAGGATTATCGCACCATCACGGTTCGGGTATTTAGGCAGCGATATTCTGGGCGACGGTACTCCCGCCGAGCAGGCAAAAGCATATGTGGAACTGCTAGATAAACTAGGAATTGAGAAGGTGTATCTTCTGGCGACATCGGCAGGTGGGAGCGTCGCCATTCGCTTCGCTTTGGATTATCCAGAACGAACAAAAGGACTGATTCTATATAGCTCTGCAATGCCATATACAGAAAAACCAGAAGAATATCCTGAATATGCAGGACCACCCGAGTTCCTGTGCAATAACTATGCAATGTTTCTTATGAGCCCATTGTTTGAACCGATCATGGGCATGGATCCGTCTACGATCTACACCATGCTTCCTATTGATGAAAGAAAAGATGGCGTGGTGCTGGATGCTTCTGTGACAAATATCGATATGGCGAGAAATTACGACGATTACCGTATTGAGGATCTGCAAGTGCCGACATTGGTCATCCACGCCAAGGACGATAAACTGGCAAGCTATGAAGACGCAGAAAAGGCGGTTAAAAGGTTTCCGAACTGCACCTTCATTTCCTTTGAAAGCGGTGAACATTTAATGGAGGGGCACAGCGAGGAAATCAAAGAAGCTGTTTTGGAATTCACAGGAGAACAGTAGTTTGCACCGGTTGTATTAATGACAAAAACAAGCCGCCGTTTGCAGCACATTCTCTGCCTGATGTAATAGAGTCCGATGCACCTGAATATCTCCTGCTGCGCCTCTTCCCTGGTCTTGAAGCCCCAGACTGCGCTTCCCCCTTTGGCGGGAGCATCATTATCACGGTCGTGTACATCGTGGGCGACACTCCCGTGCAGCATGTCTGCATCGTTCAGCCCATCATGAGCAAGCCGAAATCGGGCAAGGTGGAGGCAACCCGTGACTTCCTCATGAGAGGGGCTGGTCGCCCTTCCTCAGCAGGGCGAGGTAGTCCTCGTACACGAAAACCCGATAGCGCTGCTTGCTAGCATCTTGCTTGCGGAGAATTCCCATCTTGATGAATTCCGAAACCAAGTTGTTCGCAGTGGAGTTAGAAACGCCGAGCCGATCCGCGATGAAGCTCACTCTCACGATGGGATTCGCCTCCAGAAGGGAGAGCAGCCTTCGCGCACTTGGCCCCGACCTCCCCAGCGAGTGGTCAATCATTCGCTCAGCCTCCTCGTGAAGATCCGAAAGCCGCTCGAGAGTTTCAGACGCGTCATGGGCGGAGACGCTGAGGCACGAACAGAAGAATTCCACCCATGCAGCGTACTCGCCTCTCTCGTGGACTCCCATCAGCCTCTGGTAGTACTCGCCCCTCCTTACCTTGAGCTGGTAGGAGGGGTAGAAGGACGCCTTGGTCAGCACGCCATCGTTCATTAGGGAAAGCATGATGAGCAACCGCCCCAGACGCCCGTTTCCATCAAGAAACGGATGGATGGTCTCGAACTGGTAGTGAACAAGGGCCGCCTTCACTATCGGGTCTTTGGAGCTTTTCTCGTTGATGAATTTCTCGAGATCCGACAGGGCATCATGCATGTCCTCGACGTTCGGCGGAACGTATTCCGCCTCCGAAATCGTGCATCCTACAGGCCCGACCCAGTTCTGCGACCTTCTCATCTCGCCGGGGTTCTTATCCGATCCGCGCGTGTCCCGAAGAAGCTCCGAGTGAATCTCTCGAAAGAGCCTCGTGCACAGAGGGAGCTCTTTCATCCGACGAATCGCGTATTTAGTAGCACGTACGTATGCGACGACGTCGGCAACGTCTTTCTCAGCCAACTCCGGGAGCTCTGGATTCAGGACGTCATCGAAGGTGCACTGGGTGCCTTCGATCTGTGCGGAGAGCAAGGCTTCCTTTCTGACATACATCGTCAAATACATCTTGGCGTTCGGGACGAATCTCAGCATGCCCTCGAGCCTGCCGAGGGCGTTCGAGCACTCTGACAGCTTCAGCATCCCATCCCTGCTGAACTCAAGAGAATGAGCAACGGTCTGCAGTAGACTTGGAACGAAGGAGTAGTACGCAAGTTTCCCACAAGATTCTTCCGCAGAAACCCTTGCCCTGCATCAATCCATTTCATGTCGTCCCTAAGAACGAATTGCCGTCATTACAGCTCTGGAAAAACTTCTAAGACCAAAAAATTGAAGAAAATTGGGCTTAGAGTTCCAGAACTGACTCTAACGACGAAAAATCGCACTTAGCGAAGGGGCAGCATTCGGCGGCGCAATCTACCGGGTGCAGCGGGGGGCGACGCGAACTACCGGGTGCATCGGGTCGGAATGCAATGCAGCCTCCCCCTAGCTTCGGCCTCTGTTTGGATGACTCTCTTGAAACAATGGTCCGAAATTATCGGGGCTCATTACCGCCCGTGGGCAACGAAACGCTGGTTCTTGCTCCGAGGATGCTCGGGGATCGTGAGGGCGAGGACCCCATCTTCAACCATTGGCAAGAGGTATGCTCTCGAGACGTATCCCGAGGTGACCCCAAACCGTCTCGCGATTTCCGACTTGCTGCGAGGAACTTCGCAGAAAAGAAGAATTGCGTACTTCCGAAACGACCGTCCGTGTCCTAGTGTTACGCCTAACGAACGCCATTGCGTCGTCGACCATCTCTGCAATCGGGCCCTCGAGGTGCTTGTTGTCGAGGAAGCTGTTTCCCTGTTCGTCTTGACCAATCGTCTCACCCGCAACGGCAATTGCGATTATCCCGAGATTGGGGTACTCCTGCTGGGGATAGTCCGAGAGAACCATGAGGCCGGCGAGGGTCGGGCGCCCTTCCAGCGTGGCGCCAGTTAGCTCGAGAACCTCCTCATCAGACCGATTCCTCAACTTCGGCCTGTTATCCTTCGCGAGCCTCACGAAGTCGGCGACTAAGTCGGAATCGAGCATGCTCGGTCTGGATTTGTCCGGGACGCTTCTATCATCACGAACGGCATTTCTAAAAGCCTCTATCTCATAAAGTTCCATTGGGGTCATGCGCAGATCCTGGTCCCCAACACGAACGAAAGAACCCTTCGTACTCCCCGCAGCGGTACGATAGACAGGTTGTCGCCCGATTGGGATACCTTCGACATGAGCAACCACCACGCTCTTGCCATCGATATCGACGAGATCCATATTATTAACGTTATTTTTTTGAATTTGCGCTGTAATTACGCTCAACATCCGTTATTTTTGCGTTATCAACGAAAAATTTCGCGTTCTATAACGCAAGTTTTGGATTAAAAAACGCAAATTTTCCCTAATGCTCGATGACAATTACTTCCAATAATGTGGCTAGTATTTTGAAAGGTGCTCGCCATAGCTTCCAGAAGTCCAGTGCGACCTACCCCTAGATTGTCGGTATAAATAAAAAGACCTAGCCAGGTTCGCTGCGTTGCCGCACGTTTGCAGTCTCGGACAGGCACTTGAGCCGCACCCCGAATCTAGCTATGGTCACACTCAAATCACCCAACACCCGCATGTACCCCCGAAGCCGAATCAGTTGGTATCGACTTTCTTTACGAATATTGCCACCCCTCTGAGACAATGTTCTAATTGTTTAAGCGATTAAACGAACAGACGGATGCGAGAGGCCAGCGGGCATGGAGGAAAAGCGGCTAGGTATGGAGAACGGTAGGCCATCTAGTGAGGAAGCCCGGGAGGTGGCCGCGATTGCCAAGGAGTTCGAACAGTCGCACAAGATCCTGACGGCGCTGGGCGACGAGACGAGGCAGCACCTCATCATCGTCATGATGCAGTCGGGTAACTGCGAGGGCCTTCGCGTCAACGACATCGCCTCGCGCACATCGCTGTCGCGTCCGGCGGTCTCCCATCACCTGCAGATCCTCAAGGACGCTGGCATTGTGAAGATGCGCAAGGAGGGGACTCGCAACTTCTACTACTTCGATGAGACGGCCAAGGCGCTCGACCAGCTAATCAAGACCCTCTCCCACGCAAAGCGGGTCGTGAGCAGGCTTCCCGACAGAAGCGACCCGAAGTCGGAACGATTTGCAAACTAATCAGAGCCGAGTTCGACAACGAAAAGGGGCAGAAAATGATCTTGTACTTCTCAGGCACTGGAAACAGCAGGCACGTTGCGAAGACCATCGCCGAGGCGACCGGAGACGACATCGAGGACATCGCAGTGCACCTTCGCGAGGGCAGCTCAGGCAACTATTCCTCCGAGAGGCCATACGTCTTCGTGGGACCGGTCTACGGAGGCCGCTACCCACGCGTGATGACAAATTTCATCGAGCGCTCCCAGTTCGCGGGAAGCCGGCAGGCGTACTTCGTCGCCACCTGCGCTTCCACCCCGTGGGTCACGGTGCGCTACGTGCTCAAGCTGGCGCAGGCCAAGGGCTTCGAGGTGATGGGGTTCCGCTCGATCATCATGCCGCAGGGCTATTGCAGCGCCGGACTCACCCAGTCAAAGGAGCAAAACGACAAGGTGCTCGCCGAAGCCGAGCCCAAGATCGCCGAGACTGCCCAGATCATCGCAAGCGGGTCGAAGCTCCCCGAGGAGCAGCCTGGCAAGTCTTACATGTCCACGATCATGAACCCGCTCATGTACGCGACGCAGATCAACGCGAAGAAGTTCTTCGTGACAGAGAAGTGCAACGGATGCGGCACATGCGCCTCGCGTTGCCCGCTTTCCAACATCCGGATCGTAGATGGGAAGCCCACGTGGGGAGACAACTGCACCCAGTGCAACGCTTGCATCGGAGGGTGCCCGCAGCAGGCCATCGAGTTCGGGAAGGCAACCGCCGGAAAGACCCGCTACTACCTGCCCGACTGAGTCGCCACTCCTTGATCGGAAACGAATCCAGCATCTCGTCCAAGATGGTGTAGGAACTGTCGATGTCCTCGTACTGAGGGTAATCTTCTACCAGATTTCTCCGGAGAAATCTGGTAGAAGGAGAAGTGGCAGCTTGGTTAACATCATAAAGTAGTAATGGATTGGAAACGGATGGAAAGGGACTTGATGCTCGACGGCTCGCAACAGTACCCGCAACAGGGCAAAGGCAGGATATGGTTCGCACGTATCGCCGTGCTCGCCGTCTTCGTCATCAACGTCCAATGCGCCATCGCGTTCATCATCTGGCCGGACGCATATCTCTCAAGCTATGCCCTCTCGGGTGAGACCGGACGCGTCGTCTTGCGCTCCATCGGAATTCTGTTCCTGATGTGGAACGCCACCTACCCGCCCGTCATCTGGAACCCCCACAGGCACATGCTGCTTTTCGGCATCGTGCTAGTGCAGCAGCTCATCGGCCTCGTCGGAGAGTCGATCCTGCTGGTCAGCCTCCACGGCTCCATCGCCGCGCTCGCATCGAGCCTCACCCGCTTCATCATCTTCGACGGGGCAGGCCTAGTGCTCATGGGAATCGCGTTCTTCCTGCTCGTGCGCATTCCCAAAGGCCAGCGCTAAGTACCAGCGCAAAGCTGAATCTTCATCTCTATCCCCTTTTGAGATTGACAGGCATCCGCAATCTAATGGAACTGTCTGACGTGAACTTGCCCTATCCTGCCAATGCAACCCTCTGACAATGGTATCCAGGACGTCGTCAGCCACATTCCCTCAGACAAGCCCGCCCCAAATTGTTCAGAGCAAGAGAATGATGCAATTTTTCCGTAGAAACTGGCAAGTCACACAAGGCCGGGATAACTGAAAATATCAGTAATAACACATAACGAAAACATTCAGAAGTCGTTAAGATGGAAGTTGAGATGGGACAAGCGCCTGCAAAGAACGCGCACAGGGAAAAGGAAAGAGGCCTCACCATGGGTTCATATGAGCGCGAACAACAACTCATCGCAGAGGGAAAGGCCGAACGCGGCTACACAGCTCAAGAGTACTTCAAGGAACTTGACGCGAACCTTAACGAGGAAACGAGCAGCCTCTCGCATCGTCCAAATTATTCACGCACGCTATTCGCTCCTGAAAACGATGACATTTACCGGGAATTTTGCGCCTTCGTCGACTTACCGAACCCGCGACATTTCGATGATATCGAGAATCCCATTCGAATCGAGGGTTTCTCCGCAGCTGATGCGTATTACGCGATGATATCCAAGAACGACAGAATCGTGGACATTGACGGCGCGGCAGTGTACAACACGCTTTGCAACCTCCGCAAGAACCCGGAGCTCTACAAGAAAGTGCTCGGGTTCCGCCCCACATGCTATCAATCGGGTTGCGGTTTCAAAGATGCTGCCTTCGATGCCGGGTACTACGACTGAAGAAGCTAACTGGGGCCTTTCGAGCGGGGCTTTGAGAACGTGAACCTGGCGAGCTCGAAGAGATATTGGGCTACTGCCCCCTCATTGCTTCTATGACGAGGGCTGCCATCTTGGCAACCCAATCGGAGTCCTCTTTCAGATATTGGGGCAGAAGGCCCATCACACCGTGGACGAGGAACATGAGAAACATCTGCGATTGCTCGGGCGATTCGGGTAACTCCTGCCCCTCGAGCACTTCGTAGATGCGTTCAGCCAACCTGTCGGCGAATACCGAGCTCAGGCCGTTTTCGACAAAAGTCCTCCCCTCCTTGAAGCGCTCCTCTCCGTCGAGCGCCGCCACGAACTCGCGCGCGAAAAGCTCGGGATCCGAGAAGAATGCTTCCGGATGCTCGATGTCGTCCACCACCTCATCTGCGCTTGTGCGCGCATATGCGATTGCGAGCTCGTAGATATCCGCATAGTGCAGATAGAACGTGGCCTTGTTGATCTCCGCCTCCGCAGCAAGCTGGGTGACGGAGATCTTGTTCAAGGGGCGCTGGTCCAGCTGATTGCTGAAGGCCTGCAGGATGTGGCGCTCGGTGCGTTGCCAGCGCATATCCTTCTTGCGCGCGGAATCAGTGGTGGTCTCGTCCGTGCCTTTGTCTTGTTCGGCCGCCACCATCCGGGTTCCGATGACGTGCGCGGGCAATACAGGCTGTTTGGCTGCCATGGCATTCTCCTTCCAAAAATCGGCGTCGCCCGCTGCAAATGCGCGCCTTTTCCGCGACAAGTTATGCGACGAATCGGGCGAATCGTCAAATACACGACGAAAGGAAAGAATCGCAGATTGCTTAGCCTAGTTTAGTCTCATATCCTCCTTATTGCTAGACGGCAGTCAAATAATAACCAAATGGCGAGTAGTCGAAATCGGACACAACGGCGCGATGGAACGCCGGGGGTCCAAGGAGGAGCGAGACAATGGATGGGAACAGCAGAAGCTCGTATGAACATCTGAGCGGCAAGGCGTTGAACTGCGTGTTTGCCGCTTTGATGATGGCGATGTTCGTAGGGTCTCTCGACCAGACCATCGCCTCAACGGCGATGGCATCGATTGTGGGCGACCTGAACGGCGTGGACCAGATGGTGTGGGTGACCACGGCCTACATGCTCACGTCGACCATAATGATGCCGATATACGGAAAGCTGGGAGACCTGTTCGGGCGCAAGCACCTGTTCCTCTTCGCCATGTCGGTGTTCGCTTTCGGTTCCACTGTCACCGCAGCCGCTCCAACGATGAACGCCTTCATCGCCGGCCGCGCTATTCAGGGCTTGGGCGGTGGCGGCCTGATGCTTCTCTCGCAGTCGATCGTCGCTGACATCTTCCCGCCCAAACAGCGTGGCAAGTTCATGGGCATCATGGGTGCGGCATTTGGAATCAGCACGGTGGTCGGACCGCTGTTCGGCGGCCTGATCACAGATGCATTCTCCTGGCGCTGGTGCTTTTGGATCAACGTGCCGCTTTCCATTGTGGCCATCGTCATGGCGGCGGTGTTCCTGCCGCCCTACGGCAAGAGCGGTCACACGATGGCGGACGTCGACGTCGCGGGCATCGTCACGCTCTCCATTGCAACCAGCTGCCTGGTGCTCGCCCTTTCACTTGGGGGCAACTCGTACGCCTGGAACTCGCCCTTCATCATCGGGCTATTCGTCGTCGCCATCGTCATGGCCGTGTGCTTCGTCATCATCGAACGGCGCGTCAAAGAGCCGCTGATGCCGCTCTACCTGTTCAAGAACCGTAACTTCATCCTTTGCACCATAACCGGCATGGT
The DNA here is from genome assembly GCA_050946255.1 of Coriobacteriales bacterium. Taxonomy (GTDB): domain Bacteria; phylum Actinomycetota; class Coriobacteriia; order Coriobacteriales; family CADBOM01; genus JBMNUL01. The sequence goes on along the minus strand of JBMNUL010000014.1, from coordinate 4,101 downwards.
GCTGATGCTTGCCATGATGGGCGTCACCTCCTACATGCCCACCTACCTGCAGATCGTCAACGGCCTTTCCGCCAGCGTGGCAGGGTGCATGCTGATTCCCATGACGCTTTGCCTGATGGTCACTTCCACGGCGTCGGGGTACCTGGTGGCGAAGGTGAACCGCGCGAAGATGCTCCCGCTCGTGAGCTGCGCGATCTGCACGGTGGCCCTGTGCGTGCTCTCGGCCATCACCGTCGATTCGTCGCTGGTGTTCATATGCGTGGTGCTGGCGGTGCTGGGGCTGGGCATCGGCCTTGGCCAGCAGATCCTGGTGCTCATTGTTCAAAACGAGTTCTCCTCGAGCATCGTGGGCACCGCGACAGCAGGCAACAACTTCTTCCGCGAGATCGGAGGAACCCTGGGCTCGAGCGTCGTGGGATCTGTCTTCACGGCTAACCTGACCCAGGCGCTGAGCACCAACCTCGCCTCGCTCGGCGGCGTGTCGGTTTTGGGGTTCGACGTCAACTCCATCTCGCCGGCGCTGGTGCGCGGCCTGTCCGACACGTTGCAGCAGGCAGTGCAGCTCTCCTACAACCAGGCTCTCGCCCCGGTGTACCTGATGCTCGCGCCCGTGCTCGCAATCTGCGTAGTGCTCATGGCGCTGTGCAAGAACAAGCCGCTGTCCGAAACGCAGGACTGAATCTGTCAGGCCGCTTAGCCACTCCTTCGGTATGCCATCGATCTTGCGACGCCGACCTTCTCGACAATGCGCTCGCTCCGGAGTTTCGACAGAACCCTCTCCAAAGTGCGCTGGCTCATACTGGGATTGGCATCTATGATTTCGGAGTCTTTCCACTTGCCAGCATGGGATTTGGATGAGGGGACGGTTATCGATTCCCTTATCGCGCCAATCTCGCCAGCTTGACTATAAAGGCCTCCGCCCGACGCGTCGGGCGGAGGTTGCGCCACAGCACGCCATGGTGGGCCTCGAGCCTGGGCGAGAGCGTAGGCTGGGTGACGTGCAGCGATTTCGCAGCGCCCATGACCGTGCCCCCTTCTATTAGGGCACCAAAGTACCGAAGCTTCCCGATCTCCCCATATGCGTTCCCCTCAATCCGCCATTTAGGAATCTTTGATAAACAATGCCTATTAGGCATTACAAAGCGTTCATATTAAGTATTGGTAATGGATAAATGGCTGCAGGAAAATTGTTTCGGGACAAATCAAAGGTGGCGGTAAGCCACTAAGACGGCTTCCAAAAGGAAAGGAGTCAGTCATGTTTGCAACCGAGAACCTCAATCTAACCAGGGAATGGGACAAGACGTTCGCCAAGTCCGACAAAGTCGAGCACGAGAAGGTCACCTTGGAGCTCATACGAGACGAGCTTCGCACTTTCGAGAACTAGACCCGATAACCGCCGAGTGCCCATACCCCTTAATCTGCATGAGCTTTGCACAGAGCGGACATCTCACTCGATACCAAAAAATACCGACGTAAACCTGAATCGCAAATAGAGAAAGGATTAACAATGGCAGAGAAAATCACGCAAACGGCCGGGCGCGACCAACTCGGAAACTTCGCACCTGCATTCGCTCACTACAACGACGATGTGCTCTTCGGGGAAAACTGGAACGATGAGTCCATCGACATCAAGACCCGTTGCATTATCACCATGGTTGCGCTCATGTCCTCAGGAGTCACCGATTCCTCGCTCGCGTACCACCTCCAAAACGCGAAGGCACATGGCGTGACCAGGAAAGAGGCCGCAGCAATCATCACGCACACGGCATTCTATGTAGGCTGGCCGAAGGGCTGGGCAGTCTTCAACCTCGCCAAGGAAGTCTGGGCAGAAGACGACGGAGAACATGGCGGCATGTTCGGCCTGGGACAAACCAACGATGCCTATGCGCAGTACTTCATCGGCCAGAGCTACCTCAACCCGCTTTCCAATGCGGGCGGACTCGGCGTTGCGAACGTGACCTTCGAACCGGGCTGCCGCAACAACTGGCATGTGCACCATGCTGAGAAAGACGGCGGCCAGCTGCTTTTGTGCACCGACGGTGAGGGCTGGTACCAGGAGTGGGGCAAGGCTCCTCGAAAGCTGCACCCCGGCGATGTGGTCGAGATCCCCGCAAACGTCAAGCATTGGCACGGAGCGACAGCCGACAGCTGGTTTTCCCACATTGCCCTGGCCGTCCCAGGAACCAACGCCTCCAGCGAGTGGCTCGAGCCCGTCGACGATGAGCAGTACGGAAAGTTGGAAGCAGATTAAACCTGCTCACGAGATGCGTCTCATTCCCTGAACAATAGAGCCCAGACAGAGGAATCTTCGTCTGGGAAAGAGCAACAGGGAAAAGCTGCAACTCAAACGGATTCGGATGTATCGCAAACACAAGGAGATGAAACGATGATCACCCTAACGGTTAACGGCACCACTCTCACAGCAGCACTTGCGGACAATTCTTCTGCTGAAGCACTGAAAGAACTGCTTGCAGACGGCTCCATCACTTTGAAGATGAGAGATTATGCGAACATGGAGAAAGTCGGCAGCTTTGGAAGAAGCCTCCCGACCAACGACGAGCATATCGATACGGAAGCGGGAGACCTCATTCTCTATCAGGGCAACCAGCTGGTTATCTACTATGCCCCGAATTCATGGAGCTTCACCAGACTTGGGAAGATCGAAGATGTTACAGCATCCGAGCTCAAAGAGATCTTGGGAAACGGAAAAGTCGAGGTGACATTGGCTCTCGCAGAATGATGACCGTGGTCCCATTTGCTACGAGCGGCGGGCGCGCGGACGGAGCATGCGAGCAGGATGGAATCCGCGGTATATTTGCGGACAGATACGGAATGGAGAGGAAGCAAAAATGGAATATGTGAACCTTGGGCCATCCGAAATCACAGTGTCGCGCATATGCCTCGGATGCATGGGCCTCGGAAACCCGGCGACCGGGCAACACTCTTGGACGATAGCCGAGGATGGAGCCCGCGAGATCATCCGGGCGGCGCTGGACGCCGGAATCACCTTCTTCGACACCGCCATAGCCTACCAAGACGGTTCGAGCGAGCGCTACGTAGGGCGGGCTCTGCGTGATTTCGCAAGGCGCGACGAATATGTGCTTGCGACCAAGTTCCTCCCGCGCACCGTGGAAGAGATGGAGGCGGGAGTGAGCGGACAGCTCCACGTAGAGCGCTCGCTCGACAAGAGCCTAGGCAACCTCGGGCTTGACCACGTCGACCTCTACATCTACCACATGTGGGACTACCACACGCCACTTGAGGAGATCATGGAAGGGCTGGACAATGTCGTCAAGGCGGGCAAAGCCCGCGCGATAGGAATCTCAAACTGCTTCGCGTGGCAGCTCGCGAAGGCGAACTTCTACGCCCGCGAGCACGGCATGGCGGAATTCGTCTCCGTGCAGAACCACTACAACCTCATAGCCCGGGAGGAAGAGCGCGAGATGCTCCCGTTCTGCGCGTCGGAGGGAATCGCCGTCACCCCCTACAGCTCATTGGCCGGCGGGCGGCTGGCAAAGCGACCCGGGGAGACCTCTAAGCGACTGGCCGAGGACTCCTACGCCAAGTTCAAGTACGACGCGACCGCAGACGTTGACGCGAAGGTGATTGCGCGCGTCGCCGAGGTAGCAGACGCGAGAGGCGCCTCGATGAGCGAGGTGTCCCTCGCCTGGCTCCTGCGCAACTCGGACGCACCCGTGGTCGGTGCGACCAAGCCGGAGCAGATCGAGGGCATGACGCACGCCGTCGACCTAACGCTGACCGACGAAGAGGCGGCCTATCTCGAGGAGCCCTACGTCCCCCATGCACTCGTCGGCGTCATGGCTCAGAACGGCAAGCAGGCCGGCGGGGGCGTCGTGTGATGGATGAAGGACCGCTCCGACATGGTTATGGGGAATGAGGGAGTGGCGTAAATCAGCTTCCTAGTAACTGCGAGGAGAACGCGCGTGGCGTCCGTTTACAACGGATTCGGGATTCATCAGGGCAAACGGGAGTGAAGAATCTTTCCCGAGACATGCATTCAAGACGTTTTTGGGGCTGATTCCCACGAATTCCGGCGAATTTTCACTCTCCTTTTGCCACCTGCGGAAACGTTTTCCAGAC
>JBMNUL010000013.1:0-27468 GCA_050946255.1 Coriobacteriales bacterium | reverse complement strand
GAGGGATAAGCGGCCCTGCCACCTGGGATGTAGAATCCAACGCTCTTCAGCGGGGTCACCTTGTATCCCACGGAGGACCCATCTGGACGGGACTTCATGGTGGAAGCCGGCACGTCGTTCGCGTGGAAATCCAGGATGTTGGCATAGGCCGTCTTGAGACCCTCGACCACCGACTCGTCTAGATAGCCCTCGGCGGCATCGATGACCTCGTCCGGCACCCGGAAGCTGCCGAGCTTCACATGGTCGAACTTGGCAGAATAATCCCTCAGCGCCTCGTCGCCACGAAGCCTCACATCTTCCACGATCTTGGCTGCTGAGCTCATGACCTCATCGTCTATGGCGCCGCTGCGCTCCATGGAGTCGATATCTAGTTCCTCGTCCTTCTCGAGGGTGATTATCTGGATCATTTACTGCTCCTTGTCTTCCACTACCTTGTCCAGCCGCTTGGCAAGGTCCCTGATCCTATCATCGATCCTTACCGAGGCTGGGTTGGCGATGAACCTGGCCGTGGATTCCAATACGTCATCCACGACTCTGAGGTTGTTCTCTCTCAGGGTAGTTCCTGTAGCCGTGATATCGACTATCCTGTCCGCCATCTGGCACAACGGGGCGAGCTCGATGTTGCCGTGGAGCTTGACGATCTCGACCTGGGTGCCAATGGAATCATAGTAGGCACGTGTGATCTTCGGATACTTGGTGGCAACTCGCATGACCCCGAGCCTGCTGTAGGAATCGTCTATCCGGAAGCTAGCCTCGTTGGGCTCGGCGACCACGAACCTGCACCCGCCGAACTTGAGGTCCACGAGCTCCACCACGTCCATATCGGCCTCGATGATGGAGTCCTCTCCGCAAATGGCGCAGTCTGCACCTCCCTGGGCCACGAAAACTGGAACGTCGGTTGGCCGGAGAATCACGAACTCGTATCCGTTCTCGCGGAAGATCAGCTGCCTTCCGGGATCCTCCATGGCATCGATTGGAAGCCCGGATTCCCGGAGAACATCCAGGCTGTCGTGGTACAGGGATCCCTTTGGAACTCCTATCCTCAAGGGCTTCACTTTCATTGTGCTAGAGCTGCTCATTCAGATCCCCCAATCATCACGGCAATTCCGCGCGAATGCATCTCCATTGCCTTTGCAAACGCCTCTTTGTCATCTGCGTACATCTGCTTGTACCTGTTTGGCGCAGAGACGAGATTGCCCTGCATGGCGAGTGCGTGCATCAACCTCTCGAGGGAGAATGCGAAACCTGCTGCAGGAGCATCTTTGCCGAACTCCCCCAGCAAATTGTCGTACCTGCCGCCAGATCCTATGGACTTGCCGAACATCGGGGCGAAGGCCTCCATGATGATTCCCGTGTAGTAATCGAAGGAGCTGAGCAGGGAGAAGTCGATTCCGATGTAGTCGGAATATCCGCAGTATTCGACGATATCCCAAGTTGCCTCGAGGTCGTCGAAGATCTGTTCCCTGACATATGAGGAGAGGAGCTTCCTGCACCTGTCTATGGCCTCTCGTCCCCCGTGTATGCCTATCAGGTCCTTGAGGCCGTTGGAAAGCCCGGGCTCAAGATCTGCCGAGTCGACCACCTCGTTCAACTTCACATAGTTGGAGGTGTGGTAGGCGTTCATAACCGCCTCCTCGAACTCCTTGCCCATCTCGCAAGATTCGAGGAGCTTGTTCAAGACCTCCACATTGCAGAATTCGATCTTGAATCCCTCCAGACCGGCAGCGAGTAGGCTCTCGACGAAGACGATGAGCGTCTCGGCGTCAGCCGATGGACCGGAGAGCCCGATTTGCTCGATGCCGAACTGAGTGAATTCCCTGGAATTCCCCTTTTCGGACTCATTGTCCCTGAAGACCCTGAGGTTGTAGCGGAACCTGTGAGCTCCTTCGGAATCAGTCAACCTGGAAGCGACCATCCTGGCTATGGGAATGGTGACATCGGGCCTCATGACCAGCAGGTTGTTGTCTCCATCGAAAAGCTTGAATGTTGTTGATTCGAGGTGGCTCCCCTCCTCCAGAACATCTAGAAATTCCAAGGTGGGAGTCTCGATTGGCGCATAACCCCAGAGGTCCATCGCCGCATTGCACTTGTTTCTAAGGTCTTCGCGGATCCGCGCTTCCTCTGGGAGAACGTCCTTGAAGCCCCTTGGCGTAATCGAGTTCATTGGTCTCCTTTCGACCCTGCCTACTTTAGCACGGTAGAGTGGTAAAGTAGGCAGATTTCCCCATGAGCGTACGACCGGCGCGCAATCGCTGGTAGGCGGAAAAGTTCCAGGGAAGTGGCGAGCTGGATCCCTACACCAGCTAGATTCCTACACCAGTTGGACCCCTACACCACTACCCTGCCGCGCTTGTTCAACACCGCCGAGAGCGCCGATAGGAACAGGATGTTCCCGCAATCGGCCTTCACGGGAACGTCAACCCTGCTTTCAGGTGTCTTGCCGTTGTAAAGGATGAACGAGATGTCATCAGAACCTGGATATCTCTCGATCGTGGAGCAGATGTCGCTCAGAACCTGTTTGTCAAGCTCTGACTTGTCGATTTCGATCCTCATCTTCTTGCCGAGCGCGAGCTCCTTCACGTTGCTCACGAGAATCTGCGAACCACGGTCGTTGCTGTCGAACCTTCCGGTCACCTTGACAATCGCCTCATCGGAAATCGCATCTCCGCATTTCTGCAGGTTGCGGGAGAACACCACGCAGTCAACTGTTCCATCCATCGATTCCAAAGTGAAGGTGGCCATGCGGTCGCCCTTCTTAGTGGTCTTGTACTCCAGGTTGGTGATCATGCCAGCAAGCTTGATGTCCCTTTCGGTGGGGATGTATGGGGCAACAGGGTTTCCGTACTCGTCCAATTCGTCCTCAGCAGAACCGCCGAGAACGCTGAGCTTGAACTCGGAGATCTTGTCGAGTTCCTCCTGATATGGGCTCAAGGGGTGGTCAGAAACGTACATGCCCATGACTTCCTTCTCGAAGTCGAGCTTGAGGCGCCTGTCCCACTCGACACCATCCGGCGCCGGGACTTCCTGCTCGAAGATCGCGTTGCCGTCGTCGTCCAGAGCATCGAACATCGAGAGCTGCCCCATCTTCATGTCCTTGTGATGCTGGGCAGCAGACTCCAAGATGCCATCGCGCTCCAGGAACAGCATCAGCTGGCGACGGGTATATCCGGTGGAGTCGAAAGCGCCGGACTTGATGAGGGCCTCGACCACTCTCTTGTTGGCGGAACCGCTATCGACCCTCGAGACGAAATCGTGCAGATTCTTGAACGGTCCGTTCGCGTCCCTCTCGCGCATGATCGCCTCGCCAACGCCTTCTCCCACTCCCCTGATGCCGGCAAATCCGAAACGCACGCCCTCGGCGGTTGCCGTGAAATCGCGTCCGGACTCGTTGATGTCAGGAGGCAGCACCGGGATGCCCTCGGACTTGCAAGCGTTGACGTAATGGGTGATCTTCTCGGTCTTCCCCATGTAGGAGGTGAGGACCGAGGCCATGTACTCGTTGGGGAAATACGCCTTGAGCCAAGCGGTCTGCATCACGAGGATCGCATACCCAGCGGAATGCGACTTGTTGAAGGCATAGGAGGCGAACTCCAGGACATCGTCCCAGATCTTCTGCGCGATTTCCTTGGAATACCCGTTTCGAACGGCACCGTTCATCCAGTGCTCGTAAGTTGTCTCGTCGCGGCCATCCTCCCAATGGAACACCGTCGAGGTGAGCAGCTTGATCTTCTTCTTGGCCACGGGCTTCCTGATCCTGGAGTCCGACTCGCCTGCAGAGAAACCGCACATCTTCATCGAGATCTGCATGACCTGCTCCTGGTAGACCATCGTGCCGTAGGTCTCTTCCAGGATGTCGGCAAGGCGGTCATCGTAGTACTCGACCTTCTTGCGGTGGTTCATTCTGTCGTTGTAGTCGCTGACCATTCCGGCACCCAGGGGACCGGGTCGGTAGAGCGCGATGAGGGCCACGACGTGGCGGTACTCCTTGGGATGCATTCCCTTGATCGTCGCGGTCATGCCGGCGGACTCGATCTGGAACACTCCGGCCGTGCGGCCAGAGCCCATGAGGTCGAAGATCTTCTCGTCGTCGAACGGGATCTTGTCGACGTCGATGTCCACACATGTTGCCCCGGGCTTGATGCAGGCCCTGACCTTTTCCGGCATCTTCTCGATGTCCTCTGGATTTGGATACGAGGCCCTGATGTTTGCAAGCGCCTTGGAGATGACCGTTAGGGTGCGAAGTCCCAGGAAGTCCATCTTGAGCAGTCCCATGTCCGCAACGGAATGTCCCTCGTATTGGGTGATCTCGACTCCGCCCTTTGTATCCAGCTTGGTGGGCACGTGGTCGTTAACGGGTGTGGGCGTGATCAGAACCGCACAGGCGTGAACGCCCTCGCCTCTGGTCAACCCCTCGATTGACATGGCGGCATCGATGATCCTCTTGGAATCGGGATCGTTCTTGTAGGCATCCTCGAAGTCCGGGTTGTAGAGCTCCTCGTGTCCCTCGGTCCGCTTGAGGACATACTTCAGCTTGGCCTTGGGGTCGTTGGAGACCATCTTCGAGAGCTTCTGCCCCATGAACACGGGGAACCCCATGACGCGGTTCGCATCGTTTAGGGCCTGCTTCGCCTTGATCGTGGAGTAGGTGATGACGTGGCAGACTCGGTCGGCTCCGTACAGCTCTCGCACGTGCTGCACGACCTCGAGACGGCGCTCATCGTCGAAGTCCATGTCGATATCGGGCATCTCGGAACGTTGCGGGGAGAGGAACCTCTCGAACATCAGCCCGTTCTCAAGCGGGTCGAACGTGGTGATGTTCATCGCATATGCGACGATTGCCCCCGCAGCGGAACCACGCCCGGGCCCGACTCCGATGCCGTTGTCCTTGGCCCACTGCACATATTCCTGGACGATAAGGAAGTAATCCGCGAATCCCTTCTCGCAGATGATGTTGTACTCCATCTCGAAACGCTCTTTGATGGACTTGCCGGCAATCTCCTTGGTCTCCCAATCATCGCCGTAGCGCTTCGCCAGGCCCTTCACGCATTCCTTGCGGAAACGCTCTTCGCTCGTCTCGCCCTCTTCGAGGTCTGGGAACTTCGGCAGGTACATGCTGTTCCAGTCGAGCTCGAAATTGCACTTGTCGGCGACCTCGAGGGTGTTGTCGCAAGCTTCGGGAATCCAGGAGAAGAGCTCGCGCATCTCCTCCTCGGACTTGAGATAGTACTCGGTGCCCTCCATCCTCATTCGCTCCTTGTCGTCGAGGGTGGTGGCCTTTCCGATGCAGCTCACGATATCCTGGGTCGGGGCATCGTCGCGCAGCAGGTAGTGGAAGTCGTTCGTGCACACGACCTTGATGTCCAGCTTGTGGGCGAGCTCCACGAGCGCCTCGTCGAGAGTGCGGTCGGTGAAGCCGTTGCGGAAGCTGTTGCCGTGGTCTTGGATCTCGATGTAGAAGTCGTCGCCGAATATCTGCTTGTACTCGAGGGCCCAGTGCTCCGCTGCCTCCATATCGCCATCGAGGATGTTCTGCTGGATGATCCCCTGCACGCAAGCCGATTGGCAGATGATCCCCTCGTGGTACTCCTTCAGCATGTCGAGGGTGGTGCGGGGCTTGTAGTAGTACATCTCGTTCGCGGCCTTCGACATCATCTTCATGAGATTGACGTACCCGGTCTCGTTCTTGGCGAGGAGGATGAGATGGTAGCGCCTCTGCCGCGTTCCCTTCTCGATCTCGTCATCGGTGATGAAGTATGCCTCGCAACCGAATATCGGCTTGATCAGCGGAGAGGGTTTGGTTGCATCGAGGGCGGAGATGTCATGAGAGGCCTCCCATGCGGCAACATCCTTCTCCCACTGAGCGTGCCTCCGGTCATGGGGACCTGCATCATCTGGGTCTTGGTCTGGTTCCTCCAGGTTCCAGCCCTTGGCGATGCATTCCCTGTCGTGTTCCCACTGCTTCTTGTCGGCCAAGTCGTCGTTGTACTTGCGGCATTCCAAGTCGAGGTTGGGAATCCCGAACATGTATCCGTGATCGGTCAGCGCGATTGCCGGCATCTTGAGCTCGACGGCACGCTTGACCATGTCCTCGATTCGCGTGCAGGCGTCGAGAATAGAGAAATCCGAGTGGTTGTGAAGATGTACGAATGCCAATGCAGGCTCCTAACGATTTATCGAAGTTGCGAGCTCGCTCCACGAGCTGCGCACTTGTCCCACGAACATGAATTGCGGTCCGACGGTGAGACGCCGGACCTGGTTAGAGCTATCGGGACACGGCCCTCTTTGGGACATGACCTTCTCTCATTTTCCGTCTTTCCCAGAATCTGCGCCCTTGCTCGAACCGTCCCCGTCCAGCACGATCCTGTAGCCGCCAGATCCGTAATTGAGGGCCTTGGATACCCTCGCAATCGTTGTGGCAGAGGCGCCGGTCTTCTCGCTGATCACATTGTAAGACTCGCCATTGTCCAACAGCCTAGCCACGCTCAGACGCTGTGCCATGTCCTGGATCTCCCTGATCGTGCAGAGGTCCTCTAGAAGTTTTGACACATCATCTGGGTCGTTGATCGTGGCGAAAGCAGAGCAGAGCGCGTCGATGTCCTTGTTCTTGATTCTATCGTCCAATTCGGCACCTCGCAGGTCGCTTTTCCTTATAGAGATATTACGACACGAGAGGGCATCCGCAATGTGTTTTTCTCCATAGCCGCAGTGCTTTCGGCGCATGATTTTGGTGACGGCGGGCAAGCAGTGCGAGAGGCGCCTGCCATGACATAGGCCGTGCTCCCCCTGGGACTTCAGCTGCCCGAACTCCCACACAGTCTAAAGGCAATCAGTGGCCCGAGCATAAGGCCCAATCTGCCCAGGCCTCACCCCTTGACGAAATAGTCGTAGTAGTCGTCCCGCACGGGGTTGTCCAGTTTCAGCTGGAAGTTGACGACCGGACGCACGTTCCCATTGTCGTCCTCCATCGTGCGCTGGGTGGGTTCCTCCAGGTTCACGGTACCCATGTAGTAGAAATCCGAGCCCTCTGCGTCGCTCTTCTTGATGAAGAGGTAGACCTTGAGCCCAAGCTCCTTGGCGTGGAGCAGCAGGTCCAGCTCGCTTCCATCTCTCACCTTGTCCAAGCTGAGCCCCGTGCGGGTCATCCAGGAGAACGTCTCCTGGTCGATGAACTCGTCCGCGTACCTCGTGGTGCTGGAGATGTCCTCTGACTTCTGATAGGTCACGAAAATCGGGCAGGTGTTGTACTTCACGCGGTATCCGTAAACCGTGCTGCTGTCGTCTTTCTCCCAGTCGAGGAGTCGGCACACATCCTGTCGGCTGTACTTCTCGTAAAGCGTCAAGCCGCCGTTTCCCCTAGAGTACTTCTCCCTGTACCTCTCGAGACCAAACGCGACAATATCTTGCACTTGGGCACGGAAAGCCGGGTTATCGAGCATCTTCTCGAATGGAATGCTCTCAACCACCCTCCCCTGTTCGTCGATATGCATGAGCTCGAGGGAACCGTATTTCTTCTTGTCGGAAGGCTGGTTCACGAAATCCAGGCAAAGGACCCGCTTCGCCGACTCGAAATCCTTGTTCAAGTCCCCGCTCTCAACGGATTCCCCTCCGTCTCCCAAGCCGCAGAAGCTGTAGTAGACCTCCTCGAACCCATCTTCATCGACAGTTCCCCCGTCGAGGATCATCTGCAGCATCAGCAGCTCATGTGGGCGCATCCCGTTGGCAACGAATTTCGAGAGGTATCTCAGGACCAGGATCTCGTCTTCGGAGAATGCGCTTAGGTAGCCTGGCCCCTCGACCGCCTCGAGGAACTCTGGGTAAGACTTCCTTTCCCTGATGAAGAGCAGGGGGTCGATCTCCCCATGCTTTATGAAGTCGAGCATCGTGGGAACACGACCGAGCTTGTTGCGTAGAATCTGATACTTTTCCCTGAGAAGCCTGATCGTCGTCCTCGATTTGTCAATCGATTCGAATATTCTCTCTCGCGAGATCTTGTCGAAGTGGAGACTCGAGAATCCGGGGATTATCCGATTACCCTCTAGAACGTATTTTCTGATTGTGTCCTTGTTATAGCTGCGGTCGCCGGACAGGGCCAGCGGGATCATATAGTTGTTGGTGTAGTTTCCGATGAAGTCGAGGATGACGACGAAATCCTTGCCGTCGGCCTTGCGGAGTCCCCTTCCAAGCTGCTGGACGAAGATTATCGGCGACTCCGTTGGACGCAGCATGATCACCTGGTTGACCTCTGGGATGTCGATTCCCTCGTTGAAGACATCCACGCTGAAGATGTAATCGAGCCTATCTGGATAGAGGGGGTCGCCCGGATCGGCGGAGAGCCTGTCGACCGCATCGAGGCGCTGCTCCATAGAGTCATCCCCGCTCAGAACCAACGTATTGAGGCCCCTCGAGTTGAAAGCCTCTGAGAGGGACTTGGCTTCGTCCAGCCTGCTGCAGAAAACAAGGCCCTTCACCCTGTCTCCAGACCATCCGTAGTACCTGGCCCGATCCAAAACGTAGTCCACGCGCACGTCGTCGACGAGCTTGTTGAAATCGCGGACTTCATCCACATCGCCATCCGAGAACGCGATGTCGGTGATCCCGAAATAGTGGAATGGGCAAAGCAGGTTGTTCTCGAGGGCATCTTGGAGCCTTATCTCGCATGCGATGTTGTTGTCGAACATCCGGTAGATGTCGAATCCGTCTGCCCTGTCCGGGCTGGCGGTCATCCCTAGGTAGAGGCTGGCGTCGAAATATCCCATGATCTTCCGGTAGCTGTCGGCAGCTGCATGGTGTGCCTCATCGATGATGATCGTATCGAATTCATCTGGCTCGAATTGCAGGAGGACTTCATCTCTGCTCATCGTCTGCACGGTTGCGAAAATGTAGTTGGCTTCGACGTCGTGAGCGTTTCCGGATAAGAGCCCGAATGTCCTCGTGTTCCCGAAAACCCGTTTGTAGCTCTTCATCGCCTGTTTCAAAATCTGCTCACGATGTGCAAGGAAGAGCACCTTGTCTGGATTCTCATCCCGCATCGCAAACGCAGATGCATAAGTCTTGCCGGTGCCGGTAGCAGATATCAGAAGGGCTTTGTCTTTTCCCTCCGAGATCAGTTTCGCCATGTTCTCCACGAATTCGGCCTGCATGGCGTTTGGCTTGAGCGTGAGGACATCGAACGGTACGACATCGTTGTTCGCGGCGATCTGGGAGACTACCTGCTTCTTCTGCTCGTAAATTCGCTGGTAGACGTCCAAGATCTGTGAAAGCGGGGTGGCCTGCTCCCAAAGCGTTTCGAGCTCGGACCTAAGCTCTAAGATCATCGACCCGTCTTCCGTGGAGATGAACTTGGCATTCCATTCGTGGTTCTGCGTTAGGGCGGCATCCGTGAGATTGGAGCTTCCGATCAGAGCGCGGTATGTGGAATCGGGACGGTGGAAAAGGTATCCCTTCGTGTGGAATCCCTCGACGACATCACCGGAGATCTCGCCTGTCTGGAACATCCTCACCTCGATGTTGGGACGTTCGTCGAGCCAGGCCATGGCCTTGGGGTCGTTGAAGAGCTGGTAGTCGGTGGTGAGGATGCGACCGGGAACACCCATCGACTCCAGCTCGGCTAATGTTTGCTTGAGAGGTTCGACCCCACCCAGGGTGATGAAGGCGACGCTGAAGAAGAACCGGTCGCAAGCCGCGAGCTCCGACTCCAGGACCGAGAGCACCTTGTTTCCGCGAGAGCGGTCGTTGGATACGAACTCCGGCCTATATGCCAGGTTGGAGTTGCAGGCACGGTCGATGAATGCGGTGTTAGCGCCTTTGAGAATCTCTTTCCGGACGTCGGATTCCATGTGCCTACAGTATTCCCTGTTCTCGGATGGCGGTAATTACCTCGGCATCTGCCGGGAGCCAGTTCACTGTATCGAGGTTCGTGGAATCGAGCCAGGCAGCCGACTCGTGCTCCAAGAGCGTGAATCCCTCGTCTGACAATTTGCATAGAAAGCACCGCATATCCAAATGGAAGGTATCGTAATCGTAAGAGACGTCGATAACAGGACGCACGATCTCGATCTTGGTATCCAGTTCCTCGCGAATCTCGCGGAGGATGGCATCCTCTGGAGTCTCGCCCGGCTCGATCTTTCCTCCCGGGAACTCCCACCAGTCCTTGAACTCGCCATATCCACGCTGGGTTGCCAGAACGGTGTCTCCCCGCTTTATAATCGCGGCCACGACCCTTACCTTCTTCAAACCTTTCCCTGCCAACTGACTTCCTTCCGAATCCAGACGATCGAACTCTCGAATCGCGTCATATCTAACTCGATGAAGAAGGACTGGCCTTGCTCCAAACAGATGTCGACACAAAGATCATGATAGCCTCACTGCTCCAGGTGGGCCAGATCCCAAAATTTCAAATCAGAGCGAGTGGGAAATTTCTGCTTCCCCACGAAAAAAGGGGACGCAAACCGCGTCCCCTCAAAGCAATTGCCATTTGCAGGCCAAAGAAAGAGTATGGCGAAATCCCAGTTCAGGTCCAATCGGAACCGAATGTCGCGCTCGGGTCTTTTCGCGGGCAAAACTGCCAGAGCATGGAATCCTGCCCAACAGCCAAAACCTAGATGAGCTCGTTCCAAGCAGCGAACTTCTCGTTCTTGCCGTTCAGCACATCGAAGAACCTCGCCTGAACATCCTTCGTGATCTTGCCAGGGCAGGGAATCTCGCGGCCATCGACGGAGTTGACCGGGGTGAGCTCTGCGGCAGACCCGCTCATGAACATCTCATCGGCAACGTAGAGGTCGGTGCGGAGAAGCGATTGCTCGCGCACGGAGTACCCAGCGTCGCGGGCGACCTTGATAATCGAGTCGCGGGTGATCCCGGCGAGGCAGCCATCGGAAAGCGGAGGGGTCAGGAGCTCGCCGTCGCGGACGATGAACACGTTCTCGCCAGAGCCCTCGGCGACCATCCCGCTCTCGTTCAAGAGGATGGCCTCACCATATCCGTTGATCGCGACCTCCATGTGGGCAAGCCCGGAGTTGAGGTAACTCGCAGATGACTTGATCGCACCGGGGGTGGCGTTAGCAGAGCGCTGCCTCCAAGAGGAGACCGCCACGGAGATTCCCTTGTCGAGGGCCTCCTGGCCGAGATATGCGGCCCATGGCCAAGCGGCGATTGCGACCTCCACCGGGCAGTCCCTGGGGTCGACTCCCATGGACCCGTATCCACGGAAGGCGATCGGCCTCACGTAACAGGACTCGAGCTTGTTGGCCTTGATCATTTCCTTGGTGGCCTCGCAGAGCTCGTCGGCAGTATAGGGAATCGGCATCAGGATCATCTTTCCAGACCTGATCAGACGGTTCATATGGTCATGCAGCCTGAACACAGAGGAACCCTTGTCAGTGCTATAGCAGCGCATGCCCTCGAACACCGCAGTTCCATAATGGAGAGCATGGGTGAGCACATGAGTCGTTGCATCGGCCCAGGGAACCAGCTTTCCGTTGTACCAGATATATTCGCTTTCCACTACTGCTGCCATTGCAAAACCCTCCTTGGGAAACCCACATCTTAGCCTGTCAAATATTTTCCTGTGCACCCTGGGAGCACACCGTATATCAAATGCGCCCACGGGGGCATATTTCCCTCGAGATCGCATTGGAAACCTATAAGATTCTATTCCAACATTACTGGATTGAACCCGATAAAAAGCTAATCTATTGCCTCTAGAACCTTGTCGCCCATTTCAACGGTTCCAATCACCTTGGACTTGTCGTCGTCATCGGTGGCGAGATCGGGCGTGCGCCATCCAGAGTCGAGCACCCCGTTGACAGCCTTCTCGATGCTGTCGGCAGCCTCTGGAACGTCGAGGGCATAACGGAGCATCATCGCGACCGAGAGAATCTGGGCGAGAGGATTTGCAATGCCCTTGCCCGCGATATCCGGTGCAGAACCATGGCAAGGCTCGAAGATCGGAGTGCCGGAGCCCAGTGAAGCCGAGGCCAGCATTCCAAGCGACCCGGTTATCATCGACGCCTCGTCGGAGAGGATGTCGCCGAAGGTGTTCTCGGTCACGATCACATCGAAGAAGCCCGGATTCTTCACCAGCTGCATGGCCGTGTTGTCGACCAGCATGTCGTCCAGCTCCACATCTGGATACTCGGACTCCCCCAGTTCGTGCACGACCTTGCGCCAGAGCTTGGATGAATCCAACACGTTGGCCTTGTCGACGCTCGTGACATGCGAACGTCTCTTGCGGGCCATCTCGAATGCGTAGCGGGCGATTCTCTCGATCTCGTACTCGCTGTACTCCATCGTGTCATATGCCCTGGCGCCACGGGTGCCATTGACGCCGGCGCCTTCAACATCGGTCTCGGTGGCCCTGCGGCCGAAGTAGATTCCCCCGGTCAGCTCGCGGACGATCAGCAAGTCGACGCCGCGCACGACCTCTGGTTTGAGCGTCGAGGAATCGATGAGCGAGTCGAAGATCTGAATCGGGCGAAGATTGCAATATGCACCCATGGACTTGCGGAGGGCCAGCAGTCCCTGCTCCGGCCTCACCTCGCCCTTGTCCCATTTCTTGCCGCCAACTGCGGCGAGGAGCACGGCATCGCATTTCTTAGCCGTGGCCTCGGTTTTCTCGGGATACGGGCTTCCAGTCGCATCGATTGCACATCCTCCGATGAGCTCCTCATGAATGTTGAAGCTGCAATCGTTCTTGGAGCCAACATGCTCGAGCACTCTCAGGGCCTGCGCCATGATCTCGGGTCCGATGCCATCGCCCGGGAGCGTGCAGATATCGAATTCTCTCATCTCTTGTTCTCCAGAATCTTCTTGGTCCTGTTGACCAGTCCGCCTGCGTTAATTATCTCGACTATGAACTCCGGGAAGGGCTCGGCCTTGAACTCCTTGCCGGTGGTCACATCCTTGATCGTCCCGGTCGAGGTATCGACCTCCACCTCGTCGCCATCGGAGATGGCATCTACTGCCTCGGGGCACTCCAGAATCGGGAGCCCGATGTTGATCGAATTGCGGTAGAAGATCCTGGCGAAGCTCTTGGCTATGACGGCATCGATTCCCAAGGCCTTGATCGCAATCGGGGCGTGCTCACGGGAGGAACCGCAACCGAAGTTCTCCCCTGCCACGATGATGTCGCCCTTTTTGACCCTGTTGACGAAATCAGGATCGATGTCGTACATGCAGTGCTTTGCAAGCTCGTCAGGGTCGCTGACGTTGAGGTACCTTGCCGCGATGATCGCGTCGGTGTCGATATCGCGACCGAAAACGTGTGCCTTTCCTTTGAATTCCATCTGCGAATCCTCCTCTTAATCGATCTCGTCGGGAGATCCGATGCGTCCCAATATCGCAGAAGCGGCTGCCACGGCAGGGCTGGAGAGCACGACCTCGGAAGTGGCATCGCCCATGCGCCCAACGAAATTGCGGTTGGTTGTGGCAATCGACCTCTCTCCCGGTGCCAGAACGCCCATGTAACCTCCGAGGCAGGGCCCACATGTCGGGGTCGAGACCGCACATTCTGCATCTAGGAAGATATCCATGAGACCCTCGTCCACGCACTGCTGGAAAACTTCCTGAGTGGCGGGAATAACGATGCACCTCACCGTGGGTGCGACTTTGTGGCCTTTTAGGATACTGGCGGCAACTCGCATGTCACCGATATGGCCATTGGTGCAGGACCCGATGACCGATTGGTCTATCTTGATGTCGCGCACCTCATCGACCGGCTTGATGTTCGAGGGAAGATGCGGAAGGGCAACCGTTGGCTTGAGCTTCGAGCAATCGATCTCGATGACCCTCGAATACTCCGCTCCATCGTCTGCCCGGTAAATCCTGGGCTCGCGCTCGAACCTGCCATCGAGGTAGTCGAGGGTCTTTGCGTCTACCGGGAAGATTCCCGCTTTGGCACCGCACTCGATGGCCATGTTGGAGATCGTCATCCTGTCATCGACCTCGAGCTCGTCCACCACGTCTCCGTAGAACTCCAGAGCTTGGTATAGCGCGCCGTCGACTCCAATCATGCCTATGAGGTTGAGCATGATGTCCTTGGCGTAGACGTTCTCGGGAAGTTTTCCAGTTAATACGACCTTTATCGTGGCCGGGACCTTGAACCAGGCCTTTCCAGTTGCAAAGGCCATCCCGATGTCGGTAGAGCCCATTCCAGTGGAGAGCGCACCGAGGGCGCCGTACGTGCAGGTATGGGAATCCGCACCGATGACGAGGTCTCCAGCACCTACGATTCCCCTTTCGGGAAGCAGCGAGTGCTCAATGCCCGCGCGCCCGACATCGAAATAGTGGCTGATCGAATACTTGCGAGCGAACTCCCTCATGTCCTTGGCCTGGATTGCGCTCTTGATGTCCTTGTTGGGGCAGTAGTGATCGCCCACGAGGCAGATCCTGTCCTTGTCGAACACCTTGCCCCACTCGAGCTTCTCAAACTCGCGGATTGCAATCGGCGCCGTGATGTCGTTCGCGAGCACGATGTCGACATCGCATTCCACGAGCTGGCCCGGAGACAGCTCTTCTCTGTCGCTGTGAGCGCAGAGGATCTTCTCGGCTATGGTCATGCTTCGTGCCATTCCCTATTCCTCCTTCGTAAGAACAAGTGGCCCATTGGAAGTGATTGCCACGGTTCTCTCCACATGTACCGACGGCCTCTTGTCCGCAGTACGGACTCCCCAGCCGTCTTTGCATCTCTTGGTCCTGCGGGATTTCATGTTGAGCATAGGCTCTATGGCCAGAACCATGCCCTCTACAAGCTCTATCCCATCTCCGGCGACACCATAATTGGGGACGAGCGGGTCCTCGTGCATCGACCTCCCGACGCCATGTCCAACATACTCGCGGACGACCTTGTAACCTGCCCCCTCGGCAACGGTTTGCACGGCATGCCCGATATCGCCGAGGTGGTTGCCCGGCTTGGCCTGCTCTATTCCCGCCCAGAGAGACTGTGCCCCGAAGTCGATCAGCTTCTCAAGATCAGGGGAGATCTCCCCGCATGGGAAGGTCCAGGCATTATCGCCAACCCACCCATCGACTATTGCACCCGTGTCGATCGAGATGATATCCCCCTCGTGGAGCACCACGTCTTCGGATGGGATCCCATGAACGATGATGTCGTTTACAGATGCGCAGATGGAACCGGGAAACCCGTCGTAGCCCTTGAAGGCTGGAACGCCTCCCTCGCTTCGTATGACATTCTCGGCAGCCTGGTCCAGCTCGAGGGTAGAGATTCCCGGCTCGACCATCTCCCCGACGATTCGGAGTGCCTTGGCGCTCAAACGCCCGGCCTCCTTCATCGCCTCGATCTGCGCTTCGTTTTTGATCTTGATCATTTTCGGCTTCCTGGCATCAGGGAGATCCATTACCCTGATGCCGCACGTGAAATTTAGAAAAAAGGCCCGAATTCGCAAGCGCGAGTCCGGGCCATGAGATCTCGGGTCGCTCCCGTCTTGAGTGTGACCTAGAGACCCAGAACCTTCTTGACGTTGGCATAGACGGCATCCGGGGTGTCGAGTCCGTTGACCTCCTTGAGGAGATCTGCACCGCGGTAGTAGTCGATCAGAGGAGCCGTGGACTTCTCATAGACATCGAGGCGGTTGCGGATGACATCCTCTTTGTCGTCATCGCGCTGGTACATCTCGCCGCCGCACTTGGGGCAGACCTTGTCCTCGGCGGTGCCGATGTATCCGCAGGACCTGCAGCACCTGCGGGAGGAGAGCCTCTTCACGATCTCCTCGAAGTCGACGTTGATGGCAACGGCGGCGTCGAGGGGCCTGCCGAGCTTGTCGAGCTCCTCGGTGAGGGCCATGGCCTGCGGGATTGTGCGCGGAAATCCATCGAGGATGAACCCGGGCTCGGTGTCCTTCTCCTTGAGACGCTCGCTGACAAGGCCGATGACGACGGAATCCGGCACGAGCTCGCCGGCGTCCATGTACTTCTTGGCCTCGAGTCCGAGCGGAGTCTCGTTCTTGACTGCTGCGCGGAGGATATCGCCGGTGGAGATATGGGCATATCCGAAATCTGAAACGAGATTGGCCGCCTGAGTTCCCTTTCCGGCACCAGGTGCACCGAGCAAAACGAGGTTCATTTCATTTCCTTTCGGTTGTATGGAGGCGATTGCTCGCATCCTATTGATCTAGCCCCTCCCGATAGTTCGGGAGGGGCGTGGTTACCTCACGAGGTGTGGCCTATTTGAAGAAGCCCTCGTAGTTGTGCATCTTCAACTGGCTCTCTACCTTCGTCATCGTGTCGAGACCGACGCCGACGAGAATGAGGATCGAGGTACCACCGAACGCGCTGATCAGAGTGTTTCCGGTGAAGTAGAACAGAATAGTGGGCACGACGGCGATGAGAGCCAGGTAAACAGAGCCCGGCAGGGTGATCCTGCGAAGGACGTTCTTGATGTAGAGCACCGTTGCCGAGCCGGGACGCACACCGGGTATGAACCCGCCGTTCTGTCTCAACTGGTCGGCTGTCTGTTCAGGATTGAACACCATCGACCCGTAGAAGTACGTGAAGAATATGATCAGGAAGAATGTCAGTATCCAGTTCAACCATCCAGTTGAAACCGCATCTGCGAACACCCTCATCCACTCCACATCACTGAATATCGCTGATAACTGTGCTGGGAAGTAAATCAGAGCGGAGGCGAAGATGATCGGGATAACTCCAGCGGAGTTGACCTTCAGGGGGATGTAGGTGGAGGTTCCACCCATGACCCTGCGGCCCTGGACCCTCTTGGAGTAGTTGACCGGGATCCTGCGCTGTCCACGCTCGATGATGACGATCAACGGGATGAGCAGGAGCACCACGACGATGATCATGATCGTGATGGCGACGCCGTTCTCATCCATCTCGAGAGAGGAGAGGATGGCCTGCGGGAATCCGGAGATGATGTTCGCGAAGATGATCAGGGACATCCCGTTGCCAACACCGCGCTGGGTGATGAGTTCGCCCATCCACATGATGAGCGCCGCGCCAATGACCATCGTTGCGACATCCACGACGTCGGTGAGCCACTGCCCTGGAATTCCCTCGGTGTTGAACGAAATGCCATATGCCTCGCTCTTGAAGAGCAGCAGATAGCCAAATGCGTTCAGCAGGGAGATGGCCAGCGTGAGCCACCTGGTTACATTGGTGATTTTCTTACGTCCGAGTTCGCCCTGCTTCGCCCAATTTGCCACGGTTGGGATAACGCCCTGCATAAGCTGCATGATGATAGATGCGGTGATGTACGGCATGATTCCCAGGCAGAACACAGAATAGTATGACAAAGCTCCACCTGCGAATAGGTTGAGCAATGTCATACTTCCAGATGTTGAGCTGTTGAACGAATCTGCGAGCGCATGGAATGGAATTCCGGGTACGGGAATGAAGCACCCGATCCTGTAGAGGATGATGATGAACAGGGTGAAGAAAATCTTCTTCCTGAGGTCCGGAATCCTGAATGCGTTAACGAGTGCGCTTAGCAAGCTTCTTCTACCTTCCCTCCTGCTGCCTCGACCTTGGCGGCAGCATTAGCGGAAATCTTGTCAACCTTGATTGTCAGGCTCTTGGTGAGCTCTCCGTCTCCCAGGACCTTCACCAAATCGTCTGAATGCTTGATAACACCCTTGGCCTTGAGCGATTCACCATCGACGACATCGCCATCTTCGAACACATCGTTGAGACGGCCAACGTTGACGGGAATGTACTCGACCCTGTTGAAGTTCTTGAATCCGGGAAGTTTCGGAAGCCTGCGTGCCAGGGGGGTCTGGCCTCCCTCGAAGCCGTTCTGCTTTCCGCCGCCGGAACGGGACTTCTGTCCGTTCATGCCCCTACCTGCGGTCTTCCCATGGCCCGAGCCTGGTCCACGGCCAACGCGCTTGCGCGAATGGGTGGATCCGGCAGCAGGGGTAAGATCGTGAATCTGCATGTTAAATCTCCTCCACCTTTACAAGATGCTTGACCTTGAAGATCATTCCGCGAATCTCGGGAGTGTCGTAATGGTCGCGGGAACGTCCAATCCTTCCAAGTCCTAGCGATTCGAGAATGCGGCGCTGGTTCTCCGCATAGCCAATCGAGGACTTGACCTGCGTCACGCGCAGAGTCTTCTTCTTCTCTGCCATGATTACTTCTCCTCCCAGCCGAACATCTGACCGACGGTGATGTCGCGGGCAGCTGCGGTCTCCCTTGGGCTGGCGAGCTCTTTAAGACCCTCAGCCGCTGCCTTGACGATGTTCATCGGGTTGTCGGTTCCGAGTGACTTGGAGAGCACGTTCTCGATGCCGGCGAGCTCTAGAAGAGCGCGCACCGGGCCACCTGCGATAACTCCAGTACCTGGCCTTGCAGGCTTGAGGAGAACCCTTCCTGCCGAGAACTTGCCCATGACCTCGTGGGGAATCGACCCTTCTTCGGTCACCGGGACCTCGAACATATTCTTCTTGGCATCCTCGACGCCCTTGCGAATGGCGATCGGCACTTCCTGGGACTTGCCCATTCCGACCCCGACCTTGCCGTGTCCATCGCCTACGACGACGAGGGCGGTGAGCCCGAACCTGCGGCCGCCCTTGACGACCTTGGTCACACGGTTGATGTAGACCACACGCTCCTGGAGTTCGGGAGCCTGCTGTTGCTTACGTGGCATGTGTTCCCTCCCTTAAAACTTCAGTCCGGCGCTGCGTGCGCCATCTGCGAGTGCCTGCACACGGCCATGGTAGATGCGGCCGCCACGATCGAACACCACGGTGTCGATTCCCTGGTCAAGGGCCCTCTTGCCGACGAGCTCGCCCACGAGCTTCGCGCCCTCCTTGTTGGAGCCGCTCTTGCCAGAGGCCTTGAACTCGGAGTCAAGCGAGCTGCAGGAGCAGAGCGTACGACCGGCCTTGTCGTCGATGACCTGTGCGTAGATGTGTGCGTTCGAGCGGGTCACGCGAAGCCTCGGGCGCTCCGGCGTTCCGCTTATTTTTCCCCTGACGCGGCGCTGACGGCGCTTCAGGTTCTGTGTTTTCTTCTTCGACTTGTCCATCGATTCTCCTAAACGAATGCCAAATCAACGAGTTGAGAGTGACTTACTGGCCACTAGCTACTGAAGCTGCCTTGCCGAGCTTGCGGCGCACGTGCTCGTCCTCGTACCTGATGCCCTTGCCCTTGTAGGGCTCTGGTGGCCTCCACTTGCGGACATCGGCCGCGACCTGCCCCACCTTCTGCTTATCTATGCCCTTGATGACGATCTCGGTGGGCGACGGGCATTCGAACGTTATTCCCTCGATCTCGTCGATGACGACCGGATGAGAATAACCGAGCGACATCTCGAGGCCCTTGCCCTTGACCTGCGCACGATAACCGACGCCGACGAGGACCAGTTTCTTGGAATAGCCCTCGGTAGTGCCGATGACCATGTTGTTGATGAGCGACCTCGTGAGTCCGTGCAGAGCCCTAGACTCCTGCTCGTCGTCATGCCTTTCCACCTTGATCTGACCATCGTCAACGGTAATGGTCAGCTGATCGGAGAAGGTGTTGGTGAGCTCGCCCTTCGGTCCCTTGACCGTAACGGTAGTGCCATCGACCTTCACATCCACACCACTAGGTATTGTGATGGGCATCTTTCCGATTCTTGACATCGAATTCTCCTTTCCAACACCTAGAAGTTACCAGATGTAAGCGATTACTTCCCCGCCGATACCTGCTTTGCGCGCATCGCGGTCGGCCATGACCCCCTGAGAGGTCGAGATGATGGCCGTTCCAAGTCCGCCGAGAACCCTCGGCAGATCGTTCTTGCCGGCATAAACGCGCAGGCCAGGTTTGGAGATCCTGCGGATACCACGAATGACCTTCGCCTTCCTGGGACCATACTTGAGGGTGATCTCGAGGGTATTGCAAGGCTCGCCTTCGATAACCTGGAAATCTGTGATGTAGCCCTCGTCCTTCATGATCTGCGCAATGGCAACGAGTTTCTTGCTCGAGGGCATTGAAACCGTTTCCTTGTACGCGGAATTGGCGTTCCTGATGCGGGTCAGCATATCCGCGATTGGATCTGTTACAGACATCTAATGCCTCCTTGACATAAATCTTGCCGTTGGTTCGCCAGGGTCTCCCCCAACGCCTGTTCGGCCGGATAATAAGCTGGATTACCAGCTGGACTTGCGAACTCCAGGCAGCTCGCCACGGCTCGCAAGCTCACGCAAGCAGACACGGCACAGGCCGAACTTGCGGTAATAGCCCCTTGGGCGTCCACAGCGCATGCAGCGGTTATGCTGGCGCGTAGAGTACTTCGGCTCCCTCTTGGCCTTGGCAATCATTGACTTCTTCGCCACGATTACTCCTCCCTTTTAATTCTCGAACGGGAACCCGAAGGCATCGAGAAGTGCCTTTGCGTTCTCATCGTTGTCTGCGGTCGTGACAAAGGTGATGTCCATGCCTCGCACACGGTCAACCTTGTCGTACTCGATTTCGGGGAAGATCAGCTGCTCGGTCACACCGAACGTGTAGTTCCCCCTGCCGTCGAAGCTCGTCGTGGGAAGACCACGGAAGTCCCTGATACGAGGGATGGCGGCAGAGATGAGCCTGTCGAAGAACTCCCACATGCGGTCTCCGCGAAGGGTGACCTTGCATCCGATCGGCATTCCCTTGCGGATCTTGAAGGTCGCGATCGACTTGCGGGCCTTGGTGATAACGGGCTGCTGCCCGGTAATCACGCGAAGGTCTGCAACTGCAGCGTCAAGGGCCTTCGAATCCACGACGGCCTCACCGACGCCCATGTTGACCACGATCTTCTCGAGCTTGGGCACGTGATTGATGTTGGTGATTCCAAGCTCCTTCTCGAGCATTGGCGCCACCCTGTTTACGTATTCTTCTTTTAGACGAGGTGTCACAGCGTTTCCTTTCAAAACGAAGTCGTTGAGCACAGGATTTCCGACCCTGTGCCTCCCCGAATACCCAGTGTTGCAAACTGGGAGATTAGAACTCCCCTCCGCACTTCTTGCAGACGCGGAGCTTTTTCTTGCCATCGTGCTTGATGCCAACACGTGTCGGCTCGCCGCACTTGGGGCAGATGAGCATGACGTTGGAGACGTCTATCGGCATCTCGACCTCCATGATTCCACCCTGCTGGTTCTGCTGCGTTGGCTTCTGGTGCTTCTTTGCGATGGCGACCTTCTCGACGACGACCTTGTGCTTCGAGGGTATTGCCCTCATTACCTCCGACTCGGCGCCCTTGTCCTTGCCGGAGATAACCTTCACGCGGTCGCCCTTGCGGATCTTCATAGTGTCCATTGACATCTTGATTCCCCCTCTAGAGCGTCTCGGGCGCAAGGGAGACGATCTTCATGAACTTCTTCTCACGAAGCTCGCGGGCCACAGGCCCGAAGATCCTCGTCCCGCGCGGGGCGCCCGTCTGGTCGATGACGACCGCCGCGTTCTGATCGAATTTGATGTAGCTGCCATCCTTGCGGCGGACTTCCTTCTTGACCCTCACGACGACGCAACGAACGACCTCGCCCTTCTTGACGGCGCCGTTAGGGCTCGCCTCCTTGACAGAGCAGATGATCACGTCGCCGAGGCCGGCATAGCGCCTCTTGGAGCCTCCCAGCACCTTGATGCACTGGACCTTCTTGGCGCCAGAGTTATCAGCCACCGTCAACATTGTCTGTTGCTGAATCATCTAAATCCTCCAACTGCTTACACATGGCAACACGCCAACAGGCGTCGTGCCACTTTACTGGTGCCTTACTTGGCCCTCTCGACAATCTCAACGAGACGCCATCTCTTGAGCTTCGAGAGAGGACGGGTCTCCATGATTCTCACGGTGTCGCCCACATTGGCATCGTTGTTCTCGTCATGGGCATGGAACTTCTTCGTGCGGATGACCATCTTGGAGTACTTGGGATGCTGCTTGCGCTCCCTCACCTGCACGACGATCGTCTTGTCGTTGGCGGCTGAGACCACCACGCCCTGGCGGACCTTCCTGTCGTTTCGCTCTTCACTCATTTATACAATCTCCTTTAGCGGGAAACAGACTCAGCTGCTTTGATCTGACGTGCACGGATCTCGGTGAGAACACGCGCGATGTCCTTCTTGACCAGTTTGATGCGGGCCGTGTTGTCGAGCTGGCTCGTTGCCATCTGGAAGCGAAGGTTGAAGAGCTCCGCACGGGAATCCTTCAGGGCTTTCTCCAGGTCCTCGTTGCTGAGTTCCCTGATCTCAGATGCTTTCATTATTCCTCCCCCTGGTCCTCGCGGCCGACAATCTTGCACTTGATGGGGAGCTTCTGAACTGCTAGCCCTAGTGCTTTCTTGGCCGTGGCCTCGTCTACCTCGCCGACCTCGAACATGATGCGTCCGGGCTTGACGACTGCAACCCATTCCTCGGGGTTGCCCTTTCCGGAACCCATTCGGGTCTCGGCGGGCTTCTTCGTGATGGGCTTGTCGGGGAAGATCGTGATCCAGACCTTGCCACCGCGCTTCATCTGACGGGTCATGGCGACACGGGCGGCCTCGATCTGCCTGTTGGTGATCCAATGGGCCTCCTGGGCCTGGATGCCCCAATCGCCGAAATTCAGCTTGGTTCCACCCTTGGCCTTGCCCTTCATGGAACCGCGCTGCACCTTGCGGTGCTTGACACGCTTAGGAATTAGCATTTTCTACTTCCTCCCTTCGCCGCGGCGATGGCGCTGCGGACGGGACGTGCCCTCGAGAGCAGGCTTGGGAGTCTCCATACCCGGAAGCTTCTCGCCATGATAGACCCAGACCTTGACTCCAATGGAGCCCATGGTCGTGGCCGCGGTGGAAAAACCATAATCGATCTTGGCGCGCAGAGTGTGCAGGGGCACGCGACCCTCTCTGTACCACTCGCGACGGCACATCTCGGCGCCACCCAGACGTCCAGAGCACTGAATCCTGATGCCGAGGGCACCGGACTTGCGAGCGGACTGCACGGCCTTTCTCATCGCACGGCGGAAGGCAACGCGGCCTTCGAGCTGCTCGGCGATGGACTGGGCGATCAAGGTCGCATCGAGCTCGGGCCTCTTGACCTCGATCACATCGATATCGACGCTGCCGCCGGCAATCTTGACGAGATCCTTGCGGAGCTGGTCAATCTCGGCGCCTTTCTTGCCGATCACGATGCCCGGACGGGCGGTCGTGATGATGACCTTGACCTTCTCACCTGCGCGCTCGATCTCCACCGAGGAGACTGCTGCACGCGCAAGGCGCTTGGCCAGGAACTTCTTTATCTCGAGGTCGTTTTCGAGGGTCTTGGCGTAGTCCTTGTCGGCATACCAGCGGCTCCTCCACTCCTCGGTGATCCCGAT
This sequence comes from Coriobacteriales bacterium, assembly GCA_050946255.1. GTDB lineage: Bacteria > Actinomycetota > Coriobacteriia > Coriobacteriales > CADBOM01 > JBMNUL01. The sequence goes on along the minus strand of JBMNUL010000013.1, from coordinate 4,190 downwards.
GCGGAATCCTACAGGGCATACTTTCTGTCCCATGAACTACTCCTCCCCTCTCGGAGCGACCTTGACCGTGATGTGGCTCGTGCGCTTGCGGATCCTAGCCGCGCTGCCCTTGGCGCGCGGACGGATGCGCTTCATCGTGGGGCCTTCATCGACGTAGGTCGTCTTCACGTAGAGGTCATCGGTTGGCATTCCAGCATTGCCGGCGTTTGCCACGGCGCTGTTCATGCACTTGAGCACGACTTCCGCAACGTCACGGTCGCAGAACGTGAGGATCTCGCGAGCCTCTTCAACGGACTTTCCGCGGATCATATCCACTACCATGCGAGCCTTGCGCGGGGCGACCCTGACATAGCGGGCGATTGCATATGCTTCCATCTCTACTCCTTCCCGCCAGTGTAGGGCCTGTAGGTCCTGGTAGGAGCGAACTCCCCGAGCTTGTGACCAACCATGGACTCGGTGATGTACACCGGAACGTGCTTGCGGCCATCGTGGACTGCGATGGTATGGCCCACCATCTCCGGGAAGATGGTCGAGGCGCGAGACCAGGTCTTCACGACCTCTTTCTCTCCGGACTCGTTCATCGCGGTGATCCTGGCAAGGAGCCTGGGTTCCACGAACGGTCCCTTCTTCAAACTTCTGCTCACTGTTGCTACTCCAATTCCAGTAATCTGCGATTACTTGCTACGACGGCGAATGATGAGCCTGTTAGAGGCCTTCTTCTTGCTGCGGGTGCGATGACCCTTAGTGGGAACACCCCACGGGGAAACGGGATGGCGTCCAGCAGACTTGTTCTTGCCCTCGCCACCGCCGTGCGGATGGTCGACAGGGTTCATCACGGTACCGCGGACATGGGGACGGACATTGGCCCAGCGCTTGCGGCCGGCCTTGCCGATCTTGATGTTGCTGTGCTCGGCATTGCCAACCTCGCCGATCGTTGCCCTGCAGGTAAGGAGCACGCGCCTCATCTCGGAAGACGGGAGACGCAGAACGGCGTAATCGCCCTCCTTTGCCATGAGCTGCACCGAGGTGCCGGCAGAGCGGGCCAGGGCCGCGCCCTTTCCAGGCTGGAGCTCGACCGCGTGAATGTTGGTGCCAATGGGAATGTCAGCGAGCTGCATGGCATTGCCCGGCTTGATGTCTGCGCCCTTGCCGCTGATGACGGTGTCGCCGACCTTGAGGCCCTGTGGATGAAGAATGTAGGCCTTGGCGCCGTCTGCATAGTGGAGAAGGGCAATGCGAGAGGACCTGTTGGGGTCGTACTCGATCGTGGCAACCTTGGCGGGAACGCCATCCTTGTTGCGCTTGAAATCGATGACCCTGTACTGCCTCTTGACACCGCCGCCCTTGTGCCTGCAGGTGACGCGTCCGTTATTGTTGCGACCAGCCTTCTTGGGAAGTGGCTCGACGAGCGACTTCTCAGGCTTGGACCTCGTGATCTCCGAGAAATCGGAGACGGTCTGGAAACGACGTCCAGGCGAGGTCGGTTTGTACTGCTTGACTCCCATCTTTTCTCCTTCACTGTCCGATTGCCGCCCGTGCCCTTGGGAGTTTTGGCCTGATATACAGGCCGCTGGCACTGCGACTCCGGACTACCACGGTTCCGTGCGTGTCCATATTATGGGCGCAAAGGAACCCAAACCAATCCATTTCGCCGGATAAACCAGCGAATGCCCGACCTGACCCGACGAACTGCGCCGGGCAGGCCGAATTGTTGCCAAATCAGTTGGAATACAGGTCGATGCTGTCGCCCTCGGCGAGCTTGACGATGGCCTTCTTCCAGGAGCGGGTATAACCCGCCTGATACCTCACGCGCTTGGGCTTGGGCTTGACGTTGACCGTGTTGACCTTTACTACCCTGACGTTGAAGATCTGCTGGATGGCCTTCGCGATCTCGATCTTGTTCGAGTCCTTGGCGACCTCGAACGTGTAGCGGTTGTTATCATCGATCTCGTCGAACGAGCGCTCGGTGATGATCGGTCGGATTATGACCTCGCGGGGATCCTTGTTCATTTAGGCAAGCACCTCCTCGACGGTCTTGATAGACGCAAGCGTGAACAGCAGCGTCTTGTTGTCGATGAAATCATAGGTATTGCCCTGATGAGAGGTGATGATCCTCACACCCGGCAGATTGCGGAAAGACTTGATGGTGTTGATGTCGAGGTCGTCGATCACGAGAGTGACCTTGCCCTCGATGCCCATTGCCTCTAGGAATGCCTTGGCATCCTTGGTGCGGGGCTGCTCGAATTCCAGGGAATCGACCACCTTGATCTCGCCGTCCGCAAGCTTGGCGGAAAGCGCAGAACGCATTGCGAGCTTGCGCTCCTTGCGGTTGACCCTGAACGAATAATCGCGGGGATGAGGACCGAAAACGGTTCCACCGCCGACCCATTGCGGAGCGCGAGTCGAACCCTGACGGGCGCGGCCTGTTCCCTTCTGACGCCAGGGCTTCCTTCCACCGCCGCTCACCTTGCCGCGGGTCTTGGTCTGATGCGTTCCCTGACGACGGGCGGCAAGCTGTGCGCGTACCACCAGATGCATCACGGAGACGTTGGGCTCGATTGCGAAGACGGAATCGGAGAGTTCCACGTCGTCCATCTTCTCGCCCTTCTGGTTGTATATCTCTATAGTAGCCATTGTTCTAGTTACTCCTCTTCGGACTCTTGCGGTGTTACTTGGCCTCGCGGACCATTACCAGGCCATTGGTTCCACCTGGTACCGCGCCCTTGACGAGGATCACATTGTGGTCGGCATCGATGCGCACGACCTCGAGATTGCGAACGGTGACGCGATCGTTGCCCATATGGCCTGCCATCCTGACACCCTTGAAGACGCGGGACGGATATGCGCACTGGCCAACGGAACCTGGAGCACGGTGAAAATGCGAGCCATGCCCACCCGGGCCGCCACCGAAACCGTGGCGCTTCATGACGCCGGCAAAGCCCTTGCCCTTGGAAGTGCCAGTGACATTGACCTTCTCCACGTCGTTGAACGCCTCGACGGTGATGACCTCTCCGAGCTCATGGGCGGAAGCATCTTCGACCCTGACCTCGCGGAGGATCCTCATCGGCTTTACGCCGGCCTTGGCAAAATGCCCCTCCATGGGCTTGTTCACATGCTTCGGGGCAAGCTCCTCGAAGCCGATCTGGATGGCCTCGTAGCCATCCGTCTCCTTGGTCTTGATCTGCGACACGACGCAAGGTCCGGCGGCGATGACCGTGACGGGCACGACCTCGTCGTTATCGTTCCAGACCTGGGTCATGCCGAGCTTCCGACCCAAAATCATGTTTCCCATATTTCTTACCTAACTTCCATGTGGTCATGAGTCCCTACGGCACCACCCTGGTGCCGCCCTCAGCGGACCACCCCTGCATATGTTATTGCGTGAAAAAAGCGCAACTCACGCATTATAACCACTTAGAGCTTTATCTCGATGTCAACACCAGCGGGCAAGTCGAGGCGCATCATGGAATCAACGGTGGACGGTGTTGGCTCGAGGATGTCGATGAGGCGCTTGTGGGTGCGCATCTCGAACTCCTCGCGGCTGTCCTTGTTGACATGTGGCGAACGGATGACGCAATAGATGTTGCGCTCCGTGGGCAGGGGGATCGGCCCCGAAACCTTTGCGCCGGTCTTGATTGCCGTCTCGACGATTAGCTGAGTCGACTTGTCAACGATCTCGTGATCGTATCCCTTGAGTCGAATCCTGATCTTCTGGCTTGCCAACTCTCATTACCTCCAAAATTTTCGAAGTCGTCTTCGAATCTTCACAGGGCGGAGCATGTCCGCCGGGACTTTACTTAGTTGCTTCCAGCGGCGGACTTGCTGACGATCTCCTCCGCGATGCTCTTGGGAACCGGCTCGTACGACTTGAACTGCATCGTGTACGAAGCGCGTCCCTGGGTGAACGAACGCAGGTCGGTTGCATATCCGAACATCTCGGACAGCGGAACGTCGGCCTTCACGACCTTGGCGTTGGCGCGGTCTTCCATGCCCTGGATATGTCCCCTCCTGGATGAGAGGTTGCCCATGACGTCGCCCATGTACTCCTCTGGAGTCTCGACCTCAACTGCCATGTAGGGCTCGAGCAGCACTGGGTCGGACTTGCGGAGGGCCTCCTTGACCGCCATTGAACCGGCGATCTTGAAAGCCGCCTCGGAGGAGTCGACCTCGTGATAGGAACCGTCGATGAG
>JBMNUL010000012.1:0-28862 GCA_050946255.1 Coriobacteriales bacterium | reverse complement strand
GTCTGCGAGGACAAGGACGGCAACCCGGTGGAGTTCGAGTGCACCGACGTGCTCTACGCGATGGGCCTCAAGCCGCGCTGGGACACGGTCGACGAGCTGCGCCACAGCGCACCCGAGACCGACGTCTACATCATCGGCGACGCCAAGGAGGTCGGCGGGAACATCAGTGCCGCCGTCAACGGAGGGTTCCAGGCAGCGCTCAACATCTAGGAAAGATGCCGTTTTCGGCTCGGAAGTCTAGTTAAGCAAAGTGGAGGACCTGAGAGAAATCTCGGGCCCTCCCCTATTGCACCTCGCAAGATTTCACTACCAATAATCTCGCTATCGGCTGTCATTCAAAATTCTTCATTTTCAAACTGAAATATATCAATCATGCCTGCAACGAGTTGCCAGCTACGCTCCTTGTATGTCTATAACATCGAAATTCAACATGCTACAATTGCTTTCGTTTCATTACTTTTTTGAAAGGATCGCAAAGTGGCCTACCTAGGAGAAGACATTCCAAAGCTTGGATTTGGACTTATGAGGTTGCCCAGGGTCGACGGCAAGATGGATAACCCCATCGACATCGAGCAGACCAAGGAGATGGTCGACCTCTTCCTCGATAATGGATTCTCTTACTTCGATACCGCCTATGGATACATTGGTTCGGAGGATGCCACAAGGGAAGCTCTGGTGGAAAGGCATCCGAGGGAATCCTTCGAACTGGCCTCGAAGCTACCAGCCTGGTCAGCCAAATCTGCCGAGGAAGCGCGCCAGATGTTCTACACCTCGCTAAGGAGAACCGGCGCGGAGTACTTCGACTTCTACCTCCTTCATGGACTCGACGTCCACAAGAGCGCCGCTTTCGATGAGTACGATATCTGGAATTTCGTGAACGAGCGCAAGGAAGAGGGCCTGATCAAGCACGTTGGATTCAGCTACCACGGCCATGCCGACCTGCTGAACAGGATCCTCAAGAAGCATCCCGAAACCGAGTTCGTGCAACTCCAGATCAATTATGCTGACTGGGACGACCCAGTGGTCGAATCCCGAAAATGCTACGAGGTCGCGCGGGAGCACAACAAGCCGATCGTAATAATGGAGCCGCTGAAGGGCGGAAAGCTCACCAGGTTGCCTGAGGAAGCGGTCCAGATTTTCGAGAGCCATCGTCCCGGTGCTCCACTTGCCTCATGGGGTCTCAGGTTCGCCTCCGGGCTCGATGGGATCATCACAGTGCTCTCGGGGATGTCCTCTATCGAGCAGATGAGGGAAAACATCGAGATCACCCAGAACTACGACCTCGAGTTCACAGACGAGGATCATCAGGCAATTTCTCAGGTCCAGGATTTCATCTCGAAGATCGATAGGATCAAATGCACGAGTTGCCGCTATTGCGCTCCGGTCTGCCCGCAGAAGATTCCGATTCCCGAGATCTTCGATGCCTGCAACGACTACCTCGTCTACAACGACATGGATTCGGCGAAGTTCCAATATGGGTTCGCGACGAAAGACGGGGTCGGGGCCAGGGATTGCATCAAGTGCGGTGCATGTGTGGCAGTTTGCACTCAGGGTCTCGACGTGACGGCAGAGCTCGCGAGGGCAGCCGACCTGCTGGGTGTGTAAAGCTTGCTTGCGCTAGCTTTGTTTTCGGCAATCCCCTGGCAAGGGTCCGCTATCCGGCTGACCTTGCATCTCGAAAATCCTAGCCTTGACCGGTAACCGCACCAATACAAAAGCAACTCCAAACATTAGGGCGATGCGCCATTAGACGCACCGCCCTATTTCTACTTCCAATCTGCGTCGATCATCTAGACAACCGGCGCGATAGACCAAGGCGACACAACCTTATTCAACCGTCTCGGTCCAGTGAATCAATCCGAAAGCCCTAGTTGTTCTCAGCTGCCATCTCCTCGGCTTGCTTCTGCAGGAACTTCCAGCGCTTGTTCCAGGTGAATGCAAGCGCAAAGCCCACGATGAGCACCAGTACTCCGACAATCATCAGCGGCATGCCAAGTGCGTGGAAATCCGGATTGGCGTCGTGGATGTAACCATTGGTGGCATTGCACACTGTAGCGGCGACGTTCATGAGGCTCGAATAGAGTCCTACAGCAACGCCAAGAGCCTTCGGCGAATCCACCATTTCCGGTAACAACGTCAACGCCACGCATGGGAACAGCTCCTGCGAGCATCCATAGATTATCAAGTAGAAGATGAAGAACGAAGTGGCAGGCTGGTTGAACATGAAGAACGAGTTGAACGCGATCATGACCGTGACGATAATGACCAGCCATGTCCACCATTTCCTGTTGACCTTCGTCAGGGCAAATCCCACGATCAGCGACACTGCGATCATCGAGAATGACACTGTGGTCGACATCAGATTCGCCTGTCCAGGATCGACGTTGAATCCTCCAACGCTTGGATCTGACTCTATGTAGGTCGGCCAATAAGTTGCATAGCTCATCGAGCCCCACATGTAGAGCATGTAGAAGATCACGATCAGCCAAGCACCAACATTCTTGAAGCCCTCGGCATAAGACCCCTCGTTGAAACTCTGGCCCTTGGCCCCAGCTTGCTCTGAAGCCGCATTGACGCCCAGGAAGCTGTTCTCTGCAGAAGGCAACTTGATGAATATGAACGCCAATATCAGGAACAGGAGACAATACCCCCAGATGAACACCGAAATAGTGACAAAGCCATCAGGACTCTGCCCGAAGCAAGCTGCAAGTTCCTCAGCCGTGTAACCATCTGACGAGGCCATGGAGATGATGGGGGTGGAGCAAAGCAAGATGATAAGGAGGGACAACGGAGCAAACAGTCCCGCGCAGCCCATCGGCAGAGGTCTCTTCTGAGGTGGGAACCAAGATGTGGTCAGAATCGTTCCTCCAATGGAAACCGCGCCCCAAGCCAGCTGTCCGGGAATACCCCAGAGCATGAAGGCGATGAAGTTGCACGAACGCCCTAGCAGCAACAACATTGCAATCTGAACCGTCATTCCCAAGAAGTTCAGCGCCAGGCAAGAAACCAACATGTTTCTAGCGCCAATCTTTCCAACGATGATTCCCGCCGGCAATCCAGATACAAGGGCAAATAGACCTACGATTCCAGTTATCACGCCGTATGTGGTGTAATCCACGCTGAAATACGTGAGCATGAGAGTAAGCGTGGTCATCGCCTTGTACAGGACAAGACCATAGCTTATCGCCGAGAGCACGGAGACAATCGTGACCGTCCATGCTTTTCGCGCGTTGAACACTGGGGCAGTAGATGTCATTTACCGTCACCTTCTTCCTTTGCAATAGTTATTAGTTGCTGACGTTCATGTGAAAAATACCCTGAAGTTAAACATCGGAAATTCTCCACATTGATGAATAATATTCCAGTTTTAACGCGTTTAATATTAAATACGATTATTTTTGACTCCAAAGTGTTTCAAAGAACAACTAATTGTGCAAATTTCGACATTTGCCTAAAAACTTACGAATGAAAGTATTGAAAGAGTTTGAAAATTTGCCCATTTACCAGCAGTTTTGAAATAGTTTTTCATCCCCCAATGTGCCTAGTTCTCAGGAAAGGCCAGAATTTTGAACACGTTATACTATTTACACTTGATACTTGTTAGCTGGAAGGAGCATCGATGTATACCTTCAGGTCAGTGACTCCCCGCATCGAGGAAATGCACCAGGCAGTCCGGAATAGATTCGTGATATTCGATGCCTGCAAGGTGAAGATCATGACGGAGTCATGGGAAGAATGCGGGGCTATGCTACCGCAGCTTCGTCATGCGAAGACGTTTCGCAAGATTTGCGAGGAGATGCCGAAGCGCGTAGAGGACTTCGAGGTTCTCGTCGGCAACATGGCTGCGAACTTCTGTGGCAATTCCATCAACCCAGAGTGGGAAGGCCCCGGCTATGCGCCCCAGATGTTCGTGGGGTCCGGTCACTGGACCTTGTACGACGATGGGTATTATCGGAATCCAGAAGGGTCTGAGGTCCGCCTTGGAATCACAAAGGAAGATTACGATTATCTCCTCGATATCACACCGTTCTGGAAGGGCAAGCTGATCACCGAAATTGCCGCTGCATGGATGCCGGATGGCACCGAGGAGATGGGACGCTGCGATGTGAGCCCCACAGGTTCCACGATGCCGATCATCATGTTGCCAACAGGCCACACCACACCGGGATTCCAGAAGATCCTGACATTGGGCTATGGAAAGATCCGCGATGACGCGCAGGAGTGGCTCGATGCCCACAAGATGAACATGATGGGCGACGACATGCAGAAGGGCATCTTCTACACGAGCGTCGTGGAGACCACCACAGGATACATCAACATGATCCACAAGTACGGCGATGCCTGCCTGGAGAAAGCAGCGGAAACAGCTGATCCGGCGCGCAAGGCCGAACTTGAGCAGATGTCCAAGAGCCTGCATTGGATTGCCGAGAATCCTGTGCGCACGTTCTGGGAAGCATGCCAGGCGACGATCCTCTACATGCTGGGCTTGATGTTCGACTACATTCCCGACATCGGTTCCTTCGGAAGGTTTGACCAGTACACATGGCCCTACCTCGAACGCGACCTCGCCGAGGGACGCATCACGATGGACCAGGCGCAGGAAATCTGCGACTGCTTCTTCCTCAAGGTCAACGGATTCTGGTCTGGAGGAGAAGGCGACCTCGCCAAGATCGTGGGCCTCGGGAACACCTACCTGCACACAACCGTTGGAGGGGTGGACCCAGACACCGGGATGGACGCCACCAACCCGGTGACCTACATGGCCCTCGAGAGCGTGGGACGCCTGGGTCTCCACGACCCTACAATCTCGCTGCGCGTCAACAAGAACACCCCAGACAAGCTCTGGGAATGCGCCATAGAGGTCAACAAGCTGGTCGGTGGGCTTCCGCTTTTCCAGAACGACGAGCAGATCATCCCCGGCGTGATTCGCGAAATGGGATTCTCGCTGCGCGATGCACGCAACTACGCGGTGATCGGATGCCAGGAAATCACAGGATCGGGCAACGAGTACGCTGGATGCAACGGGGTAAGCCCGCCAGGTGGATACATGCACTATGCCACGATTCTCAACATGGCGATCAACGATGGCAAGAACCCGTACAACGGAGAGCAGTGCAGCATCCACACCAAGCACCTCTACGAGATGGACTCTATAGAGGAGGTCAAGCAGGCCTGGGCAACGCTGGCAGAGCATTTCCTAAAATCCAATGTCACGCTGCAGAACTACGCCGACCTCATCATGAGCCATTATTCGCCGCATCCCGCGCTGTCGATTTCGATGGAAGGGTGCATGGAAAACGGAAAGGACTGCTCTGCTGGAGGCTGCAAGTACAACTCGTTCGGAGGAACTGCAGTGGGGCTCGCCACCGTTGCCGACTCCATAACGGCGATCCGCTACATGTGCTTCGACAAGAAGATATGCACGACACGCGAGTTCTACGATGCATGGATTGCCGGCTGGGAAGGACATGAGGACCTGCAGGCCCGCATCATCAACGAGGTCCCGCACTTTGGAAACTCGGATCCTTATGCCGACGAGATGATGGAATGGGTGACCAGCACCTACTACAAGATTTGCGGAGAGTGCCATATCGGGCGTGCCAAATATTTCAGGGCAGGTTTGTATGGTGCGGCAGACCACGTAGCACAGGGCGAGACCACCTGGGCCACACCCGATGGCCGAGTTACTGGAAGCCCGATTGCAGACGGCGCATCGCCGGTTCAATCGCGCGACAAGAACGGGCCAACGGCTGTGCTCTCCTCGGCGTGCTGCTATGGCCAGAACAAGTTCATGGATGGTATGGCACTGAACTTGCGCATCCACCCCTCGGCGGTCTCCACCGACTCTGGCATGGAGAAGCTCAGGGACATGACGAAGACCTATCTCGAGCAGGGCGGAATGGAAGTGCAGTACAACGTCGTTTCATCCGAGACTATGAAGGCCGCACAGGCAGACCCCGACGAGTACAGAGACCTCGTTGTGAGAATCGCAGGGTTCTCAGCATACTTCGTGGAGCTCACAAAGGGTTGCCAGGACGACCTGATCAGCAGAACGGAGAACAACTTCTAATTTCACGCGAAGATTAGGCAACAGTGCCTGAAGGCTACGGGGTCGAGAATTGAGACCCGAGGTCAAATGGCACGAAGGCGATTAGCCAGAATCGCAACAGACAAGAGCGCGGCACGTCAACCAGGCGTGTCGCGCTTTATTAACAATGGAAGAAAATGGTGGGTGCCGCGCTCTTGGACGGCACCCACCACAAATCGGCGAGGACTTAACTTAACGGACGGCGCTGCTTACTCTGCACCGCCGGCGGCCCCTTCAGCAGCTGGCTCGGCAGCTCCTCCGGCAGCGGCCGCCTCTCTTGCAGCGGCAGCCTCATCAGCTTTCGCCTTCAGATACCTCCAACGCTTGCTCCAGTAAATCGTGAGGGTGATACCGAAGATGAGAACCAGCACGCAGATGATATCCAGGGGGATATTGAGCGCATGGTAGTTTCCAGCGGTGTCACGCAGGTAGCCGTTGACAGAAGATGCAACGGTTCCTATGAGGTTGGTGCAGAAGGATACGAGGCCCATTCCGACGCCAAGTTCCTTGGAGGAATTTGTCATCTCTGGCATCAATGTCAATGCCATGCATGGATACAGCTCCTGAGAGCAGCCATAGATGACCAGATAGATCACGAAGAACCATGTGCCTGGCTGGTTGAACATGAAGAACGAGTTGAACGCGATCATGATCGTCACGGCGAGGACAATCGGCGTCCACTTGCTCATCTTGATCTTGGTCAGGATGAATCCAACTATCAACGATACTGCAATCATCGAGTAGGACACAGCCGTGGACATCATGTTCGCAGTCGCGGGCGCCACGCTGAATCCTCCGAGTGATGGGTCGGACTCGATGTAGGTCGGCCAATAAGTAGCGTAGGTCGAAGAGCCCCACGTGTAGCACATGTAGACGATAACGATGAGCCAGATTCCGAAATTCTTGAATCCGTCAATATTCCTTCCCTCGTTGTAATCGTGAGCTTGCTCGCCTGCCTCGGCGCCTGCAGCGTTGACTCCGAGGAAGCTGTTCTCAGGCTTTGGCTCCCTCACGAATATGAAGGACAGGATGAAGAACACCAAGCTGTAAACCCAGCAGAATATCGTGATGATCACGAAGCCGTCAGGGCTCTGGCCAAACGTCATGGCCAGCTCTTCCTGGGTGTAACCCTCGGTGGAACCCAGGGAAATGAGCGGCGAGGAGACCAAGAGGATGATCAACAGCGCCAGTGGGACGAAGAGTCCCGCGCAGCCCATCGGCAGGGGCCTCTTCTGAGGCGGGAACCACGACGTGGTCATTATCGTTCCTGCAATCGAAACGGCACCCCATGCCAGCATTCCGAAGATTCCCCAAAGGCTGAAGATCAGGAAGTTGGTTGCACGACCGAAGATGAGCAGCATGGCCAAGCCACCAGTGCCGCCGATTAGGCCGAGACCCAAGCACAACAGGCATAGCTTCCTAGGACCAATCTTTCCAACGATGATTCCGGCAGGTATACCGGAAATAAGAGCCGTGAGGCCAATAACACCAGTGATGACTCCGTTGGTGGTGAAGTCGATGTTGAAATATACCAACTTCAACATCAGCGTCGTCATGCCACTGTACATTCCAAGTCCATAGCCAATGGAAGAGAGGATGGAAATTATGGTAACCAACCATGCTTTCTTCGCATTGAATACAGGTGCGGTAGCAGTCATACAATCTCCTTTCTGCATCTAGATCCTCCGCCAGGGAAATTGTAGACAACTTAAATTTAAATGTAATTGAAATATACAAATTTACTCTTGTCAGGGCTTACATTTGTTTAGTTGCTAAAGTTTGGTAGCTACAACTTGTTTTGAAGATTATGTGGAAGAATGAACTGTTGACAATAGCCGCAACGCACCTTCGAAAATAGAAAACCGCCCAACCTGAAAGCTATCAGATTGGGCGGTGCATGCTCGGTGGTGGTCGGGAACGGAATCGAACCGCTGACACGGGGATTTTCAGTCCCCTGCTCTACCGACTGAGCTACCCGACCAGACTAGTCGATTCTATCATTAGTGAAATTGCGGTCAAGGGGTCAAACTTAAAACGCTGCGGGAGCGGTTATCAGACGGAAATGACGTGCGACCTCGCAGCCGCACGTCATTTTCATCCCTGGAAATAGCGAAATCAAAATCGCCTAAAACCCTAGAACTCAAGCAACGAACTAGTGGATTATGACCTCGAATCCAGCGTCGCGGAAAATCTGGCTGCGGGCCTCGACCTCTTCGTCCGAAGGCGGCTCGGTCTCGAAGTCCGTGGCCTCGTCCTTCCAATAGAGGCGCTCCCACTTGACGGTGCCGAGCTTGTGATATGGAAGAACCTGCACGAGATCGACTGCATCCTTGATGGTCAGCAGGAAGTCGCGGGTGGCCTCGATGTTTTCCACGGAATCGTTGCAGCCGGTGATCAGCGGGATCCTGATGTGGAACCTGCCGCCGTTCTCAGCGATCTTCTTGGCGTTCTCGAGGATGAGCTCGTTGGGAACACCGGTCAGCCTCTTGTGCTCTGCGCTGTCCATGTGCTTGATGTCATAGAGGAACAGGTCGGAATAGGGAAGCACCTTCTCGATGTTCTCCCACGGGACGTATCCGCAGGTATCGACTGCGGTGTTGACGCCCTCCTCCTTGCACTGCTTGAGGAATGCCGCCATGAAGTCTGGCTGCATCAGGCACTCTCCGCCGGACACGGTGACGCCGCCGCCGGACTTGTCGAAGAACGGCTTGTCGCGACGGACCTTCTTCATGATGTCCTCGACGGTCATATCCTCGCCGCACCAATAGAGCGCCTGGGTGAGGCAGGCGTCGATGCACTTGCCGCACCTGGTGCAGGTCTCGAGGTTGATGTCGAACTTGAGCTCAGGAGATCCGTCGTCCTTCGTGCCGACCTGCTTGACGGTGCGCGAGCCGGTGGGGCAAGCCTGCACGCAGCGGCAGCATCCAACGCACTTGGTCTGGAGCATGTTGATCTCGGACTCGAACCTCTGGGACTCGGGGCTATGGCACCACAGGCACTTCAGCGGACAACCCTTGAAGAACACCGTAATGCGGATTCCGGGACCATCCTGAACGGAAAAACCCTGGATATCGAAAACGCGTCCAGTGAGCTCCTTTGTCTCTTCTGCCATCTCTCTCAACTTCCCCTTTCTTCTCGGGACGCCGCAGCTCTCTCCAAACTCGTCCGTCCCTGGGACATTGTGTAATTTAATAAAGTATAACTTAGCAAATGACAGTCTTTACTATCAAATGCGTAATCGCTAACACAACAACGGAGATATACATTAAACCAAAGGTTTCTATCGCGAAAAGCGGCAATGAACAATGTCGGTGATACATGCAATACTCACGGTGAGGGAAACCATGCTCCGAAGAAGTCCATCTGATGCTCATTGAAGATGCAAATGATTGACAAGACTGCCTGAATTGCGCTGGAAGCCACGGCATTCGCGGATTAATTGGGCACTCAGGTGCAAGCTAACTTGCACGCCAATGAATTGTTGGAGATAATTACCTAGCGTTGCCACGGCACGCAAGGTAGTCGAGCGCAAAAGCACGCTGCCATCGTCCCCATCGTCTAGCGGCCAGGACGGCGCCCTTTCAAGGCGCAAACACGGGTTCGATTCCCGTTGGGGGCACCATCGTTTCCTGAATAGGAGAGAATCCCCAGCAATCATGGAGAGCAGCCTCTTTCCATATCTGCATGCTGTTGTCCTCTGCGGACAGGAGGGCAGGGAGCTCTGGCCTCTCACGAGATTGAATTCCCCAAGAGAAACGCTCGTGCTCCCAGATGAGGAAGAATGCCTGCTCTGGTCGATGATCAGGGTTCTTAAGAATTACGTTGAGCGCCCGATGACATTCATGTGCCCATCGGCTGCGGCAGATCAGATCGAGAAGAGCATCCAAGCGAGCGGGCTCTTGAAAAAGGGCGAGTATGAAATCCTCGTAGAACCATATCCCAGGGGAACGGCCTTCTCCGTGGCACTTGCCGCCGCCATGCTCAAGCGGAGGAACCCGGACTCCTACATGGTGATCGCCCCATCGCACATCGAGCTGCAAACCGAGGACAGATGGGAGCAGGCCCTGAGCCGCGCCTACAGGGTGGCAGCAGAAGACAGGGTCGCGATCATCGGAGTTGATTCCCAGGACAGCAACTCCCCTCACAGCTTCATACGCCCAGCCGGAAGCATCAGGGGAATCGTCGGGGCAAGGGAGCTCTCCTCCTACTATCACAAGCCCCTTCCCCCTCAGGCCAAGAGGTACACCTCCATTGGACTTCTGTGGTCGACTGGAATCATGGTTGTCCGCGCTTCCACAGCACTTGCAAAGCTGGTCTATGTGGCAAAGCACTCTTCATCCCCCGACAGCCAGGACCTGGACCGCATTGCCGAGACCGCCTCGTTCATTTCCTCAATAGACCAGGGTAGATGGCATTCGAAGGACGCCGAGAAACTAATAGAATCGCTCCCGGTCAAGTCGTTCGAGGAGGCAGTCCTGGAAGGTGCAGGCGATTCGGCCGTGATTCCAACCGGGATGGGACTTTCCACGGTAACATCGCTCAAGAGCATCGATGATTTCATCGAATCGGACGAGAGCGGCAACAGGATCATGGGCAGGGGCTTCGCAATCGATTCCGAGAACACCACCGTCTACGATGACGACAGGCTCACAGTTACGCTCGGCTGCGAGGACCTGCTTGTCGTCAACACCAGGGACTCCGTGCTCGTGGCCTCGAAAGAGGCGCTGGATTCCCTCGACGAGGTTGTCCCGTCGTTGGTGGAGGCAGGAGCCCGCGAAGTGGCCACGTCTTCGGTAACACAGCATTCCTGGGGAACCGGCACTCTAATATATTCTGGTAAGCACACGAGGGTCAAGCTCGTCACCATGAGGTCGGGCCATTCCACCGGCAACTACTCGCGCAAGTCGGTCTCCGAGAGCTGGACTGTCCTGGAGGGCACGGCAACGTTCGAGGATTCCAGGGGGACCCTCAACCTAAAGGCCGGGCAGCAGATATCCTACAAGCCGGGAATACCACACGAACTTGGCAACCATGGGAAGAGGTCGATTGAGCTCATCTGCATAGAGAGCGGGGCTTCTGGGGTCGCCGACGACTATCTCGTTTAGGCGGACTTTTGGGTGCACGCCGGCGTGACCTCGGGTGTCGTCTTGCCTGTCCCTCAGGCTGGCAATCCCCCAGCAGCCGCAAAGCGTTCAGCAAACTGTACAGATATCTCATGGTGGTGCATCAATCGGGTCCGCATCTCTCGCCCAACCAATTCAAATACCTCTATACTTTTCGTGTGCATTTTTAATGTTTCAAATTTTGCACAATCTGGGAAAGAGGTTTGGAGGACGGGAAATGAAAGGTCTGCTGATCAACTACGAGTTCTGCACTGGCTGCCACTCGTGCGAAGTGGCGTGCAAGAACGAGAAGGGCCTCTCAGAAGGAGAATACGGAATCAAGATCAACGAGATAGGACCCTTCAAATATGAAGAGGGCCCCTTCGAGGGCAAGTGGGAGTGGGTGTACCTCCCCGCCATAACCAAGGCATGCGACATGTGCGCGGCTCGCACCGCAAAGGGGAAGATGCCCATGTGCGTCCAGCATTGCCAGGCATGGTGCATGTACTACGGAGAGGTCGAGGACCTCGCCAAGAAGATGGACGGCAAGTCGCGTTGGGCCCTGCTAACGCGCTAGGGACGCGTTCGATTCAGGCGTCGCCACTATCAGGGGGAATCAGAGATGGCAGATTATAAGGAATTCTTGGACAACATAGACCGCAAGGCCTATCACGAGGGTGAGTGGCAATGGGAGGAGGACGGTTACACGGTAACGCGCACCTACCACTACTCCCCTCCTGGATGCCACACATCTTGCGGCGTCCTGCTCTACACAAAGGACGGCAAGCTCGAGCGCGTCGAGGGCGACCCCCTCGACCCCTGCACAAACGGGAAGCTCTGCATCAAGTGCCTGACGCTTGCAGAGTCTGTCAACAACCCGATGAGGTTGAAGTACCCGATGAAGCGTGCCGGAGAGCGTGGCGAGAACAAATGGGAGCGCATCTCGTGGGACGAGGCATATGACATCATCGAGGAGAAGGTCCGCGAGATCTGGAAAACAGACGGTGGGAACGCGATAGTCTGCGTGCACGGCACGGGTCGAAACATCAACTGGCAGGTGCCGTTCTTCGGGCAGGTAGTTCTCAAGACCCCGAACATCTCCACATACGGCTTCACCGGATTCGCCTGCTACATGCCGAGGGTTTGCGGTGCCATTGCACCCTTTGGGGACTTCCCGATCGTCGATGCTTCGCAGACGCATCCCGACCGCTATCTCAACCCGGAATGGACCAACCCAGAGGTGCTGATCGTCTGGGGAAACGAGCCCCTTGCCTCCAACGCCGACGGGTTCGTGGGTCATTGGCTGGTGCAGTGCGTGCAGATGGGAACGAAGATCATCTCGATCGACCCTAGGCTCACATGGTGGGGCGCACGTGCCGAGTACTGGCTGCAGATTCGCCCCGGCACCGATGCGGCACTGGGTTGTGCCATGATCCACACGATCATCGAGGAAGACCTCTACGACCACGAGTTCGTAGATAAATGGTGTAACGGCTTTGACGAGCTGCGCGAGGCGATGAAGGACATGACCCCGGAGTGGGCAGCGGAGATCTGCGACCTCGATGCAGAGGACATACGCGGTGCCACTAGGCTCTACGCTTCGGCAAAGCCCGGGGCAATCCAATGGGGACTCGCGTTCGACCAACAACTCTCCGCAATGGCACTCGCACTCGCAGGTTGCGACCTGATGGCGATCTGCGGAAACGTCGACGTGCCCGGTGGTGACGTGCTCGTGCACAATGCCTTCGAGATCAACGCCGGATATGCCTCTGGAGAAAACTTCACTCCCCCGGAGTGGAGGGCGAAGAAGCTCAACGCTCGATACGCCCTCGGAACCGAGGGTGCCGACTTCGTCGCACACGCTTGCTCCGATGGGATCATGCAGGCAATAGAGGACGACTTCCCCTACCCGATAAAGATGATGTGGATAGAGTCGTCGAATACCCTGGCATGCCCGGGCATGGACGCACCCCGTGAGCTTGCCGCGATGAAGCGGATCCCGTTCATCGTGAACGCAGACCCGTACATCACCCCGACCTCCGTGGCACTGGCGGACATCATACTTCCCGTGGCAATGAGCCCGGAGCGAAACTCCGCACGTACTTGGTGGACACCCGCCCGCGCGATGGTGAAGGTGACGCAATACTATGAAGCCAAATCCGACGAGCAGATAATCCTCGACCTCGGGCACAGGCTGGTTCCCGAAGTGTTCGACAGGTGGGACACCGACATCGACTGGCTCAACTGGTACCTGCACGACGGAACCGGGTCGTTCTCGGCCACGACCGACGCGACCGACAAGGGCGGGGCAGTCAACAAGGGCAAGACGAAGTTCAAGCCCACCTGGGAGGAACTCGTCAAGAACCCGGAAATGTGCGGTCATGCATACGACGAGTTCAACGACACCTACAACAAGGCCGAGAAGGGAATGTTCAAACCCGATGGGACCCCAGGTTACGGAACTCCTTCCGGAAAGATCGAGCTGGCACCCACGCTCTACGAGTATTGGGGGCTCCGCAAGACGCCGTTCCACACCGAGCCACCCGAGAGCCCGATCTCGACCCCAGAGCTCACAGAGGAATACCCGTTGATCCTCACCTGCGGGGGAAGGTCGTTCGAGTTCTTCCACTCCGAGCACAGGCAGCTGCCCACGATGCGCGAGCTGCATCCTGTGCCGAAGCTACTGATCAACCCCAAGACCGCCGAGAAATATGGAATCCACGAGGGAGAATGGGTGTGGATTGAGAACGACCACGGCAGGTTCAGGCAGATTGCGAAGTTCTTCCCGGGATTGAAGGAGAACACCGTCCACGCCGAGCACGCTTGGTGGTTCCCAGAGAAGAACGGCGCCGAGCCCGACCTGTTCCGCACGTTCGACTGCAACCCCAACAACTGCACGAAGGCATTCGAGACCGGTCAGGGAGCCGTGGGCTCGGCTATCAAGAGCATGATCTGCAAGATCTACCCCTACAAGGAGGGAGACGAGCTCCCCGGCGAGACGATTGCGAGAGACGGCAACTTCAGCTGGTACAAGAAGGTGCCCTCGCCCCGCCAGGACGAGATCGACGCCTTCCATCACGGCAGGGACGAGAAAGGCCTGGACTACGAGGAGGAGACCGGCTGGCTCATCGACCGCAAGACCGGGAAGCGCTTCGACATGTGGACGCTCTACGCCTTCGATGAGGACACGAACACGCTTGTCGACGACGATGGGCAGCACTACGACATCCAGACGAGGGAAAAGGTCACCGTGTAGGGCGTAGAAACCCGGAGTTTGGGTATCAAAGCACGGGATTCAGGCTTCGAAGTTTGGAAACCTCTCGCGAACATGGCTTCCTGCGCGCTGGGCCGACATTCAACGAGACCGACATGAAAACGAAACGGGAGACCGGGCAGCATCAGCCCTGTCTCCCGTTTTCTCTGACTATGAAGTTGTGAGGTGGCCCCACTCTTTAAAGTTGTGAGGTTGCTCTGCTCTCTATTAGTTGCGAGGTAGCCTCGCGCCCCTTAATCGACCTCGGAAATATCTCCGAGGAAGTCCTTCGTGCGCTGAGACTTGGGATGGTCGAACACCTCGTCTGGGGTTCCCTGTTCCACAATCACGCCGCCGTCCATGAACACTACCCTGTCGGCGACCTCGCGGGCAAATCCCATCTCGTGCGTGACGACAATCATCGTCATCCCACCGTCGGCGAGCTCCTTCATGACTCCGAGCACACCGCGCACGAGCTCGGGGTCGAGTGCCGACGTGGCCTCGTCGAAGAGCATCACATGAGGATCCATTGCAAGGGCACGTGCGATTGCCACACGCTGCTGCTGACCACCCGAGAGCTGGCTCGGCAGATAGTCGATGCGATCGCCCAAGCCCACTCGCTCGAGCTCCTTCACGGCTATCTTGTCTGCCTCCTCCTTGGAGCGCTTCAGCACCTTTACCTGCGCCAACGCAACGTTCTTGCGGGCGGTGAGATGCGGGAAGAGGTTGAAGCTCTGGAATACCATCCCCAACCGCGCCCTGACGGCGTTGATGTCGGTGTCCTTGGCGGTGATCTCCGTGTCCTCGAACCAAATGTGCCCGCTCGTCGGCTCCTCCAACCTGTTTATGCAGCGGAGCATCGTGGACTTGCCAGATCCAGAGGGCCCGAGGATGACAACGACCTCTCCCTTGTGAACATCGAGGCTCACGCCCCGCAGCACCACGAGGTCGTCGAAGTTCTTGTGGAGGTCTTCTATGCGGATAACCGGATCGTTCTCAGCCATTTATCACACCTCTACAAACTCGAGCCCTGCTCTGGGGTAATTCCAAAATCTTCATTTTCATCGGAGGAAAGCAGCCCATCGTCGACATGTGCGGCATCCTTGCTGCCAAAGCTGTTGCGGGAGCGCTTCTTGTTGTTCTTCTTGGTATTTCCAGTATCCTTGCCGGCGAGCTTCTTCTCGAAGTTCCCAACGATCTTGGCAAGCGGAAGAGTGATTATGAGGTAGAAGCATGCTGCCACGATGTAAGGGGTGATCGAACCCGTTGCGGCAACGATCGTCTTCGCGTACATGACCACTTCCATGACTCCCACGGCGGCTAGCATCGATGTGTCCTTGTAGAGCAGGATGAACTCGTTGGTCATGGTTGGGAGGATTCGACGTATCGTCTGCGGGATGATCACGTAGACCATCGTCTGGAACCCGTTCATGCCAAGCGAGCGGGCAGCCTCGGACTGCCCCTTGGGTATCGACTGAATTCCCGCTCGGATGATCTCGCACTGATAGGCGCAGGAGTTCATCGCCAGCACGATGACTCCGAGTGGGAAATCCGGAATTTGAATGCCGGCCAGGGGAAGACCGAAGAACGCGATGTAGATCTGCAAGAAGAGAGGCGTTCCACGGACGATGTTGACGTATAAAGTGGCGATGCCACGGAGCACCTTGTGCTTGGAGATCCGCATCAGTGCCAGAAGCAGGCCAAACGGAATTGCCAGCGGGAACGACACGGCCACGACGGCGATTGCCATCAGGAAACCGTTGAACACGACTGGGAAACTCGTGACGAGAATGGTGGGGTCGAGGAACATGTGGAGGAACTTCACGGAGTTCCAGGCCTTGACCCAGTCCTGTTCCGCGAGGTAATTGCTGAACTGCTCTGCAGCAGAAATTCCAGTGACGGTGATCGACGGGATGTCATTTATCTGATGGACGCTTCCATCTGCAAGCGTATAGGTGCCCGTGAAGGCCATTTCCCCACCGTCACCGGGGAAGAACACATCGTAGATCTCGACCCTGAAATACGCTCCGGCTTCGGAGGCCTCGGGGAATGTCATGCTGATGGTCTGGCCATCTTGTACTACCGTCGCGTCAATCGTGTTCCTCGTCATGAGGTCGGAGCCGGTCAGCATCGTGACCTTCACATCTTCGGTCGAGAATGTGGTGCCCTCGGGGAATGTGATGGAAAGGCCCATGAGAGACTCGGTCTCATCTGACTGGACCTCCCAGGTGACACGCGTGTTGGTGGCGCCCATCACATCGTTGCCCTTGTCGGAATTGACCTTTGCTGTGCACTTGACGGTCTCGAGGGCATAGCTCTCGATTGGCGTTGCCATCGTGAACAATGTGGCCACGAGCAACAGGACCATCAGCAAGGCGAACTTCGATTTGAACCTGCTGGCGCTGTTTTGCATTTGAAAACGTTCTCCTCCCGGCGCGGGAAACATCATTGACGTGCCTCGTGATAACACGTAGCTGTCAGAGCTCGATTGCATTGGAACCGAGACCTGCTTTCCGTCGACTTGCCACCTGTAACCGGAGACGATATGGCCCTCTGAGCTCAAGGCTGTTCAGTCTCGTGCGCAGAGGGCCAAAGTTGTATCTGGGCTAGGCTAGCTCATCCATTTCTGAGTGAGCTCGTCGATGGTGCCGTCCTGCTGGAGTTCGGACAGAGCCTGGTTTACTGCCTCGAGCAGCTGGGGATTGTCCTTGGAAACCGCGATGCCATACTCCTCGCCGGTGGCGATGGACTTCACGACCTTGCAGTCGGTGTAGGACTGGAGCATGTTCTCGCCAACTGCCTTGTTTGTGATGACCGCATCCACCTGACCGGCCTGAAGGGCGGCAAAGGTGTCGTTGGCATTGCCATATGCGGAGGCGGTTGCGTTGGGATAATTCTCCTTGGCGTAGCTCTCGGCAGTGGTGCCGCTCTGAACTGCGATGGTGACGTCCGATGCGTTGAGGTCGGAGTCGATGCTGTCCTCAGTGGAGCTGCTGCTGTTCATGACGACGATCGAGAGGTCGTCGACATAATACGGATCGGAGAAGTCGACCTGCTCCTCGCGGTCTGGGGAAATCGTGATTCCGGAAATCGCGATGTCCGCCTGCCCACCGGAGACGATTGCTGGGATAATGCCGTCGAACTGGATGGTTACGGGGTTGAACTCGAGACCGAGCTTGTCGGCGACTGCCCTAGCGATGTCCATGTCGAGGCCGACGTATTGGTCGGCGCCTTCTCCGGCAGTCGTGTCGAGATTCTCGAACGGCGGGAAGTCCGGAGAGGTTGCGACGGTCAGCTGACCCTCATTGACTAGCGAGTAGGATGCCGAGGAACTGTCACTGGAAGAACTGCCACTGCTCCCGCACCCCACGAGAGCCAGCGATGCAGCCATAGCGCAGGCAACTGCGACTACGACCAGCTTCTTGAGCTTCATAATCGATTCCTTTCCCATTTCTATGCAGATTAAACCCGAACAGGACTCGATTCTAACATACGGGGGATACCTCAATCTGAAACAAGTTCCGGAAGGCGGATTTGGGGCCTTAACTGCGATTATGCACTATTTTAGAAACACTTTGCGAATAATAGATTCCTGTCAATTCATAATGCGAATGAACAGATGTTTTGAATAAAATTCAGTTATTTTTGCATATATCCCTTAGTATTGCAGTTACGGCTGCATGTATAGATTGTTTTCAGCTTGCCGATTGGGAAATGAACGAGCACGTTACCATGAGAGCTCGACCAGTCACCGCAAGGGGCGTTTGGAACCCTCAACGGATACGGCACACGGGTTTCATTACACTTTCAGAACCTCTTCTTGGGGTATCCTCTTCATGTGACGACGACCTCAGAGCAGGAGGCCCAGATGCCAGACTTCAAGATTCCCGTATTCGATTCAAAGGACTCAGGTGAACCTCAAGACAAAGAAGAGAACTCCAAGAACGATGAGCACAAGCCAAATTGGATTTTCATCGGAAGGTCCTCGGAAAATGACGGCGCCAACGACAAGAGTGGCATCGACGGCACAAGCAAGGAGGCCGTCGGAGAATCCGATGTGAAAGAGACCGGGCTTTCAACACTCGAGAAAGACGAGAACGACGAAGAGGGGCCAATAGCCGACCTGCAGCGCCTCATCCTCGGAAACGACCACGGAATCGTGGAATACGCGAGAGATGAGAAAACCTCTTTCGATGAAAATCCGCTCAACACGGTAGACGCCCTCATCCTCGCAGCACTTTCCTATATGAAGTTCGACCGGTTGGACGGCGTGGGACTCGGAAAGGAAGTGGAGTTCGAGGACGCACCAAACCTGCGGAACCTGTGCACCATCGACGACCTCCCCAAGATCATCGATGTCGATTTCGAACGCGACCGAAAGCTCTCGCTCATGACCAACATGATGGTCTCACCAAGGTGGAAGGGCTTGAGGATCGTCAACCACACCGACACCTTCAGCGCGAAGAATGACGAGCAGTTCTCCGCAACGACGTTCCTCTTGCCAGACGATTCCCTATTTGTGTCTTTCCGGGGAACCGATTCAACGGTCGTTGGGTGGAAAGAGGACTTCATGCTGGCCTTCTGCGACCAGATTCCATCTCAAGGCGCCGCCCGAGATTACCTCGACCACATCGCGCGGAACACCAAGGGGCCGATCTATGTAGGCGGCCACTCCAAGGGAGGAAATCTCGCCGTCTACGCCGCAGCTACATGCGAGAAGAGCACCTTCGGGCGGATTGAGCAGGTTTTCGACTTCGACGGTCCGGGATTTACCCAGGAAGTCTTGGAAAAGACCGGAATCCCCAGCCTGTCGAACATCGTCACGAAAGTCGTGCCCGGAGACTCTGCAGTTGGGATGCTTCTGGAGACTTGCATGGAATACACGATAGTCAAGTCGACATCCTCAGGATTCTATCAACATGATGCGTACTCTTGGGTCGTGAGGGATGGAGATTTCGAGACGTTGGATGACACCTCGGATTTCTCAAAGCTCTTCAAGAACACGATAAGCACGTGGGTATCGAAGATGGACCATCGGGAAATGGTGGTGTTCACGGAATCGTTGTTCGGGATGCTGGGTGCCGGGGACGAGAAGATGCTGGACATTGGTCCCGGCGACGTGAAGTCCAGACTGGAATACCTCTCGAACTTGAATCCGGAAATGAGGAAGATAGTCCTAGAAGTCATCGGGAAACTGGTGGAAGCGTCTGCTGCGGCGTTGGGAAATCGAGATCCCAAGAAGGATTGATGCTGGGCGTGGCGAACGTTATTTCAAGAGCTCGCCTAGAGAATCTTGCTTGCAGGCCGAAGAACTCAACGAGAGAGAACGGGGCGGGTCACAAGGCCCGCCCCGCGAAGACCTTCTACTCCCCCAACAGGGCTTTCCTTATCATCAGCAGGTACGCCTTGGCTCCCTCTGGACGCAGATGGGTCCCGTCATCCCAGAACCAATCGTCATGCCCCTTGCTGTCGCCATACCAGTCTATGAGATAGACATTGTCATTCTCGTCCGCGATCTTCTTGTACAGATCGTTGTTGATGTCTTGCTGAGATTGCGGAACACGCACGTTCACCAGATAGACAGGCCTGTTTCCAGCGGCTTCGATGTTTTCCATCACGTCTTCCTCGTCCGCCACGCCATTAGCACCGAGGGCATAGACCACGACGTCCGGATCATAGTCGGCAAGGTCGGCCTTGCAACGCTCGGACCCCTCTGAGACCTGACGCCCGACCTCCGCATCGAGCTTCCCCTTGGGAAAGATGTCGGAGAATATGTCCTGAGTGCCCAGCGGAACAGAATCACCTATCAGGAGAACCTTGATGTCGGTTGCCCCTGTTTTAGGATCGACTTCGTACCTGCTCCTCAATATGGCATTGCCCAAATTGGATAACGTTTCCGCCTCGTTGGTCTGGGATTCATCCGCAGTATTCGAGCCACTTGAATCGGTTTCCTGCACCGAGCTGGTCGAGCTCGTACCGCTCTGCAAAGCTTCTTGACCAAACTCCTGCCCGGCGTAACCGACGGGCCCCAAAACCAGCACGACAATCGCGGCAATAGTGGCAATCCCCACAGCATAGGAAACGGATTTGTATGGCGAAATGACGCGTCGGAGAGGTGCCTTCCCCCTACGAACCGCGCGCAAGGCTCTTCCAATTTGACCTTCTCCGGTGTGCTTCTCGACCAAACGATAGTTGAGCTCAGCGGCCACTATTATCGCGGCAACTTCCAGAACATAGCCCCACCACGGCAGCTCCGTGGTGCGGTTCGCAGGATTCATGATCAAAAGAAGCGGATAGTGCCACATGTACAGCGCGTACGACCTGGAACCTGCAATCTGCATAGGCTTGGCACCCAAGACCTTGCCCAGCAGGCTCTTGGGGTTGACGACCGCCAGCACCACCAAGGCCGTGAGAACCGCAACCAGCAGCAGTCCGCCTCGATAGAGGAACTGGGAGAAACCGTTGAGCATAAAGGCCATCACAACAATAGCCACAATCCCAGCTATCCCGATTATGTCGGATATGACATGGTTTCTTACAGCCAGTCGCACGGAGTGAAGCTTGCTGGAAGTACTCCCGTCGTTTGCTCCCAACGGCTTCATCCCGGATATTGGGACCAGAAACGCCAAATAGGCTCCGACCATGAGTTCCGCGAGCCTGGTGTCGGTGCCGTAATAGATTCTGCTCACGTCGACTTCGGGATCGTACAGGAGAACCATCAGCACGAAGGAGGCCACGAGAAGGCCGAGAGAGACCCTGCGAAGGACCCTCTTGGATGGCGCCAGCTTCCAGACTCCCCACATGATCAGCGGCCAGACCAGATAGAACTGGAACAGCACGCCGAGAAACCAGAAATGGGTTAGAGGAGATGGGAGACCCGCCGCCGCGAAATAGGATTGATGGGAGAAGACCTTCCACCAGTTCTCTGCGAACAGAAGCGATGGGATTGCATCGGGACGCATCTTCTCGAGCAGCGTAGGGGAGAAGATCGCGGTCAGCAACGCGATTACCACCACCACGGTGAGCATGGTGGGCCAGAGCCTCCGCACCCTCTTGAAGAAATATCTCTTGTACCCGATTCTCCCGTTCTTGGAAAGCTGAGCGCAGAGCCCCCCGGTGATGAGATATCCGGAGAGCACGAAGAACACGGTCACACCGAGGAATCCACCGGGCAGAAGAGAAGCATTGAAGTGATAGATGATAACGCCGAGGATAGCGAGCACTCTGATCCCATCCAGTGCGTCCACACGCTTCCTTGAACGCGAAATTTTGGAAACGTTCAACGGCTGCAATTACTACAATCCCCCAACCCCAGATAACACAGTCAGATGAACGGGTGGAATCCGAAATACCCTAGTACCGCTTTTGTACTGCTCGCCATCAACGTTTAATTTTTATTCGGCGAGAACCCGTAACCTGAAAACTCAACTTCGACACTAGGTTCAAAAAATGGAAATATCAATGTCAATTCTTCATCCGTTGCAGTACTTCGGTGGCACTGTTAAATTTCAAAAAAAGTGTCTATTTTCGGCTTTGAAGGCCCCCATGCGACGTTAGACTCTTATTGATGAGAAGCAAACGAGAAGCGGAGATTCTAATGCAACGCTAGGACTTCGCATAGCAGAAAGAAGGCGATGCCCATGGCAGCCAAATCAGGTGGGAAGTCGGGATCGAGCGGGCTAGCCGTTGTTGCCGCACTCGGGGGTGCAGCACTTGGAGCGGCGTCGGCATACGCAAGCCGTTACATGCTCACCGACTCAGATCGACACACAGTCATACTCGGAGAAGATGCCTTTGCGAATGAATCTGAGCCCGTCCTCGATGGCGGTGGCGCGGCAATCGACATCGATGCGCCTGCCGAGCTCGTGTGGCAGCACATCAAGCAGATGGGACAGGACCGAGCAGGATGGTACAGCTTCGAGAAACTGGAGCGCCTGTGCACATTCGACATCCACAACCACTACACCATCCATCCAGAGTGGCAGGACCTCAAACCGGGAGATTTCCTCTTCTACCATCAGCCGCCGCTGGGGGTCGGGTCGATTGTCACCGCAATCGACAACGAGAAGCATCAGCTGGCAACAATCTCGGACTCGCGCCTGTCACCGACTGTGATAGGGTCCCTTTACCTCAATCCTCCCATTGGCTTCGACTACTTCGCCTGGTCGTGGAACTTTGCGGTGCACGACTATAGAAACGGCACGAGCCGCTACATCACCAAGGCGCAGGTAACATGCAAGCCTTTCGGCCCATTGCAGAGGGCATTCATCGTCACATTGCTGGGGTTCCCCAGCTACTTCATGCTGTCGCGCCAATGCGATGTGCTCAAGCAGGTATGCGAGGGACGGATGCCAATCGATGCAGAGCATGCATAGGAGGCAGCTATGAACGAGAGAAACGACACCATCGTGGTCGGCGCTGGGATTGCCGGCATGACATGTGCGCTCAAGCTACAGGAAAAGAAGATCCCGTGCACTGTGATTTCCGAGAACCTGGGAGGGCGAATCTGCTATCTCAAAGAGTACGACATGAACTTCGGCGCAGTGTTCTACATGAAGGGATACAAGTACACGAGGCAGATTCTCACACCTCTCAAGAAGGTGCTGCCCTCGTACCTAGATTTGGAGTGCCACAAGACTCTGGGGCGGGGATACGGCGTACTGTCTTCTGAGATTCTAGGCTCGGCCGACCAGCTGGTCGGTTTCATGGCCTATCTCAAGGGGGCTTTCGAGCCGGGCTACTCCAAGTACAAGAGAGATTGCGAGACCATGGATGTCCCCGAGGCTATGGAGGCCAACCCCTACATAGCGAATCTCTTCCAGATCTCGGCAGACGAGCTGGTGCACAAACTGAATATCGAGAAGACCGCCAAGGTCTTGGTATCGCAGTTCGTCTACGCCTGCACGGGAACGCAGATCTCAGAGCTGAACGGTCTGGACTATCTCGTGTGCGCGATGGGAATTGTGGACGATGCGACCAGGTTCACCTTCGACCCTGCCGACATGGCCAAACGCCTATCGGAGGGAACCGGCTCCTATGTCGAGGCATCCGTCGTCTCGGTGGAGAAAGAAGACGGGGGTTGGCTCGTCACCACTTCGGATGGGAACACGTACCGGGCGAAGAACCTGGTCATGGCCTCACCCGCAGATGTGACGCAGCGCCTGCTAGAGCCGGTTCTTGGAAAATACGAGATCCGCGAGGCGAGCAAGCTCTACGCCTACAAGGTGAAGGGCAAGATCAAGAATGACTATGCGGGACACGACCTGCACCTGTTCGACCACAGCATCCCCCTGATCAACATCGGAGCTCGACCCGACGGGATGTACGAGGTCTTCACCTGCAAGCCGCTGGACATGGGAATTTTCTTCGATGAGTACGAGGTCGTGCACCGCAAGGATTGGGAGCACGCACTGTTCACGCACCCATCCATCGTCTTGAAGCAGGATGTTGGAGATGGGCTCTACCGCATAGGCGACCACAACGCGCTCGGATTGGAACCAGCTGCGATTTCGGGAGTCTTCGCAGCGAACCGCATCGCGATATCGGAGGGGATCGACATTACCGAGCCGGAATATTCCGGGGAGCTGGTCGATAAGAACGGATTGCCCGTTTCCGGACTCCCCTCCTCCTACGACAACATCGACGAGCAAGGAAACGTGCTCTATCTGGATGAGCTGAGGCTGAGACGCAAGGAACGCCCCTGGAAGGCGCAGTATGTCAACCACCCACGCGGGCTTGGAATAAAGGACCTGCTCGTGACCAACCTCTCCGCCCGCGATTGGAACTGGCAGTTCATCCTCTGGTTGTTCCGCCAAATCGTCGCCGGATCCGCCCTCATGAAGAAGCCCGAGACCTGGCAGAGCAAGCTCTACAAGCACGCGATGCTCTTCGAGCCGATGGAGTCGACGTATTCCACCGGGGCAATTTTTAACCTCAACGTCGATGTGCCCGAGGACATCCCGGGAACTGCCGGCTACAACTCCGAGCATCTGTCCCATCCCGCAGGCGAGAAGCCATATGCCTGCCCCGACCCGGAATCGAACTTCCTGGTTCCCAAGAAGCGCGTGGAAACAGTCGAGATCGGCAAGTCGTTCAACGCGCAAAAGACAACGGTGCCGATAGACCTCGTGAAGAAGGCAATCGCCGAGGCGGATTACATCGGTGGAATGAAGGAATGCCTTTGCCGTGCTGGAAACGATTGCCAGACCTATCCGCATGACCTCGCCTGCCTTTTCCTGAACATGGGAGGCCGCGTGGTGGTGAAACATGGAATGGCCGTGGAACTGACGAAGGAACAGGCCTTTGAAAGGGTCGACCGCGCCGCAGAGCTCGGGCTTCCATGCCAGTCATTGTGGGTCGAGATCGAGCAGCTGATCTGGGGATTCCGCAACGACCAGATGAACCAGTTCCTCGAGATTTGCTTCTGCTGCCCATGCTGCTGCGTGGGATTCAACCTCTCGAAGAATGCCACGCGCGACGTGAAGCACAGGTTCTCCCCGTCTGGCTGGACTGCGGTGGTTAACCATGACCTCTGCACTGGCTGCCGTGAATGCACGAAGCATTACTGCCCGCAAGACGCGATCCATTACCGCAAGAGCGACGGCAAGATGGTCGTGGACCAGGAAAACTGCGTCGGCTGTGGTTTCTGCAGGGCGA
This sequence comes from Coriobacteriales bacterium, assembly GCA_050946255.1. Taxonomy (GTDB): domain Bacteria; phylum Actinomycetota; class Coriobacteriia; order Coriobacteriales; family CADBOM01; genus JBMNUL01. Next base: position 3,763 of record JBMNUL010000012.1, on the reverse strand, counting down.
AGTGCCCAAACGATGCCATCGAGATCAAGCAGACGATGCCGATGCGCGAGAGCATGCACGACTACTTCCTCAAGGAGGGAAGCCTCAAGATTGTATGATCTCCAGGTTTCGCATAACCTCTCACGCTTGCGTGCCATCAAGCCAAGGGCCGCATCAAGAAGATCTTGATGCGGCCCCATTTTTCCAAAGACAGAAATTCTGGCTGTGGCGCCCTGCCTACTTCTGGAGCAGGACCTCTCCGACGATGCCGTCGTTATCCACGGTGCTGACCGAGCGGATGACCGGCTTGTAATCCTTGCAGGAAATCCTCACCTTGTACTCGCCCTCGTCGGCGTTCTTGTAGATGAAGTCTCCCAGCGGGTCGGTCTCGATCGTATCGACCACATTGCCCTGCGCGTCGACGATCTCGACCTTGGCGCCGATGATGACCTCGTTTATCGTCCTGTCTGCAACGGTTCCGCAGATGCGGCGCTTTGGCATGTTCATGTAGTAGAGATGAGAGCCGGGATGAGAGGCTACAGCTCCCATCTCCTGGGCCTCGGACTCCTCCACGAACTTGAGAGCCTCGGTTGGGCAGTAGTCCACGCAGCGGGGCTCCTCCCAGCCATCGTCGATCAGATGCGCGCAGCCGGTGCACTTCTGGGGAAGCTCCAGCTCGGCATTCCAGAACACGTGGTCGCAGAGGTCTGCGAGGTCCTTGCGGCCCTTGGCCTTGACCGGGTCGATCACCACGAATCCATCATCGCGGCGATAGACGGTGTCGTCGTCCACGGCTGCGAGCAGCTTGCAATCATCGCAGTGGTTGCAGATCGTGAACTTGTAGTTGACGTGCACGAACGGGGTCTTGCCCATTTCCTTCTCGTCGATCTTGCACCAGAACTGGCCGGTGAGGGGCTGGGCAGCTGCATAGCCCTCCCATTCCTGTTCGCAGTGCTCGTCCTTGCACGCAATCTGGCATCCATAGCATCCGTTGCATTGGGATGCATCGAAAACAAATACCTTCATTGATCCACTCTCCCCGTTCCTACTCGTCGACGATGATGTCCTGGACGCACATTCCGGTCTCGCTCGTGTAGTGGTCGCGCTCGAAGTCGACTTCCATGCCGTACTTCTCGGCAATCTCGAAAACGTCGACCTTCTTGATTCCCACCAGGTAGCCAGCTGTGACCTCTCCAACGGCGTTCTTGGAAGTTACGGCGCTCGGGGCGATCAGGTTGTTGGCGCCGCCACGGTCGAGTCCACCATAACCGCGCACGATCGGGTCCACGTGAGTTCCATGGTCCTGGCTGATCGCGCCCGGCATGATGCGCTCTGTGAGACGGACGCCGCCCATGACCGCACCGCGCTCGTTGAAGATCGTCACGATATCGCCATCCTGAAGACCTTCGCGCTCGGCGTCGATCGGGTTGACCCAAACTGGCTCGTAGGCATAGCCATCGGGGCCGATGACCTTGCAGGTCTCGATCTCGCGGAACCAGGGCACATCGTCGAGGTTCGCATGCACGCGCCAACGCGGGTGGTTGGAAACGAGCAGGTATGGATAGTCCTTGGCGCGCGGGCTGTCCTTGCGGTCGTCGTGGCCGTCGCCCTTCTCGATCCAATGCGCCACAGGACCGCGGATGTGGTCGTCAGGCCAAGCCTCGGCCAGAGGAACGGAATAGTACTCGATCTTCCCGGTTGGGGTCTCGAGCGGATGTCCCTCAGGGTCCTCGTAGAAGTTGATCATGCCCCAGGGCATCTTCTCATAGGACCTGTAGGTGGGGACGATCTGATAGTCGTGCTCCTTGAAGTCCTCCCAATCCAGCCAGTCGTCGGTACCACCGCACTCCATGTAGCCCTTCTTGACCAGCTCGTCCACATCTGTGGGCTTGCCCTCGGTGTACTTCTCGTAGAGGTTCTCGTAGCGTCCGCCGTACTTCTCGAGCTTCTTGCAGATCTCGCAGACGATATCCCAGTCGGACTTGGAGTCGCCCACAGGGTCGATTGCGGCGCGCTCGTAGAGGATCGTGCAGAACTGGCCGTTCATTGCATCGGTGTTGAAGTCGGTGAGCTCTAGCTTCGTGGATGCAGGAAGGATGATATCGGCGAACAGGCAGTCGTTCTCCATCCAGGGATGCTGCACCAGGAAGAACTCGAGATTGGGATGGCGCAGTGCGTCCTCAAACTCGTTGCCGCCATTCCAGCAAGTTGACCAGCAGGGCGAGTCGGACCAGATCATGTGGATCGTGCAGTCCTCGTCTCCCTCGATGGGATACTGATAGGGATCGAACTGGTCGAGCCTCGGCTGCGTGCATGTCACGCGGCCAAACCAGGAGAGCTTCTCACCGCGGATAGCCGCGGGGATCATCGTCTTGGGGATGAACACCGGGGGAAGCTCGCCGAGGATGTTCCCGTTGTAGCAGCCATTTGCCATCGGGAGGAACAGGCCAATTGGCAGCGGGTTGGATGAAGGTGATCCGAACAGCGCCCACTCGAGGAACTTGAACTGGTTGCGGCCAGGATGTCCAACGGCCTGCATGCCGAGCAGGTAGACCTCGAGGCGAGCGGGCTCGTGCGAGAATGCGGCACGGACCATTCCGCCGCCGTTGCAATGGCCGATCGAGACGTTGTGCTGAGCCCAATAACGGGCGAGCGCCTTGATCGTGTAGGCGGGAACACCGCATTTCTCCTCTGCCCACTCCGGGGTCTTGGGAACGCCGTCCTCCTCGCCGAGCACGTAATAGCTGAACCAGTCGAAGCCATCGGCATGCGTTGCCAGGTACTCCTTGTCATAGGTGTCCTCGGTCAGCCACACATAGGCAATTGCGAGCTGCATCGCGGCATCGGTGTTGGGTAGAACCGGAATCCAGCGGTCGGCATGGATGGCCGCCGCGTAGTTGCAATCCGGCGCGATGGCGATCTGCCAGATTCCGCAATCGGTGAACTTGAACGAGATCCTAGAGGGCATGCAGCCACCCCATCCCCAAGGCGTGGTCTCGAAGTCGCAGCCCCAGAGGAGCACCGCGTCGCCGTGCTGCATGATGTCCTCGATGATGTTGTAGCCGCTGCGGTTCTGGCCAACGGGGTCGTTTCCCCAAACGTGCTTGGCACCCCAGTACCAGCCTTCCCAAGAGTCTGGCTGGCGGGCCTGGAGAGCATATCCTCCGGTGATGTCTAGCATCTTGCACATGCAGCCGTGAGGACCGTGGATCGACTTGGTCTCGCCATGTCCGTCGGCCTGGGCGAGGATCGCGTTGAAGCTGTACTTGTCTTGAATCCTCTTGATCTCAGATGCGCAGATGTCGAGGGCCTCGTCCCAGGAGATGCGGCGGTACTTGCTCTTGCCGCGGTTTTCGGGATGGCGCTCTCCATTGGGATCCCAGTCGACTCGAATCAGCGGATATGGAACTCGGTTGTTAGAATAGGTCGTCGTCTTGGATGCAAACGCGAAGGGAGGAATCGAGGACTTCATCCCTGGCTCGAACGTCTGCCCGTTCTGGCCTTCGATTGTCCAATAGTTTATGTCCTCCTTCGTGTAACGTCTGTCGTAATGCACCGGGCGCACTCGCACGACCCTGCCGTCCTTCACATCGAAGGCGGTGGTGTTCGCACCATGCCCGAAGCAACAAAGCCCGGTGTTCTGAATCACCGTCCTGTCGACTGTTTTCTTGCCGGTTATCTCCATACCTCTGTCCCCTTTCCCTCAACAAAACAGGCACTTCGAAAATGCATAATACCCCTACATAGACTTCTAATGTGGTTAACGTACAAATGTTAGACCTTT
>JBMNUL010000011.1:0-29266 GCA_050946255.1 Coriobacteriales bacterium | reverse complement strand
CCTTCAACCTCCTGCCCCGCGCCACCGTGCTCAGAAACGTCATGCTTCCGCTCGTCTACTCGGAGGTCCCAGTCCGCGACCGCGAGCTGCAGGCTTGGAAGGCCCTTCGAGCGGTTGGACTGGAGGAGGACCTCTACTTCCATCACTCGAACGAGCTGTCGGGAGGTCAGATGCAGAGGGTCGCAATCGCCCGTGCTCTCGTGAACGACCCTGCGATGATTCTCGCCGATGAGCCGACTGGGAATCTGGACTCTGCTACCGGCGAGATGGTGATGGAGCTGTTCCAGCGCATGCAACGTCGCGGGAAGACCATAGTGCTCATCACGCACGACCCCGAGGTTGCGGCTTGGGCCGACCGCATCGTTCACATCCGCGATGGGAGACTTTTGACGGACGAAGAGGAAAGGGAGTTTCAGAGAAGGCTCGCCGAGGAGCATCAACTTGCTTCCCCTGAAGTCGCGACTTTTGAATACACGGTCTCTGAAGGCTCCTCTACTTTTCCTGGCTCCAATGGGGTGTCGTTGACATGAAGGCGCGCGACATCGGATACGAGACGGTCACTGCGATTTCCTCAAACAAGACCCGCAGCCTGCTGACGATTCTGGGAATCGTCATCGGAATTGCCGCGGTGATTTCCATGACCTCTGTGATCGATGGTGTGCAGCAAGCTCTTGTGAGCGAGCTCGGGCTCAACCAGTCAAGGGTGGTCTCGATCGCCGTTTATCCTAGCAGCGGAGCCGTTACCTCGACTGACATCGACAGAATGGAGAGGTCGCTGTCCTCCGATTACGAGTTCATCACCAGCTTCACCTACCAGGATTCCACGGTCTCAAACGAAGAGAATTCCGAAGAAATAATGGTCGTGGGGTGCGAGCCGGAGTATTTCACGGTAACAGGAACGAAGGCAGTCTCGGGCAATCTATTTTCTCAAGAAGACCTGGACAACTCCGCGATGACCGTGAACTTGAACAGCAATCTGGCGAAGAAGCTGTTTGGGTCTGACGGCTCTTCTGCCGTGGGGAAGAAGGTTCTAATTGGAAACGATTCCTACACCGTAAAGGGAATCGTCGAGGACTCAATGTCGGTTGGCATGGGCATGGGGACGGGAAACGTCTACATGCCGTCTAGCACTGCAGAATTGCGTTTGGGGGCAGGAAACTATTCTAAAAACATCCTCGGTTATGCCAAAGAGGGGTCTGACATGTACGCCGTGGCAGACCGCACCGTGAACTATCTGTGCGAGTACTTTGGGATAACTCCCGACGAGGGCAGCACATCGGACGAATTCGGAACGTCGATAAACGGGGTAGACGGGAGCTATATCTATGTTCAGACTTCACAGCAGGTAATAGACCAGCTCGACACCCAGACGAGCACTTTCCGAATGATGGCAATCGCCGTCGCTGGGATTTCCCTGCTCGTGGGTGGCATAGGGATTATGAACATGATGCTCACGAACGTCACGGAAAGGATCCGCGAGATCGGTCTCCGAAAGGCACTCGGGGCTAGGCGAATCGACATCAGCTTGCAGTTCTTGCTCGAGAGCATGGTGCTCTGCCTGATAGGAGGGGTGTTCGGGATCATCGTCGGCTACGTAGCCTCCTGGGGATTAGCCGGTGCCATCACGATGGGGACGACCGGGCTGTCCTCGATCACTCCGGTGGTCACTCTCCAATCTGTTGGACTTGCCGCCGGAATCTGCATTGGGATCGGTGCACTGTTCGGCTGGTATCCAGCCCATCGTGCCGCAAAGCTCGACCCAGTGGAGGCCTTGCGGTATCAGTGAGATGTCTCGACTGTTCGAAAACGAGGCGGAGAATCGCTGCGAGTGATAACCGAACATTTGCGGGTGCTTTGCCTCGATATGGAAACGACCGCCTGTTGGCGGCCGTCTCTTTCTCCTGTGGTTTCGATGGTTGCCCACCTGAGAGAGCGCTGACTCATCTGGGCTGCTGCTAATTGTGAATTGGCGCAACCGGCAGTTGGAAAAGCTAATCCTCAGCGCGGTCGCTCCCGAATTTCTCGGTCTGCTCTTTAAGGCTCTTTTCCAGCTTGTCCATGATGGAGGAGAGCTGCTCCTTCTCCTCTTCGGTCAGAACCTCGAGCACCTCATCTGCCCAGACCTTGCGGTTCTCGGCGACCTTTTCTGCGCACTGACGTCCGGCGTCGGTGAGGTAGACGTTCGAGACCCTTTTGTCCGAATCGTTCTGCTTGCGGGTTACAAGGCCGCGTTCCTCGAGCTTGTCCACTGCCTGGCTCAGGGACTGGGGCCTGATGGCGAGCAAATAGGCGAGGTCCTTCTGGCTGATTCCGTCCTTGAGCATCAATGTAGCTAGAACCCTGTTCTGGCCATGGTGGCCGGATCCTCCATGCGATTTGTGATGTCCATATCCGTGGGGGGTGGTGGATTCTTCGCTGTGCTCATGATTCCCACGCGCACCTCTACTAGCCTTGTGGCCTCTCTCTCCTCCAGCTTCCTTGGCAATGGCTCTGCGATCGCGGCGGATAAGAGATGAAACTTGCTGCATCTGGTTGATGAGCTCTTCGTTGTCGATAGTCATTGTTTCTCCTTAGATTGAAATAATAAGGTAACTGATAATCAGTAGCCTTATTAAATAACTCGAATGAAATGATTGTCAAGAGAAAAAGTTCGGTTCCTGATTAATTTTTACGATATATTCCTTGAACGGTAGGGCAGTGGCCGTTTTTTAAGAGAAAGGCGGTAGGACCTTCTCGCGCGTCAATTAAACTAAGATAGCCATCTGTAGGATGAAGACGCGCCGCTTACGGTCGGGGTTGCAGGTGCAACAGGTGACAAATCTTGTGGCGAGTGTTACTATCATCGTCCGTGCGAAAAACACCGCAACTGCAAGCGGTTTGAATAGAAGGAGAACCAAAATGGCAGTACCTAAGAGAAAAAAGGGTCGCGCGAAGGTCCATTCGCGTCGAAGCACCAACGACGTTTGCGCTCCAAAGTCACGTTCGGTATGCCCTCAGTGCGGTGCCACCAAGCTTCCGCACAGAGTTTGCCCCAACTGCGGCTACTACAGGGATCGCGAGATCATCGTCACCGAGTAGTCACAGCCGAGTAAGAGACTGCAATGGCCGACACCGAAAGATGCCGGCCATATTTTTCTTTTGGAGGGTCTTGATGCTCGCGAGCTGTTGCTTGCGGTTTTCAATGACCCGAGCCAGAATGGCACGAATCGCATTCCAGGATTTTATTGCGACAGGAGGGCCTCGATGGACACAGCTGAGAAGACGGATGGGGAAAACCTCGTTTCCAAGGGAGGGCGCATTCGCATCTGCGTCGATGCCGACGGTGGAGACGATGCCCCCAAGGCCGTGACCGATGGAGTTCTGCTCGCGCTGAGCGAAGACCCAGATCTCGATATCGTGCTAGTTGGTCGCGAGGAGTCGATTCGCGGCGTGGCAAACGAGTTCCCAGATAGAATAGAGCCGGTCGTCACCACCGAGGTCATAGAGATGGGCGACCACCCTGCGAAGGCGGTGCGCTCCAAGAAGGATTCCTCGATCGTGGTGGGGTGCAAGCTGGTCCACGATGGACGTGCAGATGGATTCTTCTCCGCAGGCTCTACCGGCGCCTGCCTCACTGCCGCCACGATTCTCATCGGGAGGATCAAGGGAGTTTCCAGACCGGCGCTCGTGACGGTCGTCCCAGGTTCGAAGAGGCCCGTCGTCTTTCTCGACTGCGGTGCGAATTCCGACTGCAAGCCCGAGTATCTCCTGCAGTTCGCACATATGGGAATGGCGTTCTCCAGCACATTGATGGGCGTCGAAGATCCCAAGGTGGGACTTCTCAACAACGGTTCGGAGGAAACCAAGGGAAGCGAATTTGCCAGGGAGACGCACGGTCTTCTCAAGGAGAAAATCCCCAACTCGTTCATCGGCAACGTCGAGGGCCGGGACCTCATGTCCGGATCTTGCGACGTCATAGTGTCCGATGGTTTCACCGGAAACGTCACCCTCAAGGTGATAGAGGGGACTGCTCTCTTGATCTACGGCGGTCTCAAGGAGGTCATGACCTCCTCCTTCCTAAACAAGCTCGCTGCAGCCAAGCTCCTACCGGGGCTTAAGGAGATGAGGAAAAAGCTCGACCCCGATGTCTACGGTGGAGCACCTCTTCTGGGAATCAAGTCCCCATGCATCGTCGGTCATGGCTCTTCGAACGCCGAAGCGGTGAAGAACGGGATCATCACCGCTGTGAAATGCGTGAGGGCCAACCTCGTCCAGGTAATAGACGATGCTCTGGAGAAATAATCTGCCAGCTTGCAGTTTCTGAGGCAACTATTGTGGTCATCGCTTCGGAAATCGCGCCGATGTTCGCAGAAGCTCGATGGCGCGCTTGCAATTAGCTTGGCTATGGTCAAGAATTGCCCTAGGATACCAATGGTTTTTGCCTAGCAGCATACTTTGGATTTTCAATAGAAAAAGGAGAGTTCCGCAATGGATCGTGAGGAAATCTACCAGAAGCTTGTCGATTTGATGGTCGACCAGATTGCAATAGACGCCGACGACCTCGATGAGAACACCTCTCTCGAAGACGACCTGCAGGTCGATTCACTCGACTTGCTCCAGATCGTCACCGCCATCGAGGACGAGTTCAACATCACCGTGGACGACGATGTTTTCTCTACCGTCAAGACCCTTGGCGAGGCAGTCGACTACATCAAAGAGCAGCTCTGATGTCTGCCGGTCTGCAGCAGTTTCCCGATGACGAGGACGTCGCCAGGAGGGTCGCCCGTGCCGAGGAGATAATCGGCTATGAGTTCAAGGACAAGTCGCTGCTAGTCAAGGCCCTGACCCATCCGTCGGCTGTCGAAGAGGAGAGGGTCGCGCTTTCCTACGAGCGCCTCGAGTTTCTCGGGGATGCCTTCTTGGGAGGTATCGTGGCGCTGGAAGTTTACCAGCGCTATCCGGATATGAACGAGGGCGGCATGACCCGCCTGAAATCCTCCGTTGTCTCCGGAGCCACCCTTTCCCATATCATGGAAGATCTGGGCTTTGCGGACCTGATCATCTTCGGGGAGAGCGAGCGCGGAACCCACGGCAGGGGGATGCACTCGGCACTTGAGAACATCTACGAGTCGATAGTGGCTGCAATTGCGCTTGACGGTGGGATCGAGGTTGCCAGGTCTTGGGTTCTGGAAACTGTCGGACCGCACATCGACAGGAGCATGGCAGCGCATCCGCCCAATCCAAAATCTCAACTTCAGGAGATATTGCAAGAGCATGGAAACGCTCCGGAGTATAGGGTAATCGGGGAAGATGGCCCACCTCATGACAGGGTTTTCACCGTCGAGGCACTGTGCAATGGCAAGGTGATCGGGCGCGGTTCAGGTCGTTCAAAGAAAGAAGCCGAGGCAAACGCCGCTCAAAACGCCATAGACACCCATTCCAAGGCTCACAACGGTTAAAATATCCTTCATGTGCAAATCTATTTCTCTGCAGTCGGAGGCGGTGCGTGTCCGAGCTTGTCCACGTTCCGTGGAGCATGCATCGGGGGCACCGCTCAACTAGGAATCGGAACAGCCTGTGTATCTTAAGTCAATCGTGTTGAAGGGGTTCAAGTCGTTTGCCGACAGGACGGTCATCAACTTCGCCCCCGGCATCTCCGCCATAGTCGGACCCAACGGATCTGGGAAATCCAACATTTCCGAGGCCGTCCTCTGGGTTCTCGGTGAGCGCAAGACGTCCAACTTGAGGGTGCACTCCATGGAGGAGCTGATCTTCTCTGGTTCTTCCGCTAGACCGGCTGCAAAAGTTGCCGAAGTCGACCTCGTCCTCGACAATTCCGACGGAACGATTCCAATCGAGTTCTCCGAAGTCGTCATCACCAGGCGCATGCACCACAACGGCGAGAGCGAGTACCTGCTTAACGGTTCGCCGTGCCTGCGCCGCGATGTCATAGACATTCTCCACGACTCCGCCATTGGAGAGGGTGTCCACTCGGTTATCACTCAGGGCAACCTCACGGCGATGATCGAATCGAGGCCCGAGGACAGGATGCGCCTCATGGAGGATGCGGCCGGAGTGCTCAAGCACAAGTCCCGCAAGGAGAGGGCACAGCGTCAGCTGGAAAAGATGGACAGCACCCTGAAGAGGGTAAACGACATCGTCAAGGTAATAGATTCCCAGCTCAGGCCCTTGGAGCGTCAGGCTTCGCGTGCCAAGCGCTACAAGGAGTACTCCGACGAGCTCAAGCAGCTGAGCCTTGCGCTGGCGGTAGACGACCTGCGCAACCTCCAATCCTCGTGGGAGGAGATGTCCAAAAACGAGAAGGAGATCGAGGCCGAGGTCGAGCTGGTGGGGTTCAGGCTCGAGGAGAAGGAAGAGGAGGTCGCCAAGAGGCAGGCCGCCTTGGAGCAGAAAGGCCTGTTCGTAGGCGATCTCAACGAGCAGCGCAACCGTTGCCAGTCGATCATGGCAAGGCTCGATTCCAACATGAGGCTCCTCGAGGAGAAGGGCAAGAACATGGTGTCCCAGCTCTCCACGCTGAGGGGCACTATCCACACGTCGGAGACTCGCCTGCAGTCCGCTCAGGACGAGAGGAAGCAGACCGCCGGCGAATCCGAGGCCGACGAGGCAAAGCTCAAGGGCCTCTACTCCACGTTCAACGAGCTGAACCGCAAGTCGGAGCAGATAACGAAGAGCCGTCGCGAGGCCCAGGAGGCATATGACGCGCTGTCCAGCAAGCTCCGCAACAACGAGTCTGCCCTCGCGAAGACAAAGGACAACCTGGCCAGGGCGGAGAGTTCCCTGGAATCCCTCGATGTGGAGGAGGGGCTCCTCAAGGAGAGGCTGGAGCAGATCCAGAGCGACATCTCCTCGGCTCAGTCCCAGCTGTCCGAGCAGCGTGACAAGTTCGACGGAATCTCGGGAGACATGCTGAAGGCACAGGGCGAGCTCGCCCTTGCGCGTTCGGATATCGACAAGAGGGTCCGTCTGCTGGATCAGGCAAAGGCAGAGATGGGCGAGCAGCGCGACAAGCTCGCTGACATACAAGCCGAGATCAAGGCCCTGAAGGAGATCGAACGGGCCTACCAGAGCGCTTCGCCCTCGATGAGCTGGATTACCGAGCACCAGTCGGAGTTCGCTGGAATCGTGGGGAGGATTTCCCAGGTCATCTCGGCTCCGTCAGAGCTTGAGCCTTTGGTCGAGAGACTTCTCGGGGCCGACATCAACGGGCTGCTCGTCGTGGACATCAAGTCCGCCAACATGATTGCCGAGAGACTCGTGAAGAGCGGGTCTGACAACGGCGAGGTCAGCTTCCTCCCGATAAACGAGAATCTTGTTGAAGACCTGCCGACTTGCGATGACGGACAGAGGCTGATCGACCTCGTGAAATACGACGAGTCCTATGACAGCGTGGTCAAGTCCCTCATCGGGGACGTCTACGTTGCAGACTCCATCTCCCAGGCAGTGCTGTTCCACACGAGAAACGATGCTCCTGTGAGGTTCGCCACTCGTGACGGCGCCGTGGTTTGGCCCAGCGGGAAGATCACTCTCGGGAGCCAGATCGCCGACATGGAGGGCGTGCTGTCGAGGCAGCGCAAGCTCAACGAGCTCACTGCAGAGAACGAGACCTGCACTGCCAATCTTGGCGATGCCGAGATGGCGGTGTCGGAAGCCGAGAAGAACCTGCAGTTGGCGCAGCAGGATGGGTTCGAATTGTCTGAGTCGCTGGCAAAGCTCCAGGGCTCCTATGATTCGGCAGAGGCAGAGGTCAAGCGCCTCGAGCAGCAGATCATGCAGTTGAATGCCACTCGCGAGCAGACGGACCTCAAGCTGAAGAGCGTTAACGTGCGCAGAGGGCAGTCGTCTCCGCTTGCGCAAGAATACCGTTCCAGGATCGAAACCCTCAACGAGAACATCTCCAGCATGCGTGACGACGTGGAGGCATCTTCCCAGGAGCTTCTACGGATCACCCAGGAGAAGTCCGACATAGTCCAGCAGGTCTACTCGGTGAAGACCGACATGGAGACCTGCCGCCAATCGATAGAGTTCAAGCGCCGCAGGTTGGAGAAGCTGGACGCCGAGATAAAGGACCTCGAGAAGACCCTAAAGGTCTCCAGGGAGACTGAGATCTCGCTCTCTGTTATCAGGTTGCGTGTCGACCCGCTCTACAAGGTGTTCGAGGAACTTCACTCCGGCATCAGCGAATGGGCCCGCAAGCTGCAGGAGCAGGCCAAGCTCACGCAGAGCGATTCGAAGTCGTTGAGGGACATCATCGATGAGGCCAAGAAAGCCCGCGACGAGGCCAAGGAACAGCAGACTCAGGCAATGGCAAAGCTGAACGAGGCCAAGGTCGAGAGGGCAAAACTCGAGGCCGACGTGAAATACGCGATTCAGCGAATTGAACAGGACAACGGCACCTCCATCGAGGCCGCTCTGGAAGTTCCCCCGGTCGAGGATCGCGCTCAGGCCGAGGACACCGTGGCCCGCCTCAAGCGCAAGATCGAGGGGTTGGGCGCCGTGAACCACGTTGCCATGGAAGAGTATGAGAACCTGAAGGCCAAGCGCGACCACATCACCGAGCAGGTGGCGGATCTCGTGGATGCCCGAAAGAAGCTCAACACGATAACCAGAGCTCTCGAGACCAAGATGAAGAAGCAGTTCAACGCCACGTTCGATGACGTCAACGAACGGTTCAAGAGCCTCTACGAGCAGCTCTCTCCCGGAGACACAGGAGAACTGGTGATCTTGGACAAGACCGCGGATTCAGAGGGTGGCATCGAGATCGTCATCCACCCGAGGGGCATGAAGCTCACCAGCCTCACCCAGCTTTCCGGTGGGCAGAGCGCGCTGGTGGCCATCTCGTTCCTGTTCGCCATCTACTTGACGCGAAACGCGCCATTCTACATCCTCGACGAGATCGAGCCGGCGCTGGACGGCACCAACCTGCAGCGTGTGTGCGACCTCCTCGATTCGATGCGCAACGAGACCCAGCTGATAATGGTCACGCACCAGCGCCAGACCATGGAGATAGCCGACGTTTTATATGGCGTGAGCAAGCAGGCATCTGGTGTGAGCAAGGTAGTGAGCCAGAAACTAGACCAGGCAATACGGTCGCTTGAAGAGGAAGAAGCGGCTGAAAAGGAAGGTGAATAGCCCAATGTCCTTCAGGGAGAGGCTTTCAAGGGGAATGTCGAAGTCGCGCAAGAGGATGCGCGAGTCGATGAACGTCCTCATGAGGAAGGGTGCCAAGCTCTCCGACGAGTGGTGGGACGAGCTGGAGGAGACGTTGATCCTCTCAGACCTCGGACCATCGGCGTCAATTCAGATCGTCGAGAATCTGAAGAAGATCACGAAGAGAGAGGGAATCCCAACTGCCGACGCGGTGGAGGAGTACCTCATCGACGAGATCGCGAACATGTTCGTGCAGACCGAGACCGACTTCTTCGAGGACACCCCGGAGTGCGTGCTCTTCGTGGGAATCAACGGGGCCGGCAAGACCACGACCGTTGGGAAGATCGCCAACGAGGGTGTGGAGAATGGTCACTCCGTGCTGCTGGGAAGCGGCGATACCTTCCGTGCGGCTGCAATCGAACAGCTCGAGGAGTGGGGACGCAGGGCCAACGTCGAAGTCGTCGAGCGCGAGCGCGGCAGCGACCCCGCCAGCGTCTGCTACGACGTGATCGAGCGCGCGGAGCAGAAGGGCTCCGACCTCGTCCTCATCGACACCGCCGGGAGGCTCCATACTTCAGACGACCTGATGCGCGAGCTGGAAAAGGTGGTCAACGTCACGCGCAAGCGCTCGAACATGCCCGTGAAGACGGTGCTCGTCATTGACGCAACCACGGGGCAGAACGGGCTTTCCCAGGCCAAGGTGTTCAATGAAACGCTCAACTTAGATGCCGTCATCGTCACCAAGCTCGATGGAACGGCAAAGGGCGGAATCGCCGTGGCGATCTCTCACGAGCTCGGGCTCCCGATCGTGAGAATTGGAGTGGGGGAGCAGATCGAGGACCTCAAGGCCTTCGATCCCCACGATTTCGCCGAAGAACTGATCGGCTGATAAAGGAGGTCTACAAGACATGGCAAGCAGCCTCTCCAACAAGCTGAGGGGAATCCTCGACAAGGTTCGGTCGAAGGGCCGTCTGTCCGAGAAGGACATAGACGAGGCGATGCAGGAGATCCGCATCGCGCTTCTCGAGGCCGATGTCAACTACAAGGTCGTCAAGAACTTCGTCCTCAAGACCAGGGAGAAGTGCCTCACATCCGAGGTCCTCGATTCCCTGACCCCAGGGCAGAACGTCGTCAAGATCGTACTCGAGCAGCTGACAGAGCTGCTGGGTTCAGATGACACGAAGATGATTCTTCCCCAGAAGACTCCGAACACGATCATGCTCGTGGGCCTTCAGGGAAGTGGTAAGACAACGGCTGCCGCCAAGCTGGCCTATTACTTCAAGCAGCGCGGTCGCATGCCGTTGCTGGTGGCCTGCGACGTTTACAGGCCCGCTGCAGCCGAGCAGTTGCAGACCCTCGGCGATGAGATCGACGTCAAGGTCTACCGTGGCGATGGGCAGCATCCCGTGCAGATTGCCAGGCAATCTCTCAAGGAGGCCAAGGAAACCCTCCGCGATGTGGTGATCATCGATACCGCAGGTCGTCTCCACGTAGACGAGGAGATGATGGAGGAGGCCAAGGCGATCAAGGACGCCGTCGACCCCGACCAGGTTCTGATGGTCGTCGATGCCATGACCGGTCAGGATGCCACCAACGTCGTCGCGGCCTTTGCGGAAAAGGTCGATTTCGACGGCGTGATCATGTCGAAGATGGACGGCGACGCCCGCGGTGGTGCAGCGCTCTCTGTGCGCGAGGTCACAGGCAAGCCGATCAAGTTCGTCTCCGACGGCGAGAAGCCAGATTCGCTGCAGGAATTCCACCCCGACAGGATGGCAAAGCGAATCCTCGGAATGGGCGACATGGTAACCCTCATCGAGCAGGCCCAGATGGCCGCCGACAAGGAGATCGAGGAAGAGGAGGCCGAGCGTCTCGCAAGGGCAGACCTCACCCTCGACGACTTTATCCTCATGAACAAGCAGCTCCACAAGATGGGCGGTGCCAGCAAGTTCATCCAGGCCCTCCCCGGCGGCGAGAAGGCTTTAGATTCCGGCCAGGTTCAGATGGACTTCTTCGATAGGGCAGAGGTCATCGTCAACTCCATGACCAAGGAGGAGCGCAGGAAGCCAGCCGTTCTCAACGGATCGCGCAGGGCCAGGATCGCCAAGGGCGCCGGAGTTCAGGTCAGCGAGGTGAACCAGGTCATCGCCAAGTTCAACGAGACTCGAAAGGTTCTCAAGAAGATGTACGCGATGACAGGCCAGAAGCCCACGAAGAAACGCCCCACGAAGGGTGGAAAGGGCAGTCGCAAGGCGAAACGTCGTGCGGAGAAGAGGGGACGCGGCGGAATGGGAACAGTACCCGGAATGGGAGGGAACCTTTCCATGAGAGACCTCAAGAAGCTGCAGGACATGTTCGACGAGACTCAGGGGAAATAACCCGGGTTTGTCGGCTCTCGGTATTGCACGAGCTTGCTTTTTGCAGCTGAGCCTTGCAAGAATCCGAGCTCAATGTGATTTGGTTTCGATAGGCCTCCACCATCTAGGTGGGGGCCTTTTCGATGACATCGCAGGTTCGGCTACAAGCCGGTCTGACAAATTCGTGAGCTCGATTGGCCATTTTCTACGGTGTCTAAGGCCCGCCCGGCATCTGACGAGCTTGGAGATTCATGGAAAGAGCCTCGGCAATAGGGGAGTGCGGTCAGAACATCTCCCATTCCACTAGCTCGAACACGTGCTCTGATGCGTCCTTATGATGAGTGAACGTGAGGGTGTTGCCGCGTCTCACTGCCATTCCGTGGTCGCGGATAGTTTGCGCTTTCTCTCCATCGTCGGTATAGACGAAAACGAACCACACGTCGTAGGGACCGTCTGCTCCTGGTCCAGTGAGAACCAAGTCCCCGATCTTCCCAGCATCAGGACACGATGTTGATGACACGAGCATGGCCGTTCCAACATATTGAGCCATAAACACTTCCCGTTGTTAGGTTGTCAAGAAAATGATAGTCCATATTTGCGCGCGATCGAAAGATTTTTAAATATATTAAACTTGATAAGTGAAGATTTACTACATATACTTTACGTGTTCATCTACGTCGGGGTTTGAGAATCTCGGTGGGCTTTTCAACAATGTCGCGGCCAATTGGATTGCAATAGGAAATTAGCCGTGACCTGGTGTCGGGAAAAGCCCGTGGGGGCGGGGTCTCTGCTTGTCAACCGGATAGATGCCGGCAGTCACCATAATGCAGGAGGGGAGAACAATGCTCACAGCTGCTTTTCTTGCAAGATTTCAGTTTGCCATGACCGTGGCATACCACTTCTTGTACGTGCCCACGTCCATCGGACTTGGGCTCATTTTGGCAATAGCCCAAACACGGTATTACAAGTCCGGCAATCCAGAGGATGAGGCCGCCGCTCAATTCTGGATGAAGATATTCGCGATAACCTTCGGCGTTGGAGTTGCCACGGGCATCACGATGGAGTTCGCTTTCGGCACGAACTGGGCTGCCTACTCCAGATTTGTCGGAGACATTTTCGGAGCCCCTCTTGCGGCCGAGGCACTCTTCGCGTTCTTCCTCGAGAGTACCTTCCTGGGGATTCTCCTGTTTGGAAAGAAGAAGGTTTCTCCCAAGTTCTACATGGTCTCGTCTTGGCTCGTGTGGATTGGCTCCGCGTTGAGCGCCCTTTGGATCCTCATCGCAAATTCCTGGATGCAGACCCCAGCTGGATACACGGTTGCATCGGACGGATCCAAGGCGATTCTCACAGACTTCTGGGCAGCGGCGCTGAACCCCTCGACCGGCCCGCGCTATTTCCACACGGTTATCGCGCTTCTTATAATGGGCGCCCTTATCGCCGTCGCAATCGGTGCATATCATATGCGCCATGAGAAGAAGGACTTCGGGGCCAAGACCATAAGGGTCGGCGCCATCGTGGCACTCATCATGGTCGTCTGCATGGTACCCGCCATGCACTCCCAGGCCAAGGAGGTTGCAGACTATCAGCCCGAGAAGCTTGCCGCCATGGAGGGGCAATATGAGACCGGGCCCGTGGACATGACCCTGTTCGGCTACGTGGACGAGGAATCTCAAGAGGTCGTGGGGCCATCCATCGAGGGCATGACGAGCTGGCTCGCCTCTGGTGACTCCACGACAGAGTACATGGGGCTCAACCAAGTCGAAGAGGAATACGGGGAGACCGCCCCGGTGCAGGTCACGTTCCAGGCCTATCACATCATGTTGATAATGCTCGGCTTCATCGGGCTGTGGATTCTCATGGCCCTGTTTGCAGCATGGAAGACCAAGAAGGGCCGGGAACCAAACAGGAAGCTTCTCAAGTTGCTCGAATGGTCGCCGTTGTTCCCGTTCATCGCGATTCAGTCGGGCTGGATCGTAACCGAGGTGGGACGGCAGCCCTGGATCGTCTGGGAGGAGCTGCGCACCTCAGACGCCATTTCGGCTTCCGTGGATGTCACCCAGCTTCTCATCACAATCGTCCTGTTCATAATCATCTACCTGTTCATCCTCGTGATGTACCTCAAGGTAGTGCTAAAGATCATCAAGCAGGGACCGGTCATCAATCCGGATGCCGGAACCTCGAAATGGTTCAAGGGCGGAAAGAAGAGCAAGGACAAGGCCGCTGCCGCTGAGACCGAGGATGTCTCTCAAGCTTCGGATGTGGTTGGAGCCAGCGGTGAAGAAGCCGTGGCAGGAGCTGACGGGGCGAATGCCATGTCAGAGCCTGCGGAGCCGGGTCAATCCGTCACCCTCGACGATTCTGCCGGTGAGGCACCGGGAGGCTCTTCATCTGGGCGAGGTGGTTCTCCTGAACTTGGCTTGGCAACTGGAGCGGAGGTGATGTAGCCATGACGTTCCTGCAGCTACTATGGTTCGTGCTGATCTTCTTCCTCATCGCCGTTTACTTCGTGCTCGATGGATTTGATCTGGGAATCGGTGTGGTTTATCCGTTCCTTGCAAAGAACGAGAAGGAAAAGGCCGTGCTCAGGCGCTCAGTGGGCCCGGTCTGGGATGGAAACGAGGTGTGGCTGCTCACCGCCGGAGGTGCGCTGTTCGCAGCGTTCGCACCGGCATATGCCACCACGTTCTCAGGCTTCTACCTGGCAATCATGCTGGTTCTCTTCGGATTGATCTTGCGCGCGGTCTCGATTGGTTTCCGCAGCGTTGACGATGGCAACTCCAAGATTTGGGATGCGTTGTTCTTCATCGGGAGTCTATTGCCGGCATTGCTTTTCGGCGTGGCGATTGGAAACGTGCTAGAGGGAATTCAGCTAGACGCCAACGGAGATTACACCGGCGGGTTCTTCGCCTTGCTGAATCCCTTTGCCCTGCTTTGCGGGATCCTGGGCCTTTGCCAGTGCATCTCGCAGGGACTTTCCTGGGTGGCGGTCAAGACCAACGAGGGAGAACTGCATTCCAGGGCGGTCTCGCATCGTGGGAAGATGCAGGTCGTGACCATCGTCGTCTTCCTCCTGACCACCCTCGTGTACTTCATGTTCGCAAATCCGGGCATGGACCCATCTGGCATGCCGGTCAGGGTCATTTCAGTTGTTGTCCTCGTGGTTGCCTTCGTGTTGCAGCTCCTTTGGGGCAGGAAGGGAGCAGAGTTCGACACCCGTACCTTCTTGGCTTCGAGCCTCGTTTGCATCGGGCTCGTCATGCTCACCGCCTCGAGCTTGTTCCCAACTATCGTACCCGCAACAGATCCGTCTCTCTCGATCACTATTGCCAACGCGGCGTCTAGCGAGACAGCTCTGACGGCGATGACCGTCATAGCGTGCATAGGTGTTCCGCTGGTTCTCATCTATCACTTCATCGTCTACAGAACTTTTGCCGGGAAGATTGACGAAACAGATGTTGAGGAGTGATTGACGAGACAGATGTCTAGTAGTAACAATTAAATTGGCGTTCAGGAATATCTGACGCCAGTCGAAAGGGGAGTGGAAATTTCTCCTCGGGCGAGCTTGTGGGAGGCTCGCTGGATGGTAGAATTGGGGGCTTTGCAAACCCGGGCTCGAATTGGTTTTCGAGCTCGGGTTTGGCATTTTTTGGCTGGCCCAGCGTTTTTCAAGGATGAGCGGGCGTTTTGTTGAGGATGGGAACACGACCTGTTGCGGCTGGGCAGACACTGTAGGTGTAATGGGCGCACCGCAATTGACGCTCAACGCGCGGGGTCGGTGCTTGCCGATGCTCAACGCCTGTGGCTAGAGAAACGATGGCCTGGTGCCGGGATCTATGACCTCGTATCCACCCGGAGCAGCTCCCCATCTTCGTTCTGCCTCATCCAGCAGCTCGGGGCGAATTACCACGATTGCATTGTCGAACAGGCCGCCATCCAAGATGCGCATGGCCTCGGTGATGCCTTCTCCGCGAATCATCTCAAGAGGACCCAACTCGTCCACCAGAAATACCTTGCCAGCGAGGTCGCCAGCGCCAACTGATGATAGGTGCGAGTTGATTTTCCCCATCGCCTCATCGGAGAAATCCCAATGGGCGCGAGGGTTCTGATCCTTGGCTGATAACGGGGCCATGCTCTTCTCGTCGGAATGGGCGTTGGCCAATTTTGCGAACTCGAAAGTCTCCCTGCTCGGGAACAGCATCGCGTCTATGCCGGTTTTGGTATCCCCCTCGAAAACCGCAGGGGTGATGAACCCGAACAGCGACAGGCCTTCGGCGTCCATTTCCTTGACGAGGAGCTTAAGCCAAGAGGTCTTGCCCACTTGGCGAGAGCCCGTCAGCACCGAGAGCATGACTACTTTCCCTGGCTTCTCAGTATGTACTTCTTGATGCCGCGCTCGAACAGCTCCTTCGAGCCGCCCTTGATAGCGAACTTCGCACTTTCTGGATCCACAACGGCGCTCCCGGCCAGCACGTTCACATCCCATTTGAACAGGAACTCAGAGGGAATCGTGCTCGGTCCGACCATCGTGGTAATCGCATTCTTGGAGAGCTCGAGCAAGCGCGGAGCGGTCTTGTTTGTGATCGTGGTTCCGGTGAGGAACACGTAATCCTGGAGTGGGAGCACATACTCGCACGCAGGGTCCGGGGTGTCGAGCGCGCTGTTGCAACTGCGCTCCAGCACGGTGAGGTTTGCCACCTTTGCCATGCCCACGACGTTTGGGAAGTGCCCGATGACAGTGACGTTCTTGCCCTCATAGTCCTCTCGCATGGCGCCGAAAGCCTCTTCGCGGTCCTTCTTCTTGTCTCCCTTGTCATCGAAGGTTCCGCCGAGCTCCACAATCTTGTCGTACTGCGAGTACCAGGCGTTCAACGCTGCAACGCCGAGGCTGGCCTCCTCGAAGTTCCAGGATTTGGAAAGCTGCGCCAGGCTCTTGAGGTCGTACTTCCGGGGATCGTCGTTGAACTTGTGGTTTGCTCCACCATGCACGGTGTGGCCAACGCCCATTCCGCATTCGGCTTCGACATAACCCCAGTCCACTCCCATGCAATAATCTGTCACTGCGATGTCTGAGGGAATGCCCTCAATGAGGTGATTGTAGAACTTCCATGGGGTGTTGTGGTCAAAGGTATCGGGCGAGGCAAGCACAGACTCGCCGGCCATGTGGAAGCGGCAGCTCCCATCTTCACAAGAGCTCATTTCAAGCCTTTCGCTAGTGTTGGTCCAATGTGTCGTACTTTATCAATCCCCAGATGTCCATGACGAAGGGGATCAGGCAGACGATGATCACGATGATCGGGAACACGAGCAATCCTCCAGCTTCGGCAAACTGTTCCCAAATCAAGAAGCATATGGCCGCTAACGCGAGAAGTGCCAAGAACAGCAGTATTCCAACTCCCTGGTTCTTGACCCTCACGTAGAAATAGGTGAAGACCGAGACCAAGCCGAACATTCCGCAGCCAACACATATGTCTGTGAGGAGCATTTTTGCCGAGAGCGGATTGGCCATGGGGGTGCTGCCATCGAGGCCCATGGTATGGCCGATGAGGAAGAGCGTCACGATTAACCCGAGCATGAACTTGGTCCACACGCAGCCCACCAGCGATGCCCTCGAGGGATGCTGAAGGTCTCTCTCCCTGATTGGCATCTTCGCATCGAGCTTGTGCTTGTAGGCGGTGATGGCGGCGTTCTCCACCACCTCTGCCACTTGCGACATCTTCGAGTTCTCGGTTTTGCTGCTGTCGTTGGACATCTGGACCTTCTGAGCTGCATGGACTGGGTCGATTAGCCCCTGTTTCCAATCGGGATGCTATATATCCCGCTTTCAACATTGCATGTTAGCATATCGCCGCAGCTGTAGCGCGAATATCGAACATGCGGTCCTCGTTGTTGGAATCTATCTCGTCAATGCCTTGCCTCGTAGAACATGAGCAGCTGCAAAAATCCAGAGTATCCGGGGTAATTCTCCATTGGGAATCCCTCTGGGTAGTGAGTCTCTAGAACTCTCTTGATCCAAACGTCGACGGGGAAAAGGCCGAGCCTGTGGTACCCATATAGGGCTGTGCAGTTCGCAACCTTTATCCCAACACCATTGACTGTCATGAGGGCGTCGAGCAGCTCTTGGTCTCCCACGTTGGCAAGCCCTTCCAAATCGAGCTCTCCCGTCACCACCTTGCGCGCGGCATCCAGAACGTATTTGTCCCTATATCCCATCGAGCAGCTGCCGAGGTCCTCGAGCTCGAGACTTGCAAGGCGTTCGGGTCCTGGGAATGACCATGCCACGATTTCGCCATTGCCGATCGGCTCTCCGAACTTCCTGCAGAGTTTGCCAACACAGGTTGTTATCGAAGGCACCGACCGGCGCTGCGAGATGATGAAGCTCACCAGGGTCTCCCATGGATTCTGGTTGACCACCCTGAGCCCCTTGCCAGCCTCTGCTGCGTTCTTCAGATACTCGTCCTGGCTGTCGATGCCCTTGAACCATGCTTCGTAGTCTCTGTCGAGGTCGAAGTACTCCCTCCAGTAGGAATCGAACTCTTTCTGGCTGCAATCGAAGTCCCAAGACCCGTCTTCTCTTTGGGAGGCCACCACAATTCGGCCCTCGCTCATAGTCAACACCCTGCCGTCCTCGAGCGGGACGATCCTGAAGCACTGACCCGAGTCCATGATCTTGTTCAGGTCGAAGTATTCATCTGCAACGTTAACCATAGGCTGCCCCTCTGAACTGCCGGAATAAATCTATATAGCGCATATGCAAATTATACACACAGACTCTGCCCCGCCACATGACCAACGTCTGTTGGCGGCATTGCCCCCGATAACTCCCGCACATGGGTTATCATCGTACAAGGTCGGTTTCCGGGTGGTTATTGCCAGGTTGCCGAGATTGGAGCTGCCGCTTCACGGCCACATCGTGCTTGGACCCGAGAGGCGGATAGAGCCAGAACGCGGTTGGCGCAGAGACACAGCTGGAATCGAAGCACAGCTGGTTCCAGCGAGTGGCTTGTGCCAAGACATAGTGTATCCGGTGGTTCCAAACGCTTGCCAAACAGATTCTTAACGAGAGGAAAACGGAAATGGGCTTTCATCAGATTTCAATAGGCGAGTGCAACGAGAACTTCATCAGCGCTCTGCACGACAGGTACAGTCTGGTCACCTCCACGTGGGAGGGCAAGACCAACATGCTCACGGTCGCCTGGGCTCAGGTTGGCCATCTTTGGCAGATGCCGGTCGCCACTGCCTACATCAGGCCCAGCAGGTACACCAAGGAGTTCATGGACAAGAGTGGACGTTTCACGATGTGCTTCTTCGACGCCAGCCACCACGACGACCTGATCTATCTCGGCAGGCATTCTGGACGCGATGAGGACAAGCTGGCCAAGACTTCCCTGCACCTTCTCGACGTTGATGGCGACAAGATATACGAGGAGGCCGAGCTTGCGTTAATATGCAAAACGTTATATGTGCAGCAAATAGACCTCAGCTGCCTTCTCGACAAGACGATAGAGACCACCCATTATGCCGAGGGCAATGTGTCCTACGAGTACATTGGCGAGATCGAGAAGGTCTTGGTCAACGACTGAATTGCCCGCCGACATCAGGAAGGTGAAACATGATAGCTATTATCCCGGCAGCTGGACTTGGAACCAGGTTCCTGCCCGTTACCAAGTCTCAGCCAAAGGAGATGCTGCCGGTTCTAGACAAGCCGGTCATCCAGTACGTTGTGGAGGAAGCTGTGGCGGCAGGCGCCGACAAGGTCGTAATAGTCAACAACCGCGACAAGAAGTCTTTGGAAAACCACTTCGCGCCGGATGACAAGTTCTCTGAATATCTGAGGGCCAAGGGCAAGGATGAATATGCCGACCGCGTGGACGAGGCGGGGAGACTTCCAGTCAGCTATGTCTATCAGGACGAGCAGCTCGGACTCGGGCACGCCATCCTCTGTGCTGAGAAAGAAGCGGCTGGCGAGCCGTTCTTCATCCTGCTCGGAGACGTTATAGTACCTGGAAACAGCATCCTCGACAGGATGAGGAAGATCCACGAGGAGCACGACGGCGCAAATGTCATTGCAGTGTTCCCCGTGCCGGAGAGCCAGGTCAACAGGTTCGGTGTCATCTCCGGAACACAGGTGTCGGATGACGTGTGGAAAATCGACAAGCTCGTCGAGAAGCCGCCGGTGGAGGAGGCCCCGTCGAATTTGGCGATTTTCGGGCGCTACCTTCTTTCCCCGACGGTCATGCAGCTCCTCCACGACGTCAAGCCCTCGGTTGGCGGGGAGATCCAGCTCACCGATGCCCTCGATGCCGTGCTCCAGACAGAGGAGATGTATGCCCTGGTGATAGACCCGACAGAAGGGTTCGATACCGGGACCATTTCGAGCTGGTTGGAGACCAACATCAAGATGGCACTTCGCGATGAGAAGCTGGCACCGATGGTCAGGGGGATTTTGGAGTCGCTCTAACGCTCTGGAAAACAACCTGTACCGGTGAACAGAGATTGCAATTAGGAGACAAGATGAAGATTTCCGTAGCGGGAACCGGTTACGTTGGGCTGTCCCTCTCCGTGCTTCTCTCACAGCACAACGAGGTCACGGCCGTGGATGTGGTCAAGTCGAAGGTCGATCTTATCAACGAGGGGAAATCCCCGATTGCCGACCGTGAGATAGAGGAGTTCCTGGCCAGGGGCGATTTGAACCTGCGCGCCACGACAGATGGCGCTTCCGCATATGCGGAGTCAGAGCTCGTCGTCATCGCCACGCCAACCGATTACGATCCCGAGAAGAATTTCTTCAACACCAGACATGTAGAAGAGGTCGTCGAGCTCGTATTGGACACGAATCCATCTGCCGTCATGGTCATCAAGTCCACGGTTCCCGTGGGATATACGGAAAAGCTCTCGGAGAGATATCCAAAGGGAAGGTTCCTGTTCTCCCCGGAATTTCTGCGTGAGGGCAGGGCGCTATACGACAACCTGCATCCCTCGAGGATCATCGTCGGCGTCCCAGTGCAAGGCGGCAGAGACGATTCCGAGCAGCGCGTTCTCGAGAACATGGCGAAGAAGTTCGCGGAGCTTCTGCAGGAAGGCGCCGAGGATGACGATATCGAGACACTGCTGATGCGCGCCACCGAGGCAGAGGCCGTCAAGCTCTTCGCCAACACGTATCTGGCACTCCGTGTCGCCTACTTCAACGAGCTCGATACATATGCAGAGGTGAGGGGGCTCGACGCCTCGCAGATCATAAAGGGCGTGTGCCTAGATCCTCGCATCGGCACCCATTACAACAACCCGTCCTTCGGATATGGCGGATACTGCCTGCCCAAGGACACCAAGCAGCTGCTTGCAAACTACAGCGATGTGCCACAGAACCTGATAACCGCAATCGTCGAGGCCAACCGCACCCGCAAGGACTTCGTGGCCGCGGACGTCATCGAGAAAGTCTCGTGCGAGAAGGACCCGGTCGTCGGCATCTACAGGCTCACGATGAAGAGCGGCTCCGACAATTTCAGGTCGTCTTCGATCCAGGGGGTCATGAAGCGGATCGCAAGGCGCGGGGTCGAGATGCTGGTCTACGAGCCGACGCTCGATGCCAAGGACTTCTATGGCAGCAAGGTTACGCATGACCTCGACGAGCTCAAGTCACGTTCGAGCATCATCATCGCCAACAGGTGGAACGACGAGCTTTCTGATGTGAGCGACAAGGTCTACACGAGGGATCTGTTCAGAAGAGACTGATTTGAAATAGACGAGAAAGGGTTGGAAATGAGCGCTGGTAGGGCGGGGCTTGGTTCGTTTTCATCAGGTTCAAGGGCCTCCGTCGGCTCTCATCAGCCGGCTATATCCATTATCGTTCCGGTTTACAACGTTGAGCGCTATATCCGGCAGGCCTTCAACTCGATCATCGCCCAGACTTTCTCGGATTTCGAGGTCGTCTGCGTCAACGACGGATCCAGGGACTCTTCACGCAAGATCATCCAGGACTACATCGAGCACGACCCGAGGTTCAGGGTCATCGACAAGCCCAACTCCGGCTACGGTGCCACCATGAACAGGGGGATACAGGAGGCGCTGGGCCGTTACATCGCCGTGCTCGAGCCCGACGACTTCTACGATTCGCATGCGCTGGAGAAGCTGATAACCGCTGCCGATGCGGTCAATGCAGACGTGGTGAAGGGCAACTACTGGTTCTACTGGTCGAGTCCAAAGGAGAGGAACTCTCTGGTCCAAGTCGTAAGCCCTTCCATGACCGGGCATCTTTTCAAGGCTTCCGAGGAGCCCGAGATATTCTTCAGCAACCCATCCCTGTGGTCTGCAATCTACAAGAGATCTTTCCTGTTGGGGAATGGCCTGAAGTTGCTCGAAACCCCCGGTGCCAGCTTCCAGGACCTCGGATTCAGTTTCAAGATCTGGGCCACAGCTGCGCGCATTTTCTGCATTTCGGACCCAGTGCTGCACTACAGGCAGGACAACGAGAAATCGTCGGTGAACGACCCCGGCAAGGTGTTCTGCGTCTGCGACGAGTTCGACTCGATAGAGGATTTCATCAAGGCCGTTCCGGGACGCAAATACCTCAAGCCATATGCGTACAGGCTGAGATATGACAGCTACATGTGGAATTTCGAGAGGCTGTCCCCGAACCTTAGAGCCGAGTTTCTCGACACGATGGTCGGCGACCTCGCAAGGGGAATGCAGAACGGCGAGTTCGTGCCCAGTCTCTTCGAGCCCAGGCAAATCGTGAACCTGAAGTTGATCATCACCGACCCGGAGAAGTTCCTGAGGCTCTATCCGGAAGTCCCGACCAAGGCCTCGAAGGCCCGCTACTATTTCAAGATCGGCGGGTTCAAGCTGCTCAAGGAAGAATCGCACAAGGAGTAGGGTCGTCTGGCGGGAGCGGGCTGAACAGAGCGGGTTCAGTCCAATCGATGGCCAACTATGAATGAGTGAGAAAGTTCATCGAGGCTGGGTAGGGCCCCTGTCCCTTGCCCCTTGCACTGGTTCCACGTGGCGCAACTCAGAACGGACAACGCGGCCCATTGCTCTTGTGAGCTCAGTTCCTACCTCTTGGACTTCAACTTTGTGAAGGTCTCCGTGGAATGTTTCTTCACGGTTTTTATCAGGGAGCCGAGCCGCACCGACCCTTTCACGCGCTTGTCCTTCAACGGAATCAGGCACACTTCGAGCGAGGTGTTGTCCCCGGGGTCGGCCAAAGGAATCAGCTCGTTGAACAGCGGGTCATCGAACACCCCGGCAATCCACTTCTCCTGATCCTTTCGGGTCATCCCGCTTTCCTTCTCGTGGTTTCTCGCGAGAGCGCTAAGAATGTAGCGTGCGTAAAGGCACCCGAGCTTCGACTTCGTGTCGTCGTCGAGGAGACCCCAGGATTCCTGTTGGTCTCTCAGGCTCTGGATTCTCTTGCGGTGCAGCTCGTAGTAATCCGGCTCGAATTTGTTGGTGAGGTTGGAAGACATCCTCTTTGGGTAGTGGTAGAGGATGTCGGGGAGAACGGTCAGCGAGTCGATGTCCTGGAACACCTCGATGTTGAACATGATGTCCTCTATCAGCTTCTGGTTCTCGAACTTGATCCCGTTCTTGCGAATGTGCTCCAGGTCGTAGATCTTGTTCCACGGATATCCATAGCTCGTGCAGATCTCGAGGTCCAGCACGTGGGGACGGAGCTCCTCTGCACTGCCGTAGCATCCAGGGGTGGGGTGGATCTCGTGGTCGTAGAGGTGCTCCCCGTTTGCATCGAAGTACTGCTCCACGTGCCCGAACACCACCACATCCGAGCCGTTCTCTTCGATGGCCTCGGCGCATTTCTCTAGCAGGTTGGGTTCGTAGATGTCGTCGGGATCCGGCATCCATAGATATTTCCCCCTGGCGTCTGCGATACCGGTGTTTCTCGCGGCGGCAACCCATTCGTTCTTCTCGTGGTCGATGATCCTGATCCTCTCATCGCCCTCTGC
This sequence comes from Coriobacteriales bacterium, assembly GCA_050946255.1. Taxonomy (GTDB): domain Bacteria; phylum Actinomycetota; class Coriobacteriia; order Coriobacteriales; family CADBOM01; genus JBMNUL01. The sequence continues at coordinate 5,805 of JBMNUL010000011.1, read as the reverse complement.
GAGTTGCCCTGCAATCTCTCGGCACCTGTCGGTGGAGGCATCGTTGACTATTATGAGTTCCCAATCTCCCACGGTTTGAAGCTCGACGCAGCTGATGGCATCGGCGATGTATTCCTCGGAGTTGTACATCGGCATGACGATGCTGAACAGTGGAGATTCGGGATAGCTCATGTTCGTGCTCTTCTCGGCGTGAGTGGCGTTCTTTGCGTTCCCGCACATTATAGCGGAGGCGATTACTCACGCTTGAAGACGACGTTCCCGTCGACCATCGTCAACAGGACTTTCCTGTCGAGAATCGCCTTGGGGTCTTCTCCGAACAACGGCCCGTCGATCACGATCAGATCCGCCAGCTTGCCGGGTTCCAATGTCCCCAGCTCGTCTCCACGCCCGCATGCACAAGCGCTCCCGTAGGTGTATCCGCGCAGCGTCTCGCCGAGGGTGAGAGCTTCGTCCGGGTTCCCATTCAGCGGGGTCCCGTCCAGATCCGCCCTGGTGATTGCCGCATAAACGGTGACCATCGGGTCGATTGGCACACATGGGAAGTCGGTTCCGATGCAGATCTTGCATCCCCTGTCCACCATGCTCCTGTAGCGGTAGAGCTTGGTGTTCATCCTCTCTTCTCCAAAAACGATAGGCTGGCTCTTCTGGTTGAGGATGATGTGCCTGGGCTGGATAGACATCACCGTTCCGCAAGCTGCCGCCCTATCGATGTCGGGGTCATCGATGAGGTCCACATGCTCGATGCAGTTGACGTACCCCTCGCCCCTGTTCTTCTCATATGAGGCCTCGTAGGCGTCGATGGCGATCTTCACTGCCTGGTCTCCAATCGCATGCATCTTCACGTTGAAGCCCTCGGCATTCGCCTTGGTCACCACTTCTGCATAGGTCTCCGGCGGGAAGAACGTATTGCCGTTGACTGGCTCATCGGCGTAATTTCCCTTGAGGAAGGCGGTGTGGAGGTTGGGGACTCCGTCGACGAATTGCTTGAGCCCGCAAACCTTCACCTTGGGGGAGTTGTAGGTGTCGCGGAGTTTCCTCACGATATCGAAATCGCCCGTAGACCCCATGCAGGGGTAGAGGTTCATTCGTAGGGGAAGGCCGCCGTCCATGGTCTCGTCGAGCCTCTTGTATGCCTCGTAGTCGTTGTAGGTGGTGTTGGTGAAGCTCTCGCCGGATACCACGGTCACCGATGTGACTCCCAGCTCGTTTAGATTCCTGATGAGAATGGGGGTGATCTCCATGCGCTCCTCGACAGTCAGGTCGTGGGCGTTTATGACCATCGGGCTGATTGCTGGGATTTCGTAGACTATGCCCGTGAGCTCGCCGTTCTCATCCTTCACAGGTCCGCCAAGGCGAAATTCTTGCTCTTTTGAGATGCCGCTCTCCTCGAGGGCCTTGGTGTTCGCCCAGATGAAGTGCGCCACATCTGCCTGGAAGTAGACCGGGATATCCGGGAAGACCTCGTCGAGCATCTCCTTTGTGGGCATTGTGGGGTCGTCCCAGTTCTCGGGGTTCCATCCAAATCCGTAAAGCCTTCTCAAGTCAGGGTTTGCCGCCAAGTGCGCCTTTCCACGTTCGACGCACTCATCTGCGGACTTGGCACCGAAGAGCGGGAAGCAGAACCGAGTCCCAGTTTGAGCGGCGTCACCAAAATGGGTGTGGTCGTCGAAGAAACCGGGCATCACGAGCTTGTCCTGGCAATCGATGATTTTGGTGTCTGGGCCTATGCAGGATTCGACCTCTTGGTCGGAACCCACAGACAATATGCGGTTTCCCTTGATGGCCACCGCACCCGAACGGCATTCGTTGTCCGTGGCTGTGAAGACGTAATTGCTCCTGAAAACTGTGTCGGCATAGGTCATGGCCAGAAACATCTCCTCGTGTCGGGCTAGCTCGGGCTGCGTTTTTCCCTGCTCTGATAGCAGGTGCTGCCTCTTCCTGCTCTGGATGCAGCGCATTCTCCGCTGTTGGATAGCGGGTTAGGGATAATCCATTAACGCGCACCAGCGTCTCGCTCGATGTTATCCCTCGGACCGCACACCAGCGTCTCGCTCGATGTTATCCCTCGATGCAGAAGGATACAAGAAATCGAGGCTGACAAGGCGAGACGGGCAAGGTTCGCAAGGAGGTTTTTCTGGCAATCATGGCGAATAAGCCCCTGGATTTGTGCAAACTGCGGAGATTGCCTTTACCATGTGCCACCAGCGCTTTCGTGCCGGTGCGGTAACCTTAGCGGAGTCCGTGTCACAACCACAGTGTTATATAATTTCACATCGAATGTTGGAAAGATTTCGCATCGGGTATCTGATGCTGGGAAGAGAGGGGCAAAGTGCCCACAGTCTCGTTTTTGATTCCAATTTACAACGTAGAGGACTACCTCGCGGAATGCCTCGATTCTGCAAAGAACCAGACTTTCGAGGACATCGAGGTTATCTGCATCAACGATGGCTCGACGGATGGCTCCAGGGACATCATCGAGCGATATGTTCAGTCAGACCCCCGTTTCCGGGTAATCGACAAGCCGAATTCCGGATATGGGGCATCTATGAACATGGGACTTGCCGAGGCTAAGGGAAAGTACATTGCGATACTCGAGTCCGACGATATCTACGGGCACAGCTCGCTCGAGCATCTGGTCAGCGTGGCAGAGGCTAATGACGCACAAGTCGTGAAGGGCGATTTCTGGCTGTACTGGTCGAAGCCACAGCCCAAGCGAGTCCAGTTCGGGCTGGTCGACGACGACATGACCGGCAAGGTTTACGACACCCGGGCAGGCCATCCAATCTACTACCGAAAGCCATCTATCTGGTCGGCAATCTACCGCAGGGATTTTCTGGAGGAGAACCAGATCGATTTCCTCGAGACTCCGGGTGCCTCCTATCAGGACACCAGCTTCTCGTTCAAGGTCTGGGCATGCGCATCGCGTGTCGTCTTCTCCACTCAGCCGACCCTGAGCTACAGGCAGGACAACGAGAGCTCCTCGGTGAACTCCCCTAAGAAGGCCTATTGCGTTTGCGGCGAATACTCCGAGATGGAGAGGTTTCTCAAGGCCAATCCCGAGAAACGTGCCAAGCTCGAGGGCTTGAAGGAGCGCATGAAGTACGACAGCTACATGTGGAACTACGAGAGGCTCTCGGATGATATTCGCGACGATTTCCTTCTCTATTTCAGAAACGAGATGGCAGACGACATCATCGCCGGCGACCTGGATGTGAGCTACTTCGAATCTTGGGCGATAGCAGACTTGCAGCTCTTGCTCAAGTCTCCCGAGAAGTTTGACCAGTTCCGCGACAAATACGCTTCTGACAACAAGCTCGACGTTCTCAGAAGATATTTGAACATCGGAGGGGTCCCCCTCGTCATGCAGATGCTCAAGGAGAAGATCAACAGGCAACTCGGCGGGGCAGGGAAATGACGGCAGGCGTGGTTTCGGGAGAGGCCAATAGCAACATGGATGCATCCGGGTTTGAGGGGCATCCGGCAATTTCCGTCGTGATTCCGGTCTACAACGTCGAGGGCTATCTGGGAGAATGCCTCGATTCTCTCGAGAACCAGACCTTCGATCAGATCGAGATAGTGTGCGTCAACGACGGCTCGGAGGATTCCTCCTGGGAGATTCTCGAAGGACGAGCCTCATCCGATTCTCGAATCAAGGTCGCCAATGTTTCCAACGGAGGCCCCTCCAGGGCACGGAACATCGGAATAGGCATGGCCACTGCACCCATCATCTCCTTTCTCGATGCCGACGATGCCTACGAACCCGGTGCATGCGAGAAGATCGTGAGAACTTTCGAGCAGACCGGTGCAGATGTCGTGACGTTCGGGGCTAGGATGTGCCCGGACAATGCCGGCGACCTCTGGACCGAGGAACGTCTCAGCCCAAGGGACATCGTTTACGACGGCTTTCGTCCCAGCCTCCTCTTCGAAGAGAACTCCACCCCATATCCACGCACTGCATGCAGGCGCGAGTTCTTGGAGAAGTTCGGAATTCGCTTTGACGAGGATATCCGCATTGGCGAGGACCAGCTGTTCTACATGCTGGCATACCCGCTTTCGGCCAAGACCGTCTTGCTTTCCGACAAGCTCTACATCTACCGCACGAACCGGGAGGGCTCTTCGCGCTTCAAGAAAGACGCGAGTTCTCCGGAGATGCTGTCCACTAGCCTCGAGGTCTTCGACCACGCGCTCGCCCTTTGGAAAAAAATGTTCCCGAACGGGGAGATGCTGTCCGATGTTCTCAGCTGGTCCGTTGGATATGTTCTTTATGGGATTTTCTGCCTCGATGAACCGCAAAGGGGAGAGCTCGCGGCGGAATACGGAAGCATATTGCTAAGCTATTGGAGCAAGGACCTCGTGGAGTCCTGTGGTTTGGACAAGAGCGACTTGGAATTCGTGGAGGCCGCGATGGCAGGCGGCAAGGTCAGCGACTCCAAGGCTCTTGCTATGCGGTTCTCCAACAAGGCAAAGAACGAGGGGTTCGGGAGCACGATCTCGAGTGCCTTCAAGAGCTTGCTTGGGAGATAGGAAAAGACAGGAAGCACATCGAGCTTTTGAATTGAAAGGCAATTCATGGTTATAGAAGCAATCAAGGCCCTGATCATCGGTGTGGTCGAGGGCCTTACCGAGTGGCTGCCGATATCTTCCACGGGTCACATGATCATCGTGGACGAGTTCGTGAAGCTCAACGTCTCGGCGCAGTTCCTCGAGCTCTTCCTCGTGGTGATTCAAATCGGCGCGATCATGGCCGTGATCATTCTCTACTTCACGAAGCTCAATCCTTTCTCCCGCAAGAAGACCCCGGCCGGCAGAAAGAGCACATGGCGGCTATGGGGAATGGTCGTCGTCGGGTGCATCCCTGCTGCGATAGTGGGGCTCCTGTTCGATGATTGGGTTCACGAGCATTTCTACAATGCCGCCACTGTGGCGGCGATGCTGATTCTCTATGGAATCGTGTTCATCGTCATGGAGCGCCGGAACCGCAGGAAACTGGCAGTGGCCAAGGCAGCCTCCTCCACCGGCGGAAAGCACATGATAGACCCGGGTACCGGCAAGCTGGCATCGCCTGACTCCGTGGCCGAGCAGAGCATTTTCAAGATCAACGACGTGGACCACATCGATGCCAAGACGGCGTTGAAGATCGGGCTTTTCCAGGTGCTGGCTATCATCCCCGGCACGAGCCGCTCCGGTGCGACGATCATCGGGGGCATGCTTTCGGGGGTGTCCCGTCCGGCCGCCACCGAGTTCACGTTCTTCCTCGCTATTCCCGTGATGCTCGGATGGGGATTGGTCAAGGCGGTCAAGTTCGTCATGGGCGGACTTGTCATGAGCATGACCGAGATCGTCGTGCTCGTCGTGGGAGTGGTAGTGGCCTTTGTCGTGTCGGTTCTCTCTATCAAGTTCCTGATGGGCTACATCAAGAGAAACGATTTCACGGCATTCGGCTGGTACCGCATCATCGTTGGAGTAGTGCTGCTGGCATACTTCGGATTCACCGGATCTCTCCTGATAATGCAGTGATTGTGTAATCGGGCGAAGCCTGCTCGGGCTTTGACCTTTATAGATTTGTTGTTGTGGTGATTGTGCAATTGAACGAAGCAAGTTGGAACTTTGACCATTTGGGATTTTGCAAGTTATGATTTTTGACATTCAAATGCAATATGGCTGAGAAATTATGGGATGTAGCGCGCAATATCGACTAACGAATAGAATAAAGGTCTAACATTTGTACGTTAACCATTTTTAGAAGTCTATATAGGGGTATGATGCATTCTCTAAGTGCCTGTTTTGTTGAGGGAAAGGGGACAG
>JBMNUL010000010.1:0-29638 GCA_050946255.1 Coriobacteriales bacterium | reverse complement strand
GAATTCTCCATCTCGGTCAGCTCACGCTGGATATCGCTGTACCTGTGTTTCTCGGCATTGACCTTTTGATCGAGCTTCCCATAGCGGAAGACGACAGGGTCGGCAATCAGGTTGTCGATGTCCTCGAGAACCCCTTTTGGCAACTTTTCGCGGTCGATTTCCCCGCGTTCCAGAGCACCGATGAGGTCTTGTCGGCCGACTTCCATCACTTCTCCGCAGAGCTCGTTCGAGACCCTGTCAAGAGAAGCATTGAGATTGTCGACATACTTGAGCCAGAAAGTCGTGGACAGCTTTTCGAAAAGACCATGCCCGCGGGCAATCAGATCCTCGCGAATGTGCATGTACTCGTTACGGTTAGCCAGCGCCTTCCCCGGATCTTTCACAGATGAATTCGGGTTGTCTCGACGGTTCATGTAGCCCGGCTTGCTGATCAGCATCACCCAGTCGGCAAGCGCATACCCAATGAACCAGAACCCGTTGTCCTGGAACGAGGCACCGGGAGTCTCGTTGTGCCTGATGTGGTTTTTCTCCAAGAACTCGCTGCGGTAGATGCCGCACCAGGTGTTCATCGTGAACTTGAAAACCTCCTGCTCCTCGCGTGGGCAGAGAATCCTGTCGTAGTAGGTGCGATCCCCGATCTTGGTCTCGTCACGGTTGCAGCCCACATAGAACATCTGCCTGTTCTGAGCCCTGCCGCTACCCTCGAAGCGGTAGAAGTCGGATTTGACAATCTGGGCGCCGTTCTTCTCGGCAGTCGTGTAGAGCGTCTTGAGCATGTTGGGAAGATAGTAATCGTCTGGCTCGAGAATCGCGATGTACTTTCCGCGGGCACAATCGAGTCCGATGTTCATCCCAATTCCATATCCGCCATTCGATTTGTTTATTACGACGATGCGAGGGTCCATGAGCTCGTAGGACTTTGCGATTATCAACGAATCGTCGCGAGACCCATCGTTGATGCAGATCACCTCGATGTCGCGCAAGGTCTGGGTCACCAAGCTGGTGAGAGCCTGATCGAGATATTCCGAAACGTTGTAGATTGGAACGAGCACGGAAACAGCGGGAGATTCACCGGGCTTTTTCGAGGGCCTGCTGCGGACAGTTGCCACGTCATCGACCCCATACCAGTTCTTGAACGAGGCGACCTTCGTGAACATGTCGAGCTCGTGTGGATTGTAGAAGAACCCCTTTGGCCTCTTCTTCGCATATACCTGCGGGAAGATCTTGTCACGGATGATCTTCCCAACCTCGTTCTGGGCATCTCCGGTGATGGTGGAGAAGTTCCACATCGAGAAATGCACCTGCCAGTTGACGAAACTCTGCTCGTAGGTCTCGAAGATCCCATCTTCAAGTAGGCGAGCGCGAATCTTGTCCATAGCGTTGAAAGCGCACATATAGGAGAGCTCACGGGTGTTGGAAATCGAGGAGCCGTTGTTGATGCGGTGATACGCCAGGCCATCCTCTATCACAGTGATCTTCTCGGCTATCGCAACCGCCATGAACACGAAGAACGCATCGTTGGTCGTGCGCTGGCTCTGAAAATCAAGGCGGTTCTTCTCGACGAACGAACGGCGGAACAGCTTGTCCCATGGCCAGCCAACGCAGAACTGGAAAGTAAACGGCGCCATCTCCTTGCCAGAGAAGCTGGTCCTGCCCTCCAGGTGCTTCAAGCTGTAGCCGATGGGCTTGACCTCGCCGGTGTTGTTGTCGTAGTGGAACGAATGGCAGATCACGATATCGGAGCCGTTCTTCTCGGCATCCGCAACCATCTTCTCGACCATCGTGGTGTCGAAGAAGTCATCCGAGTCGAGGAAGAGCAGGTACTCCCCTTTCGAGTTGGCCATGCCCAGGTTCCTTGCAGCTCCAGAGAACTTGTTCTCCTGATGGAGGACGGTCATCCTCTCGTCGCTCACCGCATATTGCTCGAGAATGGACAGAGAGCTGTCGGTAGAGCCGTCGTCCACGCAAATTAGCTCGATGTTCTCATATGTCTGCCCGAGGATGCTCTCGATGCACTGGGGGAGAAAGTCCTCAGTGTTGTATACGGGCACGATCACTGAAACCAGAGGCTGCATGTCTTCTCCTGAATCCTTCGCCTGCAAAATCATTCCACACCCGCCCTCGTTGGGATAATCCCGCCGAGACTTGCATGGAACTGTAGCCGTTCCCCTACTCATCCACCCGCGCAGGAATTGCCCGCATACCCGGCTTCCAAGGAAGCGATGCCATAGGTCACATCCACTCTCGCTGAGACGATCTCACCGAGGTGTGCAGATATGCCAATCCCCTACTCGAATTCTCATAGGCGTTTCCTATGCCACGCCAAGCGGGTGAGTGACGGTCTAAATTTTAAATTAAAGGTATCATATTCCACACGTGCAACCATTGAACGACCTCATATTAGGAGAACAATGACCGCCCAAACGCCAGAGACCGAACGCATCGGAGCCATAAAAACTGTTGGGATGAAGCTGCTGCTGGTGACAATTGAGAGCGCACCCGGCGAAGGTGACTTTGAATCAGAGGTGGAGGCATCGGACACCGTCACAGTCTCCGGCGAGAACTCGGAAAGCCCAACGCGGAAGCTGGGACAACTCGAAGAGAATCTCCCGGATTTCGTACACGAGGTGAGGGTCAAGAGCTTCTTAGATGCAAACGAGGTGGTTTACAGGGCGATTGAAGACGAGGCTTCCTATGTGCTGTTCCGCCAGGATGGGATGGAGTACGAGGCCGAAGCTTTCGACAAGCTAGTCGAAGCTTCCCAACTAAGCGACGCCGACCTGTTGCTCTTCGGGGCCGATGGGAAAAACATCTTAGGATGCGAGTCTCTGAACAGCTCCAAGCCGCTCTATGGACTCAACAATGGCAAGCAGGCCCTGACGAAATTCGTTCTGAACAAAGTCTATCTCCCACACTATTGCCGACTTATGGCGAGTACCCGCCTGCTCAGGAGCATGCTAGATAATTTCGGTCCACTTTTCGGAAATGGAGATGTTATCCCCGGACCGCTTTTCACCACCAAGGCACTCCTGATGTCGGAGAGGACATATTACTTGAACGAGCTGCTCGTCTCTTGCAAGCAGGACCTCATCGAAGAGCAGCAGTACCCGCTCCAGGTCTCCCTCTCCATCAGCCACCTGATCGATGAAACGCAGAGCATGGTTTCCTCCGATCTCCTCTCGAGCGACATCAACCTGAGGTTCAACGCCGCAAAGCTCATCGCCTTCGAGATGGACGACGTCAACACCATGTACAGGAAACTGGGAGGAGATGCCCGCAGGACTTTCATCAACAGCATCGATCCCGAGGATGGGTTGCGGATGCTCTCCAGAACCGAGGTCAAGTCCGGACGGGCTTTGGTGAAAATGAGAACGGACGTTAGAAGCCTGAGGCGCACGGTTAGAAACGAGGAGCTGACCATCGCCAGCCTCACCAAGGTGATAAACCGTCTCAATAAAAGAATCAGATCCGAGCAGGCGAAGACCAACAAGCTCCTGGAGAGAGGGCTCAGGGACCGGATAGAGAACACCGTGCCGTGGGACCAGGGCAAGGCTCCAGAAGAGGAAGTGTATGAAGACGTTGCGGATGTGATCGAAAGCCTCGATCCGGTCCCCCAATACGAGAACGGAGAGGAAATCCTCGTGTCGATGACCTCCTACCCAGCGAGAATAGACACCATCTCGCAAAGCATCGACACGCTGCTCAGACAATCCAGGCGCGCAAACAAGATACTGCTCTGGCTTGCCAAGGAGCAGTTCCCGGGAAGGGAGAACGACCTGCCACCCGAGCTGCTCGACATGAGGAAGGTCGGGTTGGAGATCAAGTGGGTCGACCAAGACCTCAAATCCCATAAACGTTACTGGTACGCACTGCAGGAATACCCCGATTCGTTGATCATCATGTTCGATGATGACCTGTTCTACGGTCCAGATTACATCGACAAGCTATACAAGGCTCACCTAGAGCATCCAAACGCCATCATTGGATTGCGCACACACAGAATCAAGTTCACCGACGATGGACATATTGCCCCATATGACAGCTGGCACAAGGATTGCAGCGATTTCATAGGCGAGGAGAGGATGGACCTTCTTGCAACTCAGGGAGCAGGCACGCTGTGGCCTCCGAACGCCCTCATCAAAGAAGCCTTCGACATTGAAAAGCTGATGAAACTTGCGCCCACATCGGACGATATCTGGCTGAAAATGATGGCAACGCTGGCGGGAACTCCAGTAGTGCTGGCAGCTCCAATAGAAGAGCTCGACTATATAAATGGGACTCAAGAGATTTCCTCGCTGTGGAGTGCCAACAGCCTCGAATCGGGAAACGACCTCGCCATCAAGAACATCATCGACGAATACAACGAGTACAACGGCCCAGATGACACGCTGCTAGGACGCCTGCGCCGCGACCCAGAGTAGTGTTCCATAGTGCTGAGCTTAGCTCGCTCGCGCTCCTCGTCCAGGATTTCCTTGCCAGTAGTGTTCCCTCGCGCTGGGATTAAGGCAAGCGGAGATTGATGGAATGCGACTCCGCAGCAACCAGCCCGTACCCGATGCCAAATCACCGCGCCTGGTTCACCATCGTTTTGGCTCGCTCGCCGGCAGCTCTTCTTGCACGGCCCCTGCTAGCGCATGAGCATGCGGATAATCCTGAGATTGCGCTCCTCGTAGGGGTGGTACCTCATCGGCAGGTCGAGCAGGTTCGACTTCTTCAGGATGCTCCTGTAGTGGGTGAAGGCATCGAAGCTCGCCTTGCCGTGATAATCTCCCATGCCCGACTCTCCCACTCCTCCAAATGGCATGTAGCTCGTGGCCAAGTGAACGATAGTGTCGTTGATGCACCCGCCACCGAACGAGCACGAGGTGAGGATCCTGCCCTCGATGCCGGAGTTGCGCGTGAAGAGGTAGAGCGCTAGCGGCTTCGGCCTCGAATTGATGAAGCGGATGCACTCGTCGATGCTGCTGTACCCGATGACTGGGAGGATGGGGCCGAAAATCTCCTCCTGCATCACCGGCATGTCCGGATCGACGTTCACTAGAACCGTTGGTTCTATCAACCTTCGCGAGGCATCGCTGCGGCCCCCGACAGCGACCTCGCAACCCTGCATCAGACCCATGAGCCTGTCGAAGTGCTTCTGGTTGACTATGGTCGGCATCTCGGACATGTCCCCGCCGGGGAAGAACTCGTCGATGGCCCTCTGGTAGCAATACAGGAACTTGTCCATCACTGATTTGTGGCAGAGCACGTAGTCAGGAGCAACGCAGGTCTGCCCAGCGTTGAGAACTTTCCCAAAGGCGATTCTCCTGGCCGCAAGCTTGATGTCCGCAGTGGCGTCGACGATGACCGGGCTCTTCCCGCCAAGCTCTAGCGTGACTGGGGTCAGGTTCCTAGACGCCGCCTCCATCACGACTTTCCCGACCTTCACGCTCCCAGTGAAGAAAATCTTGTCGAAGCGCTGGTCCAGGAGGCTGCTGTTCTGCTCGCGCCCTCCTTCCACCACGGTGATGTACTCCTTGGGGAAGGTTTTCTCGATGAGCTGGGCAAGGAGATGCGATGTGTTCTCGGCGTACGCGGATGGTTTGACCACGGCGCAGTTCCCGGCAGAAATCGCCCCCACGAGCGGGGCGAGCGTGAGCTGAATCGGGTAGTTCCACGGAGACATGATGAGGCAGACGCCGTATGGCTCTGGGGAGATGAAACTCGAGGACTTGAACTGTGCGAGCGGCGTGAGCACGCGTTTCTCACGCATCCAGCCGCGCAGGTGCCGGGAGTGATACGAGATCTCCGACAACACTAGACCGACCTCGCTCATGTACGTCTCCTGGGGGTGCTTGTTCAAGTCGTCCATGAGTGCGGTCTCGATGCGTCCCATGTTGGATTCGATGGTCTCCCGCAACTCCCTCAGCGCGTCCAGCCGAAAGGCAAGCTCCCTTGTGATTCCTGTGGAGAAGAACTCCCTCTGGATCTCCACGATTCTGGCAATGTCCTGATCGCTCACATTCCCACCTCCCGATCGGTCCAGCCTTCCCTGAGCTGCCAAAATTGGAAAGCCCAGCGTATAAGCATATTATTACTGCCTACTCAGATTTTCCAAGCATTTGGTTGAGAAGCGCTTTCCCATATCGGTTTCCTTCCAGCAGCCGGACATTCTCGATGAGGATATGAAGCTGGATGGAGACATTTGGGGTCTCAGAACCCTCCATGACTATTTCCAGAAATGCCTTTAGAGCCTCTGAAGGCATTTGGCCGGGTGCTATCTCCACCCCAACCGGGGGATTGCTCAGACCACGCTCGCTGATGGCAAGCTTCTTTTTCAAAGTCTGAGACTATTTCATCGTAAGTAGCGTCGACGAAGCTCAATGCGAAGAAGTCGGGCTTGCCACCGCGTTCGATCAACCTCGCAAATCCTATGATGAAAGTGCGCACTTTCACGCAGTCGGAGAGAGTCGTCTCCTCCTTGAGCTCGCGCTCGGCGGCAAACCTGATGAGATCTTGCAAGGTTATCGTGCCATCTGGGTTCCTCCTGCAATGCCGGCAATCGCTGAACTCAACTGACCCCGACCCAGAAGGCGCAAACCGGTTGGCGTTTGCCATCGACTTTCCACCTTGTATACCCAGAAGCATCTTCCTGTCCGAGGTAATCGCCAAAGTCGATGCTCCAATATAATTCCCGCAACGGCTATCCCAAAGACTGAGGAGGCAGTTGTCGCCGTCGAGCATGAGGGCCTCGCCGAAAAAGGTCTCATTAAGCTTGTCGCTGCGTGGCGCCTTTTTGAAAACTATCTCATGAGTGCACTGGCCATCGAAGTAGCGAACCTGTTGGACGACCACCAGAGGTTCGTTCCAATCATTTGGAAGGATATCGGAGCACATTCGCATGAGACGGCCGTTGAACAACCTTCTTCCGGGATTTCGCTTGAACATGTTGCGGACAATCTCGAACACCAGGGGACGGACCTCGCTGGGAACGTGGAACCTTCCCTTGCGGAACACTATTGGAATCGGAGCGGGAGCTTCACTTGAATCGTTATCTTCCACGCCGTATCTATCTCGGGAGATGTCTCCCTCTAAAAGGATTGTGTCCACCAAATTGCTCGCAACGTAATACTCCACGGATTTTCCGTTGTCGAACTCCCTGATCGAATAGCCGTTTTCCCGATAAGTGCGCGAGAGCCTCATCTTCTCGATGACTTCGTCGTGATATGCACGGCTGCCGGCAATATGCCAACTTTCCTGGTTTCTGACGAACTGCACCGTCTGCTTGACGGCCGGAATGAGAATTGCAAATATTGCTATTAAGAGAACAAGGGAGCTGGTTGCTTCGTCGTCTACACCCGCGATGCCAAGCATCAGCTCCAGCAACAAGGCTAAAATACCGGCGAGAATACTCGCAAACTCGCCGGCGTTGAGACGAATTGCCATCATATAGCCTTGGAACAAACCACGAACTTTGTAGAACCAGGCAATCAATCCGCAGATTCTCCCTTGGATTAGCAAAAAGGGTTCAGTGCCTCTTGAGAAAAGCTTCTTGATTATATCAAAGAGCCACTGCCCTCAAATAAACGACAAGTAAGAAAGACTCCACGAAATATTGAATATTCCAATCCAGACGTGTCATGATAACTGCAACTGGAAATTCGAAACCCAGGCCGAAAATCAATTCCCTATACCATGTAGACAGGGGAATGATGAAATTCGGGCCATGGGCTGGAGTTTTCCGCATCCGATGCTCAACTGGATGGAGGCAGAGATGTTCGATCATATCTTGGTTTGCTTTGACAATTCAGAACCATCGAAAAGAGCCATTGAAAAAGCGGTTGACCTCGCCTTGGCATGCAAGGCCTCTCTAGAGGTGATCAAGGTGGTGCCTTCGGAGAAGGAAGATAGCCATCCCGGATTCGAGAACGCATCCAAGCAAGCTGGAGTAGTCAACGACCAAGACGTCGTGGCTGAGAACGATCTCGAGTACAAGAACGCCCAGACCTCCGACCTCGAACAGGCTACCTCCGAGCTTCTACGCCCTGCTAGAGACGCAGGCATGGATATCGAACAGGTTGTGATCGCGGGCAACCCCAAAGAGGACCTTGCGAAATACGTCAACGAGGGAAATTACGATCTGGTCGTCATGGGACGAAGGGGCCTGGGTGCCGTCAGCGGTTTGATTGGAAGCGTGAGCCAGAGAGTTCTCTGGGACGTGGAAATTCCAGTGATGCTGGTCAGATAATCGTCAAAATTGCAGTCCCTCGACTAGGCTCCTGGCAACTTGGGTAGCAGAAAAACTGCGCTGGCTTGGCTGAGAAATTCGACAGGTCAAGTGATGGCAGCAAACTGGAACGGCCAGCTGGTCAAGTGATATTGGCTGGTGAGAAGCGTCAACAGGTTGGACTATATCGGCAAGGCAGGCAAGTTCCACAAGATATTAGATAACAGCTTGTGGGAAACGCCATTGGATTTGGCGAAATTGGCACAAAAGGCAAGTTCCAAAAGCTAATCCTTATTAGACAACCAAGTCTCACAAGCTAATCCTTATCAGACAGGCAAGTTCCACAAGCTAATTATTATAAGTAGACTATACTTATCTGCAGTTGGACATTATCATCGGCTGACATGGCAGCCGGCTTTGATAGAAAAGGAGAACGAGATGGGCGTAATAGATGGATGCCAAGATGGCAAGAAGACCCCGAAAATCGTCGAGATCAAATGCCCGAAATGCGGCGAGGAGATCGAGGTTTTCGTGAGAATGGGCGGAGAGATCGGAATGGCCGGGACTCTCGTCTCCGATGAGACCTGCGACAAATGCGGATACGTGGCCAAAGAGGGAACTCCCCTGTCGGAGTTCCAGCAGGTTTAGCAATTAGCGAAATTCTCTACAGGGAAAACGCTCGTAAAAGGCAGTGCCCGGGACCAAAGTCCCGGGCACTGCCTACTTCTGCGAAAGGAAACGGAAATCACATCGCCTGGGTTCCGTCGATATTCTCTCCCTTTGCCAGCGCGCAGCCCACGAGGCGGCCGAAAGTAACGCTACGGCCATGGCTGCTGCCGGGACATGTGACGGGATAAGAGTTCGCCCAGAAATCACCTTGGACATTCCCAACGGCGTAGAGCCCTGGTATAGGCTCGTCATCCTCGTCGCATACCTGGGAGTTGTCGTCCACATGCAATCCATAGGGAATCGAGAGGAGCCAGGCGCTGATGCGAGTTGCATAGAAAGGCCCTCGACGACATGGCGAGAGGAAACGTTCGGGAACTCCAAAATCCTCGTCCACACCAGAATCCGCAAGCTCGTTGTAACGCTCGACAGTGGCAACTAGATTTCCCACTGGCACCCCAATTTTCCCTGCCAGACCCTCCAGCGTATCGGCCTTGACATACTCGCCTTTCGAGACGCATTCCTCCACAAGTTCGGGGGTGTTCTCCGGCAAGCCAGAGAAAACGGCTGGTTCCTTCTTCTCGAAGTACTTGAGGTAGTCGGCATCCCAAATAGCCCAGGCAACGTTCCCGGGAGCGTTGAGGCGGGCGTTTGTGATCATCGGTTCCCAAGCCACTTCGTTCATGAAGCGCTTGCCATCTCGATTGACGATGAGCCAGCTCGAGGCCATGCCGGGTCCGAGCACAGACAGGTTCACCGGATGGATGATGGGAGCTGGATAGCACCTTGAGAACGCCGCACCTATCCACTTGCCCATGACAAGGCCATCCCCCATGTTGCCGCCCTTGGGGTAGTTCTCGTTCTTGTCCGCCCTCAGGCTCATCGGGCAGAAGCACTCCTTCATCTCGTCGTTGTCGGTAATTCCGCCAGTTGCAAGAATCACTCCCCTGCGAGCTCGAAGGAGCTTGTAGCCATCATCGGTTTTCACTATTGCGCCGGTGACGCGACCGCTCTCCTCATCACGCACAAGTCGCACGGCCGGAGTGTTGAACATGAAACGGGCACCTCTTCGGACCGCATCCTCATATGCCACGTTCACGAGGTAAGTGGCATTCCAACGCTCCCGCTTTATCGGCGACCCCTCTGGAACATCGAAAAGATGCGGGGTCCGCAGGATGCGGTACTTCTCGTCGAGATCGTACCAATCTGCACGGGCTGTCAGCCAAAAGTTGAGCCTCACCGTGTACCCGGCGGCCTCCGCCATCTCCACATAATGGGACACAACCTCGCCAGAACGCTCCGCCCAGATGCGAATCAAGTTGTAATTGGCCTGCTGCTGGCTCCATTGGTAGACGAGCCTTGCCGCCTCATGGGGATCGATGTGCACGCCCTCGCGGTCGGATACTATCGAGTTCACGGCAGCCACATCGGTTCCGTGCGAGGTGGGGTGATCGAATTTCTCGGCACATATCACAGAAGCACCGGACTCCGCCACTGATTGAGTCGCGATGCACCCCGCAATCCCGGCTCCGAGCACCACCACGTCGACGGTCTCCTCCCCCACGATGTTGGTTATCGGCTCTGGGTCACGCTGCCAATAGTGTGGTTTTCCCACACTCTGGAATTCGCGCTGGGTCTCATTGTCGCTCACTGGTTGCCGCATCTGCTCTGCTCCAATCATTCCGCAGGGGTTCCGTCGATGTTCTCGCCTTTTGCCAGCGCACAGCCCACGAGGCGGCCGAATGTCATGGCACGACCGTGATCTGCGCCTGGCACCGTAACCGGATAGGAATTCGCGAAGAAATCTCCTTGAATTGCACCGACGGCATAGAGTCCGGGAATCGGGTCGTCATTGACGTCGACCATTTGCGAGTTGTCGTTCACGCGCATTCCATAGAGAACCGAGAGCAGCTCGGCATTGATGCGCCCTGCATAGAAAGGTCCCTTTTTGCAAGGCGAGAGGAAGCGGGGCGGGACTTCGAAATCAACATCCTCTCCAGCATCTACCAGCTCGTTGTAGCGTGCGACAGTTGCCTCGAGATTGTCAGCGGGGATTCCGAGCTCGCCGGCGAGCTCTGCCAACGTGTCGGCACGGAAGTACTCCCCTGTCTCGACGCTCTTCTCAACGCGGTCGACGATATCTTCTGGGAGCGCGGCATACTTGACCGGCTCCATTGCCTTGTAGTGCTCGAGATAATCGGAGTCCCAAATTGCCCAGGCAACATTTCCGGGAGCGTTGAGACGGGCATTGGTGATGATCGGCTCATATGCCGTCTCGTTCATGAAGCGCTGGCCCTTTCGGTTGACGATGAGCCAGCTCGAATCGATTCCCGGTCCGAGAGGGGTGAAGTTCACGGGGTGAATGATAGGCGCCGGATAGCATCTCGAGAACACCGCGCCGGCCCAAGCGCTGATGATGTGTCCCTCCCCCATGTTGCCGCCACGCGGGAAGTACGCGTTTTTGTCCACGCGCAGGCTCATCGGGCAGAAACACTCTTTCATCTCATCGTTGTCGGTAATGCCCCCGGTTGCCATGATCACACCACGGCGAGCGAGGATCTTGTGAGTGCCCTGAGAGTCGGTCGCGGCAACGCCGACAACACGGCCATCTTCCTTTATGAGGCGTTCGGCGCGGGTGTTGAACATGAATTTCACCCCGAGCTTGAGGGCATCGGCATACGCGACATCGACGATGTACTGCGCATTCCATTTGGTCTTGCGAACGTCGAGGTCATCCGGCGCATCGAACACATGCGCGGTCCTGAACATGCGGAAGCGATCGTCGAGGTCTCCCCAATCTGCACGCGCCGTCGCCTCGGTGTTCAGATGAACCGTGTAGCCTGCAGCCTCGGCCATCTCCACGTAGTGGGTCATCACCTCGCCGGAACGCTCCACGAAAGTACGGATGAGATTGTAATTTGCCTGTTGCTGGCTCCAGGCGTAGATGAGCCTTGCAGCATCGAGCTTGTCGATCTGGATTCCAGCGCGGCGCTGAAGAACGGAGTCCACAGCTCCGACGTCGATTCCATGTGCCACCGGCTCGCTGAACTTTTCCACCAAGACAACGCTGGCACCAGTTTCTGCTGCTGATTGAGCTGCCACCGTGCCGGCCATTCCAGCTCCGACCACCACGACGTCAGCCGTCTCCTCATCCACGAAGTCTGTTATCGGGCTAGGTTCCCGCTGCCACACGTGCGCGTTTGACATGGCTCCCCCTTAGATTGGTAAAGAGTTGTTTGTAGTACCAATGAAATTTGGAAACGGTTCAAGTGTGATTCTTGAATTCAAAATTGACAACCTTTTTCGAGTTGGAATCAGCAGCAAATCTAAGGCCTGCTCTTTTGCAGGGCCCGTTACCAGAGACGCCACCACATACCTCGAGAGACATTTACAGAATTATTGTCAGTCAGATTTTCTGCTTGAACTAGGGCTTCTCCTCGGGATTGACTCATCGAAATCCACACCTGTATTGTCAGATGATGAAATTAGGCTGATAGACTTATTCTCGTATCACTGATAGCCGAAGAAAGCCAAACTCAAAACGATGGCTGAAAGTACAAACAATGAATGAGGGAAAATGGGATTGATTAATCGTAAGGTAGATGCCGCATACACGTTTTTCGATGTAGAAACCCCAAATAGACATAACGATAGGCCGTGTTCAATAGGCATCGTTCAAACGGACGATAGCGGTTCAATCATCCGAACCGAATCATTCTTCATCAATCCAGAAGAAATATTCGATGATTTCTGCATCGGTATTCACCACATTACTCCACTAGACGTTAGCGATGCGCCAACATTCGATGAACTATGGGAAACAACACTGGCTAATCTGTTTTTAGGAACAACAGCTGTAGCACACAACGCAAGCTTCGATATGCGGGTAATGGCGAAATCACTTGCACATTACGGCCTTAATGATCCTCACCTCACATATGCTGATACGCTTAGAATGTCGCGGTACGTATACCCAAATCTTGAAAGCTACAAACTCTCATCAATATGTGATTTTCTCGGCGTTGAACTTGAGACTGCACATAACGCATCAAGCGATGCAATGGCATGCTGTGGGGTGTTCTGGAAACTCGCTCCTCAAATAGAACATTTCGACTATATGATTCAACCTTATTACATCGATATTAGAAAACTGAAGCGTGAGAACAACTCCAAGAAACCTGCACTATCAGAGAAGACGCGAAATGCCAGAGAGTTAAAGGACGAGCTTGAGGAAGTCATTGGAGATGGTGAAGTCTCAGTTGATGAAGCGCAAAACGTTCTAGACCTTATAGAGTCCCACGAAAGCTTTGGGCAAAATGCTACCATTAGGCGGATTTCCGACAAGCTTCAAGAAGCAATGCTGGACGGATTCGTGACCAAAGAGGAATCGAACGAGCTTGTAAGTCTCATGGAAAATTTTGTTAACCCCCACATGGAATCAACCGACAACATCGTCTATGAGGGAAAACTGTTCTGTCTCTCTGGAACTTTCATGCGCGGTCAGAAAAAGGACATCGAGAAAATCATCCAAGAACGTGGTGGTTCAATAAACGGATCTGTTACAAAAAAGGTCGATTACCTTGTAGTTGGCGGTTGTGGAAACGAGAATTGGACCATGGGCAATTACGGTTCAAAAGTCGAGAAGGCCATGCAGTTGCAAGCAAAAGGCGATGACATCGTGATAGTAGGCGAAGATGCCCTATTCCAAGATAAAAACAAAGATTAACAATGCTGCGCCATGACTAATAAGACAGTCTATAATCGCTAAGGTATCATATCTAAAAAGTTCGCGTTGACCTGAGGCTGTGTACTCGTTTATGTCATAGACGTTCTCGTGTCTTGTTTTTCTCTGTAATCAGAACTTGGGTTACTTTGCCTTGCGTATTTTTTCCAGACGAGAGTAGACATGCTCATTGTCAAGAGCATCGCAGAAGACGTTTTTGACTAAGTTCTTGGCGACGTCGTAGTTGGTCAGCTTCTGACCCGTACCCGCTTTCAGGGCCAGCCTGAGTTTGTTGAGGACTTCGTCAGAGAGAAGATAATCGGCTAGGTTTTCTCCGGAGAGTGCGACCTTACGTTCATAATAGTCTGAGATTTCGTTCTTCCTGCTAGCCTCCTCGGAGAGCAAGTACAGTAGCTTCGCCTTGTCTGTGGGCTTTTCCTCCTTGTCGGAGATTTCAACGCTGAAGACCGGCTTGGCTACTGGGATTCCATTTTCCATCACGTTTCGATAGACCTTCCAGGTATCCCCGTTGGTAAGGATTATCCATTCAATTCCCTCGTCCGTCGCATATTGTCTAGCCTGGTTTAGGTGCGAGTCCTTGAGCTTCAGACCAATCTGCTTCACTTCGATCACGGCGAGCTCGTCCCCATCTTTCTTTAGGACATAGTCTGCATAACGCGAGCTGATCATTTGCTCGGCTGTAATGTTGTCGAAGTTGTCCCACCCCATGTAACGGGTAAGAAAGTCTGTCACGATCTTCCGTGTATCCGCCTCGTTGTATCCTTCAGCCTTGCCCTTATCGACGATGGTCTGCATTCTGCGCAGCCCATTTCGAATCCTCTCCCTTGCCTTGTCCTGATAGACTGCCATCTCGATTCTCCTCTCAGAACTCCCAATCTTAGGGAAGCACATAGAAAACCACCCGTCAATCAAGGTAGTCTCGCCCATCGCTGTCTCGTTGTAGTTGTAAACACGCGAGGTGAATGTTGTGTCGGTAGAACCCGATTTCAGCTTGAAGCCGTTGACAAGCTTCACCACCCGTTTGATAGTCACGTCGTAGTCATCGTCACTACCATCTTAGAAAGAATTGTATAAGATAATCCACTTTCGTAAATAATTTAGCCTTGCAAATTGCGCAATTGTTGATTGTTAGAAGAGTAAATAAGGAGAAGCGGACGAGCGCAACGCAATTCACATAGGAAAATTTTTACCATTGGTCAAAGTGCCGCTAAACAATGCCAAGTTATGCCATTTTCCGAAACCGCACCCAAATAAAAAATCAGCTCTGACCTGTGGAAATGCAGATCAGAGCTGTGAATATTCTGGTGGAGGTGCGGAGAATCGAACTCCGGTCCAAGAAAACCACCTGGGCGGTATCTCCAAGCTCAGTTCGCGATTAGGATTCGACCCCACCCGGTACGCGGACAAACCTAGCGAAGTCTAGCCAGTTCAATCTTTTCCCAACGCCATACAGGCTACGTGCGCGAGAGCAGCTCCCTGAATTTATGCCGCACCACAGGCAGGAGCAACCTGCGGATTGACAGCTGCTAGTTAATATTAAGCAGCGAGGGCATAAGCGCCCTCATAAGAAGTCTTGTTGTCAATTAAATTTGACATTACCCCTGTTTATCGTGGCGAGGAGACCACGGCTTGCTGCCTCCCTCATGGCTATCATGTCGAAACCAGTCACCCCCAATTCAGCGGGAAGAATCGACGCTTTTCAAGGTGCGTGCACCGAAGAATCTCCGGTGCGGATTACATACTATAGCACCTTGGGAGACCACTTTAAAGACCCAAACTCTCTCAAATCAATTGCTCCTTGAACAACCGCCGAGACAAATACAAGAACAATGGCGTTGCGATAAACTTTAAGAGCATGATTGCGTCGACAAAGTGCACGTTGAAAACAACCTTCGGGTCACATCTTCGGAAGGAGAACCCCATGGCCATTCGCGAAGCCAAGACCAAGTACGGCACATACGTTGGAGAACCATCGGGAATAACGACTGTCACAGTTTTCAAGGGAATTCCCTATGCGAAGCCCCCAGTGGGAGGCCTTCGCTGGAAAGACCCTCAGCCCTTGGACGTTCCTTCCAATCCTGATTCCCTCGAACCGATTCACGCCGACCGTTTCGCCAAGTGTGCAGTTCAGTACATGTTCTCCGAGACTGATCCCGCCAACAAGGAGGGCTACACGGCAATTGCCCCAATTGGCGAAGACTGCCTCTATCTGAACATCTGGACCCCGGCTCAGTCGCCAGACGACAAGCTCCCGGTCATGTTCTGGATTCACGGCGGAGGGTTCATCGGCGGAGGAAGTTTCTCGAGCTTCATCTGCGGCGAGCAGATCGGCAAGCGCGGGGTCGTGCTCGTCTCGATTGCCTACAGGTTGGGAATCTTCGGCTTCCTCGCACATCCCGAGCTGACCGCCGAGGGCGAGAGAAAGTCCTCCGGTAACTATGGCACTCTCGACCAGGTTGCAGCGCTCAAGTGGGTGCACGAGAACATTTCCGGATTCGGTGGCGACCCCGACAACATCACGGTTTTCGGACAGTCCGCCGGCGCAGAGAGCACGCAGCTCCTCTGCAGTTCTTCCCTATCGAAGAAATTCGTAAACCGCGCAATCATGGAGAGCGGTCCTTCGATGCTCCACAACGACCTTCTGGACATCATGAGCTTGGGAGATGCCGAGAAGTTCGGCTCGGATCTCATCAGAGCAATGGGGTTCACATCGATTGAAGAAGCTCGAAATGTCGATGCCGAGAGCATCCAAGCAACCTGCGGCAAGGCGATGTTCGAAGTCCTGAAGCTCACCAACCCATTCGTGCTCACTCCAATCGTCGACGGATATGTGGTGGAAGAGCACCCAGGACTCACTGCGGCAAAGGGAAATATCTCAGACATCGAGTACATCGTGGGCCATACGGACGAGGGCGGCCTCGACATGAAGATGAAGCTGGATGCCTATGAACCTTGGCTCGAGAGCTATGGAGAAATAAAGCAGGAACTCGAAAATGCCCTGTCGGTAAAAACGCAGGAAGACCTCGACAAAGTCAATCCAGATGGGTCCAGGGGAAGGCTCATCACATCGTGCCACGCGTTCTGCGAGACAAGATGCAAGAACAGCGGGAAGCCATCCTATTACTACTACTTCGCGCGTCCGCTTCCTGGCGACGACGCGGGAGCAGCTCACACAGCAGAGGTCTACTACGTGTTCAACTGCCTCAACAACAATTGGCGACCCTACATCGGGGCGGATTACGAACTCGCCAACGCGATGATCGGCTATTGGACGGACTTCGCCAAGAACGGGAACCCCAACGGAGAGGGACGTCCCGAATGGGAGCCTTACAACCCGGACTCTCCAAGGAGAATGGAATTCATGGATGCTCCCGAGATGAAGGACGTGGAAATCCCACGCTGGCAAAGGCTGCTGATCGATCTGGCAAAGTAGATCAGCTTCAAACCAGAGCAGGTGAGCTCACAAAGTAGGGAGCTTGCTCAGAGGCTTCCCGAGCTGAGGCCAAGGACCGCACGCAATAGCTTGCCGGGCTGAAGCAATGAACTATGCTCGATAACTTGTCTGGCTGAGGCCAAGGACCACGCGAGTGTAATAACTTGCCAGGCTGAAGAAAAAGGGCCACGCTCATCAACTTGTCAGGCGAAACGAGAAAACTCTCACAATAGCAGTTGACAGCTACGAAATAGAAGAACTGCAGAGACGGATTCCCCCGTCTCTGCAGTCACAACGCACATACGCTATGCCGTTTTCCAAAAAGCAATCACGCTTTGATGATCTGGATGCTCATCCCATCAGGGTCCTCAATGAAAAAGCAATCCAGCTTCCCCCCTAATTTTTCCGGCCCTCGTATCAATATCCCTTTATCTCTGGAGGCTGCAAGAACGTCTTCATAGTTTTCCAATGCTAGACAAAAAGATATTCCATCTCTGATAGGTGCGGCATCCTTCTTTGCCAGGAATTCGATCAGCTCAATTTCGGTGTCTCCATTTGCTTGAAGAAAGGCGAATTTCCCCAGCTCGGGGATTTCAAACTCACGTGCGATATTCAACCCGAGAGACTGATAAAACGTTTTCGAAACCTCTATGTCACGTACGTTCATGGTGATCCAGCATATTTTCATTTTCTGACCTTTCTATATGCTTGTTGAAATAACAGACTGCAAATCTACTGGCTTTCTTCCCAAGATGAACTCCAGCGTCTTTGAACTGCCTATGAATCCCTTTTCATTGTAATGACGGAACATAGAGAGCATGCATTCCACGAAATACCCGCTCTTGCCGCTTGCCTCTAGACCTGAACGCATCTTTTCATCGCTGATAAATACGCTTTGAACTTCTTTCCCTGCAGCTATCTGGAATGCTTTCACAACATCGCTCAATGTGACATTTTCCGGACCACACAATTCATATGTTCCTCCGATATAGCTGTCGTCTGTGAGAATTTTGGCAACAGCTTCTCCAATATCGTTCAAATCAATAAAATTCATTCGCGTCTCATCTGAAGTGAAAAATTTCTGGGCCAATATTCCATCGTCCAGAACACCTTGTTTAGATAGCAAGAGGTTCTGCATGTATGGTGCCGGTTGCACGATTGAATATGGCACTTCGGAGTTCACGAGCAGTTTCTCAACTTCGTGCTTTTTCCTGTGATGCTCCATATCGCTTGAAATTGAATGCAACACCGAGTGATACACGAAATGTTCTGTTTTCGTTTTCTCTGCAGCTTGGATTGCTATCTTCCCGATCTCTATCTCATCAGGGTTATAGGCAGAACAGATGTGGTAGACAGAACGAACACCTTCATATGCATGTCTCACTTCTTCTGAATCCAACAGATCTCCAACGACAACTTCGTCTGCACCTGCATTTCTCATTCTCTCTATCTGAGATTCTCTATGGACAAAGACTTTTACCTGCTCTCCCCTATCTTTCAATGCCTTTAGAACTGCCATTCCTGTGTTTCCGCTGGCTCCGGTAATCAATATCATTCTTCCTTCTCCTTTTCCAAATATGCGGTAAGTTTTTCGTCCATGTGAGTCAATTGTTTCTGCAGCAATTCAAGTTCTTCCGTTGAAAAATCCCCCAGCACGGTATCAAACCAGAGCTGCCTGTATTTTGATACAAGCTTCCATCTTTCAGAAAGAACAAGGCCAACTTGCACAGTGGTTTTTCGAAATTTGTCTTGGGGTATTCAACTAAGAGCATGCTGATTGTTGCAGTGCTGTTCTGAGATGAGGACATTTTCTTCAATAACGTAATTAGAAAAATACGCTTCAACTCAAGAGAAAATTAGGGAAATGGGCAAAGGCCGTTTTGTTGGACATGTCTGGAAGGAACGGCGTAGGTTTGGGAAATCCGGCGACTCAAGCCAGGCCCAATTTACGCATGCCCCACCTCAGTAGCGGCTGCGGTCCTTGAGTGCCCTCTCGACCTCTCGCTGCGAATCGCGCTTCGCCATGGCCTGGCGCTTGTCATACAGCTTGCGGCCCTTGGCAAGTCCGATCTCTACCTTCACCCTGCCATTCTTGTCGAAGTACATCTCGAGAGGCACGATTGCCATGCCCTTCTCCCTGGTCTTCTGAAGCAGGTAGTTGATCTGCTTCTTGTGGAGGAGGAGCTTGCGGTTGCGGTCAGAATCGACATTCGAGTAGCTGCCGTTTGTGAAAGGTGAGATGTGCACCCCGATTAGCCATGCCTCGTTCTTGCGGATCACGACGAAGCACTCGGTGAGCTGGCACCCGTTGTCGCGAAGCGATCTCACCTCAGTTCCGGTGAGCACGATTCCAGCCTCGAAGGTCTCGAGGATATCGTAGTCGTGAAACGCCCTCTTGTTGCGGGCGAGCTTCTTCCTCCCGTCATCCTTTTTCTTTGCCATCGTCGCGTTCACCTCCCAGGTGTCATCAATTGTGAAGTCAATTCTTTCAGCATCCATGTTCGAAAATCGCCACATGGATTCCGCTTCGTGGGCGCTGCTCCGAAGACATTGCTCCAGAGGCTACACCGCAGGGGTAAGGATACCCTTTTGTTCTGCCTTTCCAACCCGATGCCGAATACGGACGGTTCCGCACGGGTGAGGGCACCTTCCCCCGTTGGCTTTCCAGCCCAATTCAGATAATTGGCATTGCCGCACGGGTGAGGATACCATAAATCCCCTAAACAAAGCAGCGGCGGGATCTGCGAATACGCTACCCCGCCGCCGTCTCTGTCAATCAAATAATACGCTAGACAAGCACGGCGCCCTGGTCTGCGCTTGTGACCATCCTGGAATAACGTGCCAGCCAGCCAGTCGTGATGTTCGGCTCGGGCTGCACGTAAGCCTCTTTGCGCTTGGCCAGCTCCTCGTCGGAGACCTCCAGATGAATAGAAGCGTTGGGGATGTCGATGGTGATGATGTCCCCCTCCTCGACAAGTCCAATTGGTCCACCCGAAGCAGCCTCGGGAGAAACGTGCCCAATTGCAGCACCACGGGAGGCACCGGAGAATCGCCCGTCGGTGATGAGCGCAACCGTCTTGTCGAGCTTCATTCCGGCAAGCGCCGACGTGGGGTTCAGCATCTCGCGCATGCCAGGTCCGCCCTTCGGGCCCTCGTAGCGGATGACCACCACATCGCCGTCGTGGATTCCGCCATCATAGATCGTCGAGATCGCATCTTCCTCGCAGTTGAACACCCTGGCAGGTCCGGAATGCTTCTGCATCTCGGGTGCCACGGCGCTGCGCTTGACCACGCAACCGTTGGGGGCGATGTTGCCCCAGAGAATCTGCAGGCCACCGGTTGGGCTGTAGGGATCGTCGATGTCTCGAATCGCGTTGTGGTCGAGCACCTTGGCGCCCTTGATGTTCTCGCCGAGGGTCTTGCCGGTGACGGTGAGAACGTCGAGGTCGAGCAGGTTCTTCTTTGCAAGCTCCGACTGAACTGCGGGAATCCCACCAGCAGCATAGAGGTCGGGCATGTGCGTGGGGCCAGCAGGCGCCAAGTGGCAGATGTTCGGCGTCGCAGCCGAGACCTCGTTGAACATGTTGAGGTCGAGCTTCACACCAGCCTCATGGGCGATTGCCAATAGATGCAGCACTGTGTTGGTGGAGCATCCTAGCGCCATATCGCAGGTGAGGGCATTTCGCACAGAGCGCTCGTTGATGATCTGCCTTGCGGTGATTCCCTTGTTAACCATGTCCATGACTGCCATGCCGGAATGCTTGCCGAGCATCAGCCTCTTGGAGTAGACAGCCGGAATCGTCCCGTTTCCGGGGAGGGCGATTCCTATTGCCTCGCACAGGCAGTTCATGCTGTTGGCGGTGTACATTCCCGAGCAGCTGCCGCAACCGGGGCAGCAGTTCTGAGTGCAATCCTCGAGCTGCTCTTCATCGATGAGACCGGCCTTGTAGGAGCCAACGGCCTCGAACATCTTGGAGAGGCTGACCTCCTCGCCATCGTAGCGACCAGCCAGCATCGGGCCACCAGAGCACACGACCGCGGGCACATCCATGCGAACTGCGGCCATGACCATTCCGGGAACGATCTTGTCGCAATTGGGGATCAGAACCAGGCCGTCGAGCTGATGGGCCATCAGCATGGTCTCGACGCTATCGCAGATCAGCTCGCGAGATGCAAGCGAGTACTTCATGCCGATGTGGCCCATGGCGATTCCGTCGCAGACGCCAATCGAGGGCATAAGAATCGGAGTTCCGCCTGCCATCCTCACTCCGGCCTTCACCGCATCGGCGAGCTTGTCGAGGTTCATGTGACCCGGCACAATCTCGCTATACGCGGAAACCACTCCGATCAGAGGACGTTCGAGCTCCTCCTGTGTGTAGCCCAGAGCGTAGAAAAGACTCCTGTTGGGAGCACGCTCGCTCCCCTTCTTCACGTTATCGCTTCTCATCTGAAACTCCTCACTAGTGAACGCAAGCGTGCAGTTGAAACAAAATCTGAACATACTCGCAGGAACACACTATTGCAAATGCGCCGCTGAGGCAAGAAGGCGCCATCCGGACAAACACGGACGACGCCTTCGAGATTGCACGAAATTGACATGCACGCGGCATACCCGATCGCTCGGTTGAGAACGGGGCCTCGACTTTGGCAACAAGCTCAACTCGCTTTTCGCAATCGAACAGCAAGCCCCGCCAACCGGGTGAAAGTTATTTCTTGAGCCAGCTCATCATGCTGCGGAGCTCCGCGCCAACCTTCTCGATGAGATGATTGGCCTGCATGCGGCGCTGGGCAAGGAACTTGACCTTGCGGCCACCGTTGTCGCTCATCTCGGTGAGGAACTCGGAGGCGAAGGTGCCATCCTGGATCTCGGTGAGGACCTGCTTCATTTCCTTGCGGGTCTCCTCGGTGATGAGGCGCTTGCCGGTGCGGTAGTCGCCATACTCGGCGGTGTTGGAAATCGAGTAGCGCATCTTGTTGAAACCGCCCTCGTTGATGAGGTCGACGATGAGCTTCATCTCGTGGCAGGTCTCGAAGTAAGCCATCTCAGGAGCATAGCCAGCCTCGACCAGGGTGTCGAATCCAGCATGGATGAGCTCGCTGACGCCACCGCAGAGAACTGCCTGCTCGCCGAAGAGGTCGGTCTCGGTCTCCTCGCGGAACGTGGTCTCGAGGATGCCGGCGCGGCCAGCACCGATTCCGGAAGCATAAGCCAGGGCGATCTCCTTGGCCTTTCCGGTGTAATCCTGCTCAACGCAGATCAGGGAGGGGCAGCCCTCGCCCTCGGTGTAGAGACGACGCACGATGTGACCTGGGCCCTTGGGGGCGATCATGATGACATCGACGTTCTCGGGCGGGATGATGGTCTTGTAATGGATGTTGAAGCCGTGTGCGAAGGCAAGAGCGTTGCCCTCCTCGAGGTACGGCTCGATGCTTTTCTTGTAGATGTCAGCCTGCAGCTCATCAGGTGCGAGGATCATGATGATGTCGCCAGCCTTGGCGGCCTCCTCGACCGTGGCAACCTTGAAGTGCTCGTTGCCTGCTGCAAAATCAGCGGCCATCTGCCAATGCTGAGAACCCTTGCGCAGTCCTACAACCACGTCCACGCCACTCTCTGCCAGATTCTCAGAATGAGCATGTCCCTGGCTCCCAAATCCGATGATTGCAACGGTCTTGCCATCGAGGACTCCGAGGTTGCAGTCGCTGTCGTAATACTTGTTTATTGCCATTACCGAACATCTCCTTAATCGCTTTGCTGCAATAGGCAAATGGTCACCAGCTATTGGCTGATAGCGCAATTATTACATTTGAGCGAAAACGAGAGTCTATAATTCCTGCATACGGGTAATACTTCCCGCTTAACGTGGGTTTTTATTATGGGGTCAGCCTGTTTTCCTATATGCTCCACCACGGTGCATGGTGGCCCTCTGATTACATGATGGTCGGGATGTTTTCCATGTGCGCGCCACCAAGTCGCGCAGCAGCTGCCTGGGCACCGCACGCACATCATCCGAAACGTCCTTGTGGATTCAAGAGGACACCCGAAAAGAACGAGCATTCAAACCCTCAGCACTTTTTGAATAGAACAGAAAAGGTGCAATAAACGCAAGCATTCATTGCACCAACATTTTCTGCTCTCCTAAAGAAGCCAGGTTTAAATCTCTCTGATCTCCTGGGTGGGTTTTACTAGATGAGGCTGGAGCCCTCCTCTGTCCATGGCGGTCACTCCCGTGCGGCACATCTCCAAGATCTCGTAATCCTTGAGCATCAGAATGAAGGCATCTATCTTCTCTGAGGCGCCTGTGAGCTCGAACACCATGCTGTCCGGGGAGAGGTCGATGATCTTGGCGTTGTAGATGCTCACGATCTCGTGCAGCTCCGCCCTGTTGTTCACGTCTGCAGCAACCTTTATGAGGAGAAGCTCAACGGCGAGGCTGGAGGACTCGTCGAGTTCGAAGACCAGCTTGGTGTCCTCGATACGGTCGGTCTGGAGAATCAGCTGCCTCATCTCTTTCTCGTCCCCGAAGATCGTGACGGTGATGCGGCTGAGGCTCGGGTCGTTCGTGGCCGAGACCGTCAGGCTGTCTATGTTGAATCCCCTGCGGCAGAACAAACTCGAGATGCGGGCGAGGACACCGCTGTTGTTCTCAACGAGAATGCTGATCACCCTGCGCTTCTTGTCGTTATCCATATCAAACCCCTAATCCATGATGATGTCGTTGATGTCCTTGCCACCCGGGATCATCGGGATGACCTTCTCGTCCTTGCCGATGGCGCAGTGAATCCAAACGGGGCCATCGCTATCGAGGGCCTTCTTGAAGGCCTCGCGGAATTCGGGCATCGTCTTGCAGTCATAGCATTTCGCACCGAATCCCTCGGCGACCTTCACATAGTCGGTCTGTCTGTGCGGATCTGTCTGGGAATACCTCTTGCCATAGAACGCCGTCTGCCACTGGCGCACCATTCCCAAGACCTGGTTGTCGAAAATTACGGTTATTATCGGGAGCTTGTAGCTGACAGCTGTGACGCACTCCACCATGTTCATGTGGAAGCTTCCGTCTCCAGTGAGCATCACGACTCGAGTGTCGTTACCCAGCGCGACCTGCACCCCGATGGATGCTCCGTAGCCGAATCCCATCGTTCCGAGACCACCGCTCGTGATGAAGTGGCGGCAATCCACATGCTTGATGTACTGAGCTGCCCACATCTGGTGCTGTCCAACGTCGGTGACATAGTAGGCATCTGGACCGCACATGTCGCAGATCTCCTCAACAAGCTGCTGCGGTTTGATCTCGTCCTCGCTGCGTTCCGGCACGAAGTCCTTGCCCTGCCAGACTGCGATCTGCTCGAGCCATTCGCCGTGCTCGGCCTCCTCCACCAGAGGAAGCAGCGCCCTGAGAACATAGGCTGCATCGCCGGTGATGGCTAGGTCGATTCCAACGTTCTTGCCGAACTCGCTTGCATCGATGTCGACCTGGATGATCTTCGCGTTCTTCGCGAAGGTGTCGGGCTTGAGCGCAACCCTGTCGGAGAAACGGGTTCCTACACAAAACAGCAGGTCGCATTCGGACACGGCGCGATTGGAGGAATACTTGCCGTGCATTCCCAGCATACCGAGGTTCAGCTCGTCGTCATACCTCAGAACACCTGTGCCCATGAGCGTATAGACGCAAGGAATCTGGGCTTTCTTGGCAAGCTCGACCAAAAAGTTGTTTCCACGAGAGCTGCGCACACCTCCTCCGATCTGGATAACCGGGCGCTTGGCGGAGTTGATCATCTCCGCGGCCTCTTCGATCCTGGCCTGGTCCAGAGTGGTGACGGTGCGCACGGGCTCGGCCGCCTTGTGCTCGAACTCGCAGACATTGGCGGTGACATCCTTGGGGATATCGACCACAACAGGGCCCTTGCGGCCGCTCTGCGCGATGCGGAAGGCCCTCCTCATGGTGTCGGCTAAATCCTCGACCTTGCGAACCGTGAAGTTGTATTTTGTGATCGGCATCGTGATGCCTTCGGTGTAGACCTCTTGGAAGCTGTCCTTGCCCAGAGCCGCAGTTCCAACGTTGCCGGTAAAGGCGACCATCGGGACGCTGTCCATGTACGCGGTGGCAATTCCCGTGACGAGATTGGTGGCACCTGGACCGCTGGTGGCCAATACCACTCCGGTCTTGCCCGTGGCGCGGGCGTATCCGTCGGCAGCATGTGCAGCACCCTGCTCGTGAGCAGAGAGGATGTGCCTTATCCTGTCGGAGTTCTTGTAGAGCTCGTCGTAGAGGTTGAGCACCGATCCTCCGGGGTACCCGAAAATCGTGTCAACCCCTTGCTCAGCCAATACCTCCACGAATATCTGAGATCCATTGAGAAGCATGTTCGATTCCCTCTCCTATAGAAAACAGTCCGTATTTTCCCAATGCCGAATTACATGCCGCTAAGTGCTTCCGACGTTGCTGCGCGGCAACAATTGACAGCCAAAATCCGCGCCTACGCTGAAAATCTAAATACGCTCGGAAACGTCGATAGACACAATTGATTATTATAAGCACACAGAGTATGAAATACGCACGCAATGGGTCACTGGAAAGTAAATTTGCCTGTTATCCTGCATTTTCGCGCATCGCTTGAGAAACTTCGGAGACTTAGATGAACAATTCACAACTCATTGCCAGACTGAATGGGCTGGTGATTTTTCGAAACCTGCTCGACGACCCAGTCATCGGATGGCTGAGAGACTCTCTCGAGATAATCGCAGATCGCGGTGGAGAGTCAGCCGTCGATCTGTTGGCCGAATTCGAAAGCAGGCTGTTCGAGAGCACAACCGACTGGACAACTTATCTGCTCACCTCCGTTCTAGAGGATGAGAACACCTACGTCTACGACTACGTTGACAAGAAGAGAGAGGGCAAGCTTGCAAACCCCGTCCTCCAAGCACGCACCTATGATGAGCTGAAGTTCCTGAACAAGCTCGGTAAATTGACCATCGAGGATATTGCCGGGGACCTCCTGTGCGGGGACGGACCAGTCTGCAAGGTGCTGCCAGCGTGGGAGACCCATGAGGTCGACTTCGAGAGCGAGTATTCCACCCGCATGGACAACATTATGAGAACAGGGTACGGAGTGTTCTCCCGTTACAACGTTTTCACGGTGGAAGACGGGGAGCTCATTCCCATAAAGCACCCGGACACCCAGACCTTGGAGCAACTGCCGGGCTACGAGAAGGAACGCGAGAAGATTGTCGAGAACACTGTTGCGCTGCTCGAGGGATTGCCCGCCAACAACATCTTGCTCTACGGCGATGCGGGCACCGGAAAGTCGAGTGCGGTCAAGGCAATCGCCAACAAGTTCGCCCCAGACGGGCTGCGCCTCGTGGAGGTAAAGAAGAACCAACTCTACGAACTTCCCGAGGTCATGGATTCACTGGCGGCGAACCCTCTGAAGTTCATCATCTTCATAGACGACCTGAGCTTCACTACCAACGACTCCGACTTCGCTGCGCTCAAGGCGATCCTCGAGGGCAGCGTATGTGGCAGATCTTCCAATATCGCGGTTTATGCGACCTCGAACCGCCGCCATCTGATCAAGGAGACGATGGAAGACCGTCAGGGCTCCGATATCCACGAGATGGACACCAGGCAGGAGCTGATGAGCCTTTCTGCCAGGTTTGGCCTGATCATCACATTCAGCCAGCCGGACAAGGAGAGGTTCTCGAAAATCCTCGTTGAGCTTGCTCGTCAGGCAGATCTCAAGATCGACGAGGACGAGCTGATAGCGCGAGCCGAGGCCTTTGCCATCAGGGCAGGAGGACGCAGCCCGCGTGTGGCCAGGCAGTTCATCGACTTGCTGCAGGCAGGCGTGGAAGTGTAGGGTTCCGCCCAGGTTCCAGAGGCCTAGCCTGCACCTGCGCAATACGACGATGTGCAAGATTTAGATTGCGCCCTGGTTTATAGGCCGAGCACCAGCCTCACCTATAAACCGAGCACCAGCCTCACCTTGCTGACAACATCATCTGGAACTGCACCCGCTCCACCGAACACGAGCAAGATTTGGGTCTCCCCATTGGCAGATTCGAGCACACCGCCCGACTGTGTGCAGGTAAGTCCTTCATCCGAATCGTCGACGAGTAGCAACGGCGAGTTTCGGAATCCGAGAAGCGGCCCGGCTGCAAGCGCATCGGCGAAATTTTCTCCAGTTGCAATCCCAATCTGGTAAGGGCTGAGATCTCCAGCCTCGATTGCGTTCTCAGCAATGACCTGGCTGGTCTCGTAACGGTTTGCCCCAGCCCACCTCTCAACGGAAATGCCATTGTTCTCAAGTTGCGTGACCGCACTCTCTGGTACCGCGCCAGTGCCACCCAGCACCACGACCTTGGTGAAACCGCCTTGCTTTATCCTCTGCAGCGTCCCGCTGGAAATTGACTGGCTGGAATTTGGGTTTGCAAGGAAGATCGGATAATAATTTGCAAATGAGTCTGTGCAAGCCGAGAGGGCATCGGCAAAATTCGTAGAGTCGGCAATGAAAGCGGTATCTCCCCATAAGCCGGACAAATAACCATAGATTTCCTCAGCAGTCTCTATCCTGGTCTTCCCGTAGATTCTCGTCACACTGGCATCGGGGACTATCTTCTCAATCGATTTCTTGGTTTTCTCAGAAATTGCCCCGGCTCCACCGATAATGTAAACGAAGCTGGGATTCAATTTCTCAAGCAACTGCGCGGAGTCATCGGGCACGCTGTTCTTTTTGACAAGAATTATCGGAGAGTTCTCAATGCCCGCAAGCCCGGAAGCAGCGAGCGCATCTGCATAATTCTCCCCACTTGCCACTATCACGATTCCGCCGCCATATTGTGCCGCCGCTATTTCGGTCGCGAACAATCCCACGATCTGGGATAAAGTCCCGTAACGATCGCTGCCGGAAAGACGCAGTACGGAGCCCTTGTAGACCTCCCCCGCCACATTGGATTCAGTGCCAACGTATTCTGCCCCATTCAGCTCGCCGACTGGGACCACCTTGTAGTAGTAGGCATTTCCAACCTCGACGTCGGTGTCCGACCACGTATATGTTCCATCGGAGCCGATCTCGTCGCTCGAAACTTCTGCGACCTTGGTCCAATCCTCTCCATCGGCGCCCTCGGTGGAACGGTAGACATCGAACCGGACTGCCCCTGGAGTATTATCCCATGAGACGTCAATCGAACTCGACGAGGCCAGAGCGCTGATGTCCGTAGAGATTTCAAGAGGCTCCACCAAGAACCTCTTCTTGCCGGTAAGGGTGGGGTCTGCCGTCGACGTCACGGTCACGACTACGGACCCCTCGGCGAGGCCGGTCAGCTTTCCATCATCAGAGATAGTCGCGATGCTAGTGTCATCCACGCTCCATTGCCAGTCCGTTCCTAGAGCTGGGTCGGACTCATCCTGAGTGCAAACGGAAGCCTCGAGCGTGGTCGTCTCAGAGACGTTCACCGATTCTGAATCGGCGGTTATCGTGGCGTTCCTCATCGACTCGAGAGCTTTTTCTGGATTGACGACTCCCCATCCGCTGCTCTCGTCCCAACCCGTGTCCCCGATATCGGTGGCGTTGTTGTAGAGGAGCTGCTCCACATCGTCGACTGAAAGACCTGGATCCTTCGCAAAGAGCAGCGCAGCGCTGCCCGAGACGATAGGAGCTGCCATGGACGTTCCAGTCAGCTTGCCATATGCATTAGTTGAAGTCACGAGGGTGCTGGTGATACTCTGGCCTGGAGCGCATATGTCCTTGTAATCGTTTCGATCGGACCAGGTGGAAATTACGTACTCATTTGTTGATGAATCATATGTCGAGGCTGTCACCGACACGCAATCCTCGTAGTCTCCCGGAATCATCGTATCGGTGATGGGATTTCCATCATCATCCCCGTTCCCGCCGGAGCACACGGTCATGACGCCCATGTCCTTCAACTCCGAAATAGATTCATCCAGCAATTGGTCATATTCATCTTCGGTATAACCCCCGAGGCTCATGTTGATGACATGGAGGTCGGTCAACTCTCCGGTATCGATCAGGTTCTTGAGGTAATCGTATGCATTGATAATGGTTTCCGTGGAGGCACCGAGCTCGCCGTCTTCGAGTTCAAAGACGTTGATCGGGAGGATCTTGGCATTGTATGAGATGCCCGCGATTCCCGTGCCGTTGTTTGCCACCCCGGAGATGATTCCAGCAACATGGGTGCCATGTTCCCATAGCGCTGACGTGCGATTCGAGCTGGCTTGTGTCATCTGAGACTCCGACACCGCATCGTAGGCATGCTCGGTATCGATGTTGTCGGCCAGGTCCTCGTGATCGAACCTGATCCCCGTGTCGATAACCGCAACCGTTACGGAACCCTCGCACTTCTGGTAATCCCAAGCGTCAAATGCGTTTACCGCATAGAGCCACCACTGATTACGCGTAGAAGAATAGTCGCTGATCAATGCATAGGGGTCGTCCACTGTCGTGGTAAGTGGGTTGGAGATCGACTCGGTGGAAATCCCCTCTCCAGAATCAGCTGTTGAACTTGCAGAAGATGATGTATCGGCCGAGTTAGTCCCGCTCGCCACATCCTCAGAGCTTGTTGAACCGGAAT
>JBMNUL010000009.1:0-33066 GCA_050946255.1 Coriobacteriales bacterium | reverse complement strand
ACCTCGGGAAGCGCTTCCAAGAAAGCCTCTTCGGCCAAATCCAGCAGCAAGACGGGGGCAGCTGCAAAGAAGACATCTTCCCGCATCACCTCTAAGAAAGCCAAGGAGAAGGAAGAAGAGGTGGAGGCAGTGGAAGCTGCAGGAACAGAGGTCGTTGAAGAGGCCCCTGATGCAAAGACCACCAAGGCTGCGAAGACCACCTCGAGAAAATCCACCAAGGCGAAGAAGACCTCGAGCGCTGCCGAGGAAAAACAGCCTGAGAAAGACGTGGAGAAGGCCAATGAGAAGTCCTCAAAGTCCGGGACATCCAGCAAGTCCGGCAGGAAGTCCTCCTCCAAGAAGACCAGCTCGAAGAAATCATCTTCCAAGAAGGAGAAGGTCCAGGTAGTAGAGGACGATGGCAATGGGGGCAAGCGCCTCATAGTCGATCCCACGGTCGACAAGGACGAGTACGTCAAGCAGGCCATAAACGACCCCGACATCCTCAAGGCCCTGATAGACAGCCTCTGTGGCGAGAACAGGCGTGCAAGGCAATTCTCCGCGACGATTGCCGCTGCGGTCACTCATGAAAACCCAGAGGTCATGGTCCCCAATGTCGGAGACCTTATCGATGCTCTCCACAGACCAGAGGCGCAGACGCGCTGGGAAATCCTCGACGCCCTCTACGACCTTGTGCCAATGTGCAAGGACAAGCTGGCGAAGGCAATCGATGGTGCCGAGCAATCGCTTTACGACGAGGATTCAGGTCTCGCCCGGCTCTCCTCCTTCAAGTTCCTCTGCAAGCTGGGGGCGCAGGAGCCGAAGCTCTCGAAGAAGGTTTGGCCTGACATCGACGAGGCAATCCAGTGCTACCACGGTGACATCGAGTTCCAGGACATGCTCGGCGAGCTTCTGGAGTTCTCGCGCGGCGACATCGACAAGAACGTGAAGAAACAGCTTGTGGCCCGCATGAAATTCGATGCGGATAACGGCAAGGGAGCCTTGCAGCACAAGGCGGCGGCCATAGTCGAAGCCGCGAGCGCATAAAGATTCGTCATTCGATGCGGCATCCAGAAAATGCCGCATCCTTTTTCTCATCCCCATCTCATCAGGAGGACACAACATGAACGAGAGCAAACCAAAGAGCTGCACCGACAACCTGCCCCGGACGATTTGGTGGGGAAAGGGAGATGACGGGGCCGAGGGGGTATACCTCATCGACCAGACACGGCTTCCTCTTCGAGAGGAGATCATGTTCTGCCATACCCACGAGGAGATGATCGTTGCGATCAAGACCCTTGCTCTCAGGGGGGCACCTGCAATCGGGGTCGGAGGAGCGCTATCGATGGCCGCTTGGATTGTCAACGAGTCCAAAGACACCGACATCCCATCGTTCCTGTCGAGCATGGACGAGGTTGGGGAAAAGGTCGCCAACGCAAGGCCAACTGCCGTGAATCTATCCTGGGGAGTCGCCCAGGTCATCAATTTCGCCAAAGCGCATTCTGCAGGAGCAGGGTCTCTCGACGAGCTCAAGAGACAGACCGTTGATTTCGCGGCGTCACTCTGCGGGGAGGACGAGAAGACCAACAGGCTCATAGGCGAGAACGGGTCCACTCTCTTCGACAAGGGAACCAGGGTCATGACCCACTGCAATGCCGGGTCGCTCGCCACCGTCTTCTATGGAACGGCTCTCGGCGTGATCTTCTCATCATATGACAAGGGCCTCATCGACCACGTGTATGCATGCGAGACCCGGCCGGTCAACCAGGGTGGACGCCTCACCGCTTGGGAGCTCATGAGGGCCGGAATTCCAAGCACGCTCATCTGCGACAACATGTCC
Source organism: Coriobacteriales bacterium (assembly GCA_050946255.1). Taxonomy (GTDB): domain Bacteria; phylum Actinomycetota; class Coriobacteriia; order Coriobacteriales; family CADBOM01; genus JBMNUL01. The sequence continues at coordinate 31,247 of JBMNUL010000009.1, read as the reverse complement.
GCGACGATCATGAGCAAGGGGATGATCGATGCAATTGTCGTCGGCGCCGACAGGATTGCCGCAAATGGGGACACCGCGAACAAGATCGGAACCATGGGACACGCTGTAATCGCAAAGCACTTTGGGATTCCGTTCTACATTGCGGCCCCGTTCTCGACCATCGACATGTCGATGGCAAGCGGCTCTGAAATAGTTATCGAGCAGCGCAACCCCAGGGAAATCCAGGGGTTCACGGGCTCGGGAATCATACATGCAGACGATGAGACTTCCAAACGCGCTCTCGACATGCTCACCGCCGATGGCCCAAGGGATCTCGACGCGGAAGGCGGACACAAGATCACCCTCAGCCCGGCTGGGGATTCCTACGGGTTCGATGTGTGGATTCGCAACACTCCCCAGGGCGTAGACGTGTTCAACCCGGCGTTCGACGTTACCCCTAGCGAGCTGATTTCCGGAATCATCACCGAGAAGGGGGTATATCGTCCAGACGAGAACGGGACGTTCCACTTCGAATAGCGTTTGGCGCTAGATGCCAATCTGGCTGCGCGGTTTCCGCCCTGGCAGTCCGGTTCGAATCGAATCACGTATCGCACCGGATTCCTCCCTGGAATCTTGATTGTCGCTCTGATATCTCGGTTCAAATCTCGTTTCGATTTCATTTGGATGTGGCACGAAGGCTGTTCAGACTTTCGTGCCACACTCTTTTCATGAAGGTGAGCAGTGGAACTTGGAAAGGGAATGCCGAGGTTGGGAATGGGATTTACGAGCGCTTGTCCAGAGCTGCCGCTCAGGTCGCAGATGGCCTCACGGAGATGGTATGGCCCACGAGGTGCGTGTGCTGTGACATGCCCGGGACCCTTCTGTGCGAGAGCTGCAGGTCGCGTCTCCGGTTGATAGACGGAGAAACCTCTTGCAAGCGGTGCGGGGCTCCTTACGGGAGTCTGGAGTGCACGGAATGTTGGAGCGGAGATGGCTTGAGGGAATGGGAGTTCGATAAGGCCGTTTGCTCTATGGAGTTCGACAGCTGCTCTTCTCGGCTTGTGACATGCTACAAAGACCAGGGCGAGAGGGGTCTGGCGGGGATAATCGCAGAATTCATCTGCCAGTCAATTTGCATGGGCGGCATCTTGGACGAGGTGAGACCGGATTGCATTTGCCCTATCCCGGCTTCCCCATCGGCTATTGCCCGCAGGGGATTCGACCACATATTGCCGATAGCGGAAGATGTTGCCGAGAACTGTGGCGTTTCGATGTTTCCCTTCCTCACCAGAGTGGAATCGGCTGATCAGAGGGAGCTTGGAAGGGAGGAGAGAAGCGAGAACATGAGGGATGTATTCGGGATCCAAAATCTTGGAGATGGGGTTCCCAGGCGGGTTCTCCTGATCGACGACGTGTTCACGACCGGTGCGACCTTAGATTCGGCTTCAGCTTTGCTGCGCGAGGCCGGCGTCGAATCGGTTGGGGTGGCAACGTTGTGTCGCGTGTGGTGAAACCGGGGATGCTTTGATAGACTAAGCATGTCCCTCCGGGTCTGTGGTTGCGGCGGTCATGAGGCCGCTTAGTCCATGGCAGATGCGGCCGAAAGGATCCACGTAAGCGTTCTGCCATTGCAGACGCGAGCATGGCGCATCCTAGGGGTAAGACATACCGTCTGGTGATAGGAGCATGAGGCTCCCTGGGCGAGAGGGCCAGTAGTGAGATGATTTCAGGCGAAAGCTCCAGTATGCGAGTGTGGGGTCAAATACCAGGTCAGCCGGAGGGACAATTCTTTTTATTGGGATTTGAGATGAGGCCGATGAGTGGAATTCTCGGGCTAGTTCAAGCCCGAAGACTTGCGTGCGTATACACTCCGATTCGCAAAGCACTCGGTGCATTAGTGGTAAAGTAATCCCATTGGATTCAGTGTGTTCGTGAGATCCGTTTTGCTTCATGAATGAGAGGGACTGATGAGGAAAACCCGATTTCTTGGAATAGCAGTATCGGTAATGTTGGTGATCTGTGCGTGCTTCTGCATGGTGGGATGCAACCGGACGACAGGGACCAAGGAGGTGACCCTCACTCAATCCATTGACGATTCTGCTCTGGTCACCCCGGGCAAGCTGACGGTGGGAGTCGATTCCTCACTCGCCCCATTCGGTGGAGATTCGGATGGCCAGATCGTAGGACTCGACGTCGATGTTGCCGCTGCGCTGGCAGACGAAATGGGAGTCGAGCTCCAGGTCGTCGATACTTCTGGGCAGAACGCCGTCAATCTTCTGACCAATGGACAGATCGACGTCGTCATGAGCATGCCGACTACCCTGAGCGCGAATTCGAATGTCGCGCTGGTCGGTGAGTACGTGAACAACGGGCCTGCGCTTTATGGCAAGTCTGATTCCAGCAACTCTCTCTCCTCCTTGGACGATCTCAATGGAGTCAAGGTCGGAGCTTATTCTGGAAGCACCGCCGCCTTGAACGTCGTCGATTACTGCGGCAGCTCCAATCTCGTTGCCTTCTCGTCGCTGTCAGATGCCTTTGACGCACTGGAGAGCGGGCAGGTCGAGTACGTGGCTTCCGATTCCGTTGCAGGTGGTTATCTGTCCATGACCTACAGTGACATCGTTTATGTTGCCGCCCTAGATGATCCAACCGGGGTCTATATGGGTGTTCTGAGCTCCAACACCGAACTCTCCAACGCTCTGACAACCTCGCTTCAGACCATCTCGTCCAATGGCGTTCTTCAAACGATAGCGAGCAAATGGGTCGGCAAGAGCACCGCTGAGTATGTGTTGCCCACCGGGTCCCCGTCGGCTGTAACCAGCACGGACAATTCGAGCAGCAGCGATTCCTCGAGTACGAGCAGCAGCGATTCGTCGAGCAGCACCAGTACCAGCGATTCTTCGAGCAGCACTAGTGATACCTCGTCAGACCAGACTTCCCAATGAGGATCTGTCGTTGCAAAGTGTTTGAAAACTGCCAGCTAGATTTCCAACCAACTAAACTTCAGATGTAAATCAGTTGGGGTTTTCAGAATCGCGGGAATTTTAGTCTGCTACACTTTTTCATAACGGTTCCAATCAAACAAGATCGAATAGAGAGGACACCACCATGGACATTAACATCACGGGGCGCAAGATGACCGTTTCTGAACCACTCAAAGAATACGTGAACCAAAAGGTCGGCGCCGCGATGAAGACTTTCGACATCTCCCCGATGAAGGCAGATGTCGTACTCCATGTGGAGAAGAACCCGGCAAATCCAAATCCTGCAGTTGCGGAGATCACGCTCGTTGCCAAGAAGCACATTATCCGCACCGAGGAAGCCGGCGAGGATATGTACGCTGCAATCGATATCGCTGCAGCCAAGGTCGCAAGGCAGCTGAGGAAGTACAAGACCAGGGTCATCGACAAGAGGGTCAGGTCGGAGAAGCCGTCCAAGTCGATAGAGACCCAGCCTCTCGATGACATCGCTGACGACATCGACCGCAACGAGGATGTCGTGAGGGTCAAGGAGATCGAGCTCCAGCCGCTGACTCAGGAAGAGGCGCTTATCCAGATGGATCTTCTGGGGCACGATTTCTTCGTCTACGAGGACGTCATCTCTGGTGCGACCCACGTGCTCTATCGAAGGCATGGCGGTGGGTATGGCCTCATAAAGGCCAAGCAGTAAGAACTTCCATTTGCTCCTTTCCCAAATCCGGAACAGATTTGGGGTTAACGAGATTTGTTGGGGCTAAAGTGATTTGCATGCCGGGGCGGAAGGCCAAGTCTTCCGCCCCGGTTCTTTGTTGCCGCCCCCAGCCAAGTCGTCGAAATCAGCCTGTTTGGCAAGATAGAGATTCGCTTCGCCATCACAGACCCCAGTATTTCTTAAAAGAATTTCCATGTGAAAATTTCCTATGTGCGCTCATTTTCGCCGACGGCGATTCATGAACCTTCCGTTTTCCTATACTTAATTGGACATTTGCCCATTGTCTATTGGGCATATTCGCAGGGGAAGGGGAACCCCTGCGAAGTTTTGGAATAGGGAAGAGGAGGTTATCGTGAGAGACAAGGGCGTAGGTGCCGACTTCTCGACATACGACAACATCGACTGGTGCGGTTTCGGCACCGGCTCGAACGTTGCCACAGTGGATGTGAAGGACGGCAAGGTGTTGCGTGTCCGCCCGCTGAGGTATGACAAGGCATTCACGAGAAAGGAGCTCAATCCCTGGGTCATGGAACACAAGGGATTGAGGTTCGAAGAACCGACGAAGTCTCTGATTCCGCCGTTCTCGGCAGCGTATAAGAAGCATGCGTTCTCCAAGCACAGGATCCCTTACCCGCTCAAGCGTGTGGATTGGGACCCAAATGGCGATCGCCATCCCGAGAACCGCGGGACATCGAAGTTCGTGCGCATCAGCTGGGACGAGGCCACGGATATCATCGCCTCCGAGCTCAAGCGCCAGTATGAGCTCTATGGCCCGGGCTCGATCCTGCTCCAACAGGACGGGCACGGGGAGACCAAGATCGTCCATCCCAGCCACGGCTGCATGGTCAAGCTGTGCGAGATCATGGGTGGCTCCACGATTCAGGCTCGCCAGCCTGACTCCTGGGAAGGATGGTACTGGGGTGCTAAGCACACCTGGGGAATCGAACCGCTTGGGCAGGGCTATGATGGCAACCTCGTCTGGGACATCACCAAGAACAGCGGAATGGTGCTCTACTGGGGCTGCGACAACGAGACCACCACTTGGGGGTGGGGCGGGCAGATGCCCAGCCGCGTCTCCTTCTGGTGGACGAAGTGCGGAATCAAATCCGTCTTCATCTGCCCCGACCTCAATTACTCTGCAGCGGTTCACGCCGACAAGTGGATTCCAGTCTATCCCAACACCGACCTGGCGCTGCAGATGGGCATCGCCTACGTTTGGATGACCGAGGGTCTCTACGACCGTGATTACATCGACACCCACACCGTTGGCTTCGACTGGCTCGAATACGAGGTGCTGCAGGGAGGCGAGTCCGGTGTTCCCAAGACCCCAGAGTGGGCTTCCGAGCGTTGTGGCGTGCCTTCTCGTACCATCAAGGCCCTGGCGCGCGAGTGGCACAGGGTCCCGACCTCGACTGCGCACTGCAACGGCGGATCGTACATCCGCTCCTGCTATGCCCATGAGCCAGGGCGCATGGAAGTTTGCCTCCTTGCAATGCAGGGTCTCGGCAAGCCCGGTAGGAACTTCATGAAATTCATCGAGTGGAACATCTACGAGAACGACCGCTTCAACCCGATGCCCCGCGATGTGTTCAAGGTCACCGGTTGGGCTGGTTACAACGCCTCGATGCTCCAGAACCAGGACCGCTTCATTCCAAAGACCCTCATCCCAGAGGGGATAATGGCGGAGAAGCCGTTCAGCTGGTATGGCCACGTCATCTGCATGGCCGAGCGCGAAGACCAGTTCCTGAAATTCCAGTTCCCACGCGAGAAGGAAGACGGAACACTGGAGCCTTATCTGCACATGTTGTGGTCCGATGCTCCGTGCTGGTCTACATGCTGGAACGGCGGTAACGAGTACATCAAGGCACTGCGCAGCGACAAGCTGGAGTTCGTTCTCTACCAGCATCCATGGCTCGAGAACGATGTCCTCTATGGAGACATTATCCTGCCTATCACCTCTCGTTTCGAGAACGATGACTGCGCAATCGACAACCAGGGTGGATTGTGGAACTCCGTGATCAAATGCGACAAGTGCGTAGAGCCCAAGGGCGAGGCAAAGAGCGACTGGGAGGCTGTTCAGGCCATCGCCGAGAAGCTGGGACTTCTCGAGGAATACACCGAGGGACGCACGGTCGAGGATTCGATCAGGCTCACTTTCGAGCACTCGAATCTCGAGGAGACGGAGACATACGAGGAGTTCTGCGAGCGCGGCATTGCGATCAGCCCGCATGCAAAGGGTTGGGAGAATGACAGCCCGGGTCTCTTCGACTTCTATTCCAATCCCAAGCGCTACCCGCTGCCCACTCCCTCTGGCCTCATCGAGATCTACTCGACTGCCCTTGCTGAGCATTTCCCCGACGACAAGGAACGCATGCCATATCCGCATTACATCGCAGACTCTCCGAGGTTCCACGAGTATCGCGAGAGCGAGAAGGCGAAGAAGTACCCGTTCCTGCTCGTCACCAATCATCCACGCTGGCGCATCCATGCCAACTTCGACGACAACTCCTGGTTCCGCGAGATCGAGACCTGCAAGGTCGTCGGTCCCGATGGCTATGCCTACGAGCCCGTTTGGGTCAACCCGGTCGACGCAGAGAGGCTGGGGCTCGAGAACGGCGATATAGTCAAGGTCGAGAACGATCGCGGCTGGACGATGGGCGGGGTGTACATCACCGAGCGCATCATGCCCGGTGCAGTCCTCCAAGACCATGGTGCCGAGACCGACCCGATCGAGCCAGGAGTCAGCGACCGCGGAGGTGCCAACAACCTGATCGCGCCAAAGGAGACTACTTCTCAAAACGCGGCCGGTGAGGTAACGTCGGGTTATCTGGTGAACATCGAGAAGGTCGACGTCTTCGAGCTGGCCAAGCAATATCCCGAGGCGTTCGGGCGCACGTTCGACGCCGAGCAGGGAGTCGATATCGAGAACTGGATTGTTCAGGAGGATTAGAGGATGAAGGTATTTGTAATCGATCAGGCCATCTGCAATGGCTGCTACGGCTGCCAGATCGCCTGCAAGGACGAGCATTGCGGCAACGACTGGCCTGGCTACCAGAAGCCTCAGCCCGAGACGGGTCACTTCTGGATGAGGGTCAAGCAAACCGACCATGGACAGGTTCCAAAGGTGCGCGTGGAGTACAAGCCGATCATGTGCCAGCAGTGCGACAACTGCCCTCTAGTTGAGAAGCACCCTGATGTGGTTCGCAGGCGCCCCGACGGTCTGATCACAATCGACCCCGAGAAGGCAACAGGCATGCACGAGCTAGTTGACGAATGCCCCTACCACGCTGTTTTCTGGAATGCAGAGCTCTCGCTTCCACAGAAATGCGACGGCTGCGCCCACCTCGTGGATGCAGGCGAGATCCCGCATTGCGTCGACCTTTGCGCTACCGAAGCGCTGAAGTTCGGTGAGGAGGAGGAATTCGCCGACCTTCTCGACGATGCCACCCAGATCATCCCCGTCGAGGGAATGAAGCCCCGCGTTTACTATCTCAACGACCCCAAGCTGTTCATTGGCGGTCAAATCTACGATGAGGCTGACGACGAGGTGCTGATCGGAGGAAAGATCACCCTCACGATGCCGGATGGATCCACCCGCGAGACCGAGTCCGATCATTTCGGGGACTTCTGGTTCAAGAGGCTAGAGCCGGGCAAGTACAAGGTCGAGATGACCGCAAAGGGCCATGTCCCCAAGACTGTCGATGTGGACCTGGACAAGAGCCTGAATATCGGTGACTTCGCCCTGGACAAGGCCTAGGAAGGTTCAGTGTCCTGAGCACGAACCCACGACGTGTCCAGCTGCGCATTAATAGGTGCATGAATGGGCATCGAGAATGTGCTGGCGAGATTTCCAGTGAAGGCCTGAGGCGCTCTGGCAATAAGATTTCAGGCGGAAAATGAGGTCGGTTCCCGAAAGGGTGCCGGCCTCATCTTATTGATGCGGAAGCGGGGTCAAGACAGAAAATGGAATTCCCCTTGCTCAGATACTCACGAGAGCAGCTGGAATAGAGGGGGTTCTGCTTCGGCCTCCCTCAATCTTTCCTCTTGAGATTCTTGGCCACATCGACCTTGCGCTCTTTTCCGCGCAGTGCCCTTGCGAGTGGTTTGCCGTGCCTGAGGAACATCATCGCGGTCAAGAAGACCACCAGAAGAAGTGCTTCCGTGCTGTGGAAGATGGCGGTTGGAATCAGAAAAGTCGTGGGGATCATTACGGCGCCTATGGGCAAGTACTTGGTTGCGGCGCTGACTGCAAGACCAATGAGGCAGCAGATGACTCCCCAAACGGGATCGAACAGGATCATGGTCGCGCAGGTGACTGTGACTCCCTTTCCACCCTTGAATCCGGTCCAGAACGGGAAGTTGTGGCCGATCACGGTTCCACATCCTGCCCACAGCGCTGCAAGGCTCCCCAGTTCCGGGAACAGCAGACGGGCGATAACGACAGCGGCTATGACTTTCACGATGTCCCCGGCGAGCACGATGCCGGCGTATTTCTTGCCGAACAAGGCGCCGATGTTCGCCATACCCGGGTTTCCGGTTCCGAGTTTTCTGGCTGGCTTTCCGGTTTTTGCCTTGGCCACGATATCGGCGGTCAAGATGCATCCGAGAAGATACCCGATTGCCAGGCATATCAACCTCTCCGTCATCTTTTCCTCCAAAGTCCCCATGCTCGTGGTTGGCGTTTTGGATTATTAGCCAACTCCAAGCGGTAACACTGCAGCCAACGCCCAGCGGCAACATTGAAATGGTAACTCATGAGGAAATACGCGGCACGGTTGGGGAGGGCTGTGGAGATATGCGGCACAGTTGGGGAGGTCAGGCACCATGCGGTGAAGGCAGACCATGCCCGGTAGTACACGGTGCAGTTAAAACCAAATGCGAAAATGTCCATATAGTTAAGCGTTTGAGAATAGATTCGTGCTAAACTGGCTACATAGTCACTATGAATAAACCCTAAACGCAGCTTTTAGTCGACTTTGAGGACCATTTAGGTGCCTGCAAAAATAAACGGAAATACTCAGATTTTCACCCAGTACTTGGAGCATGGCAATGTTGCGCCAGCTCATGACTTCAAGGGTGCCCATGCTGTTTCCAACATGGTCGTCATACCTGGCGGCAATGCTTCTGGGAACAGCACGGTCGTGCTCGATTCCCAGGACCTCAAGTTCGAGGTTCCCTCGATTTCGGCTGATGCGACGTTGAAGCTCCCCAGTTTCGCAAAGCTAGACGTGGAGCCGTCGGGCATCTCGGATCTTCGCGGTGGTGCCTCCAAGGACAGCTCTACCGGTAATCTCTATGATCTGCCACTTGCAAACGATGGCGTCGAAGGGGCACTGTCGTGGATCTACGGCCCCGATGAGAAGCCGAAAGCATCTGCACGGTCCACAACCGGAGTGGATTCTCCTGCGTCTTCATCGACCGGCAGAGCCGATTCCAAGAACAATGAGATGGGAAGCCTGGCAGTTTCCGATACTGCTGAGGAAAAAGATCCTGACCGTCCCGTGAGAGTGTCGGTCGATGGTCCCACACGCAAGGAGAGGGCTTCTGAGAGACGTTCTAAGAAACGCGAGCGCAAGGCAGAGCGCAAGGCCGCCAAGTCAAAAGCTGGCGGCAAGAAGGCCGCTGCCGTCGTGTCCGAATCTGAGGGAGCTTCGTCCTCGAGTGCTGCATCTCCCGTTGCCGCTTCCGCAAAAGCTTCTGCTGGCTCTGCATTGGGAGCCATGCACTCTGGATCAGCTGGTAATCCTCAAACTCAGACCACGACGATCGAGGCACTGGAGTTCGCGACAGACCTTTTCAGCGAAGGGGCACATGTGGCATCTGGTGCTTCCCGTTCATCGTCGAAGGATTCCAATGGGGAAGATCGAAAATCCTCCAATAGGGGTGGCGCGCACCTCAGGAGAACTTCTGCATCTGCTGTAAGAAAAACTTCCGATTTGGATGGATTTTCAGCGGGAAGCGGTGCCGGGGTTGCAGCTGGGAGCTCTTCCAGGCCTGCGGGCAACGGCGCAATCGGGACTTTTTCCGGCGGTGAGTCGAGATTTGCGTTCGACAGTGATGCAGGCTTCTCATTTGACAGCACTCCCGAGACCGTAGCAGATGAGTCAACTAGCCGCGACGATGGCAGGCCGAAGAGGAAGATGATCTCCGACTCCGAGGCAAAACCGAGGGGAAAGCACGAGTCGCGATCCGAGGCAAAGGCAGAAGAAAAGCGCAGTTCGCGATTTGGGTCAAGAGGCTCAAGGGCGTCGCAGTCTCGCAAGGCGAGGAAAAGCGATGAGAAATCTGCAGATCGCTCAGAGCGTCCATCGCGCGAAGAACATGCCATAGACATGCAGATGTTCCGTGAAGTGGCCTCAAAGGCCGCCCTGATGTCCGGGGAAATGCAGGTCGAGGTGCCGCACAACAGCATGAGGGCATCTGCCTCTTCGGATGATGCGGAGTTCGGTCTTCACGGGAACTCAGCTGTAGATGCGACCGACGATTCTGATTTTGGAATCGACGGCATGGGAATCGACGGCATGGGAATCGACAGCAAAGCCCAGTCCGATGCTTCTGAGGAAACAGGCTCTTCCAACTTGGTTGTCATTTCCCACGAGGACGCAGAGGCTGCATCAGATGAGATTTCCGATTCCGAGGAAGGAAGCCAGGCTGCACCCAGCGCGAATGGGAAATCTGGCAAGATCTCCAAGAGGAAGGCGAATCGCCTGCACAAGCGCTCCGCCAACGTGGAATCCATGGCAGCGCCAGCGAGCTCTGGCGAGAATGGTGCTGCAGAGAGTCGCCCCGCACTTCATGTGATCGAGTCGACCAAGCAGGGCCGCAAGACCACCCAGAAGGCGAATTCCAACCCGGCAATCTCGACGGTTGTCAGGAACAACTCCAAGAAGAGCGCTCTTTCAAAGGGTTCCGGCAAGTCGAAGGCAGAGAAGCAAAAGGGATCCTCGGCTAGGAGGATCAAGAACTGGGCAGTCTCCAAGGCAAGGGTCATTGTCGCAGTTGTTGCCGTCGTAGCCGTCGTTGGCGTTGTGCTCTACCCCGCAGCTCGCGATTACTATATTGCGCTCCGCGACTACGACAAGGCAAATACCGAGCTGGCATTGGTCAACGACCGCAACAACGCGATTTCCGATGGCATAAACCAGATGAAAACCGACGCTGGAATCGAGGATTACGTCCGCGAGCAGTACGGGTGGGTCAAGTCCGGGGAGAACTCGGTGACCGTCAAGGGCCTTTCCGAGGAGACGACAAGCGATACAGCTATTCCCGCCACCGTGGACACCAACGCTGTCACAGTCGACGATGCTTGGTACAACGATATCCTCGATGCGTTTTTCTTCGTCAATGACGACTGATGTGTCCCATGAAATCGCAGGAAAATCTCAGAGCGGTAATCGACATCGGCACTGTCACAACCAGGGTGCTGGCAGTAAAACGCACTGACTCTGGGTTTGAGCAGCTGCTGAAAAATGCCATCATCACGCAGCTGGGGGAGGGCCTTCTAGATTCCGGTGTGCTCTCGCAAGAGGCGATTGGCAGAGTTGCAGAAACGGTGGACGGCTATATCGAAGAGCTTGCGAAGGTCGGAATTGACGTTTCCAAAAACGATTCCGACAATCCCCTCGTTGTGGCAATGGCAACCTCGGCAGCACGTGATGCCTCCAACAGCCAAGACTTGGTGGACGAGCTCTCGAAGAGAAATATCCCTCTGGCAGTGATCTCCGGGAACGAGGAGGCCACCCTCTCGTTTGCCGGTGCTACCTGCGATTTCAGGGGTGATGGAATCCTGGTCTCAGATATTGGGGGAGGGTCTACCGAGCTGATCTACGGTTCTGCACATGAAGACGGTTCTGCCACCATTTCGAAGAGACATTCTTTCAATGTGGGGTGCCGCAGGGTAACCGATATGTTCCTGGCGGATGACCCTCCCACCAAATCTCAGCTAGAGGAGGCCGCCGCTTGGTCCCGTGCGCAGATATCAGAATTCTTCGACGGCCTTGGCAAGGTGATCCGTTTCATTGGGGTTGCCGGAACTTCAACATCTCTCGTGTCCATGGAAAAGCACATGGAGGTCTACGACTCCTCGAAGGTTCACGGTGCCATAATCACCCGCGAGCAGGTGGTCGATTCGATGAATGAACTTGCTTCAATGGATTTGGAGTCGCGCAAGCATGTCGTGGGACTTCAGCCTGGCCGTGCAGGAGTGATGGTCGCCGGCACCATCATCTTGAACGAGGTCATGCAGCTCGCCGGGGTGGAGGAGATGACCGTCAGCGAGAACGACAACATGATGGGCCTGATCATGAAGATGTTTTGCCAGGGCAAATGAGGTAGTGGAAGTCGGCACGCATCAAAGCGACTATAAGTTGGTGCCCACCGTAGCGGGTAGTTGACACTCGTCGGCGTGAGGTAGATTGGCACGCTCCGGCCAAGTGGGATATCATTTGCAGTTGTCCAATGGGGGCGTGGCGGAATTGGCAGACGCAGCGGACTTAAAATCCGCCATCTTTTGATGTGAGGGTTCGAGTCCCTCCGCCCCTACCAGGAATATCTTTCGACTCGAAACTGTTTTCCCCGGTAGATTGAAAGTTTATAAAAGGCAAACCCGCATTTTCTTCACAAACCTGTGGTACAAAAAGCCACCAAAAGCCATCAAACTACAGTTCGGGGCGACACTAGGGGGAGAGTGAACCTGTTCCAAAGTAAACCTGTGCCATATCGAACTCCCCGAGCTCAGAATTCCGGGTTCAGACCATTTCTCCCAAATACACGTATAAACTTTTCCGACAAGGCGTATACTCGAAACCAACCGAATACCGCTAATTGCACTGACGAGGAAGAGTAGAGGCCAATCCTTCTCCAGAGAGCCGGGACGACGCTGTGAACCCGATGTTGGACGTCTCGAAAGGCACCTCCGAGCAGTTCGGCTAAAACCCGGTGCCATGCAATAGGGAAGACCTCCCTTGCGTGAGAACGGAAAGTAAGTCGAATCGGTGGCCACCGTTATCAGCCGTGCAGACGATGCGAAAGCATCTTCGTTCCCAAGCTCATCTATTGGCCTGCACCAAGGTTCAGATAGCCGAATGGGAAATTTCAATGCAACGTCTCGTCTGGTCGCCGCGTCTCCGAACGTGGTTCCCTGCACTTTGCCCAGACCGCAGCTCCCACAGAGGATCTGAAGGTTTTCGGCAGGGAAAGGGACCATGCATTCTGAGGACCGCAATCGAAGAATTGCATCTTCGGGACATTTGGAGACCTGCCCCTGGGGTTTATCCCCGGCGACTGTCAGCACGGCTTCCCCGACCCACCGGTTCATGGATAGAAGTTGGGAAGGGGAGATAAATGGCGAGCTCTACGGAAAAAGAAGTCCAAAAGGCAAAGGCCGAGGACGAGCGTCCGATGAACGGCGCACGTGCCCTCATCAGATGCCTGGAGGACGAGGGCGTGGACACGATATTCGGATATCCTGGCGGCACCGTCCTCGACATCTACGATGCCCTGCGCGATTCCAAGAAGATAAGGCACATACTGGTACGCCACGAGCAGGCCGCAGTGCATGCAGCCGATGGCTATTCGCGCACCAACGACAAGTGCGGGGTCGTGCTGGTGACGAGCGGTCCTGGTGCCACGAACACGGTCACGGGAATCACCGATGCCTACATGGATTCGATTCCAGTGATCGTCATCGCAGGGCAGGTTTCCACCGATTCAATCGGAACAGATGCATTTCAAGAGGCCGACTTCTTGGGAATCACGCTCCCGGTCGTCAAGCACAGCTACCTGATCAAGGACGTCAAGGAGCTCGTGCCCTCGGTTCGAGAGGCATTCCACATTGCGACTACCGGGCGTCCCGGTCCTGTCGTGATCTGTGTTCCCAGCGACATCGCCGCCCACAAGGTCAAGTACGAGCCCAAGGAAAAGAAGGTCTCGATTCCGTCCTACAAGCCCACCTACAAGGGAAACGCCAGGCAGATCAAGCAGGCTGCGAATTTGATACAGAAGGCCAGCAAGCCTGTCATCGTGGCCGGTGGCGGCATCATCACGAGCAAGGCCGAGACGGCGCTCAAGAACCTCGCGGAAATCCTGCAGATCCCAGTGGCCGAGACGTTGATGGCCCGTGGCTGCATGCCGGCCGACCATTACCTGCATCTGGGACAGATGGGGATGCACGGCATGCCGACTCCCAATCTAGCAGTCTTGAACAGCGACCTCGTGATCGCAGTTGGAACTAGGTTCTCGAACAGGGTCACGGGAGATGTTGACCACTTCGCCAGGAACGCCAAGATCATCCACATCGACATCGACCCCGCGGAAATTGGCAAGAACGTGCGGGTGGACCTCCCGATTGTGGGGGATGCGAACGAGGTTCTCACAGCGCTCTTCGAGCAGATCCAGAAGAGCGAGCCAGAGCCCCGCACGTCCATGTGGCTCGAGCAAATTGACGAGTGGCGCGAGAACTGCAAGGTCAAGGAACCAGAGCACGACCCGAGCATCATCAACGCCGAGGATGTGTTCGACGCTCTCAACAAGCTGAATGCCGACCGAGACGTCATCTACACCACCGAGGTTGGACAGCACCAGATGTGGGCGGCGAGGTTCCTCGACAACAGGGGTCCGGGAACATTCATCACATCTGGCGGAGCCGGCACGATGGGATTTGGACTCCCCGCTGCTGTTGGCGTGCAGTTCGCAAATCCCGACAAGCTCGTGGTCTGCCTTGCCGGAGATGGCTCGTTCCAGATGAACATCCAGGAGATGGCCACTTGCTCTCAATATGGAGTGCCGGTCAAGGTCATTATCTTCAACAATGCCGCACTTGGAATGGTCAAGGAGCTGCAGGACCTTTTCTACATGAAGAGGTTCGAGGCCGTGGACCTTCCAAGGATTCCTGATTTTTCAAAGGTAGCCGAAGCGTATGGATGGCAGGGCGAGATGGTGGACGACCCCGACGAGCTGGAGGGTGCCGTTGCAAGGCTCCTCGACTCGAAGGGGCCTGCACTTCTCGACGTGCACATGTCCATGGCAGAGATGGTCTATCCGGCAGTTAGGAACGGCGCACCGCTCGCGAAGATGATCGGCGTCGACAACTTGCCCGGTCGCGGGCAAAATGCTGAAGGGAGGCGGTAGCAATGTTGCATACCCTCTCGCTGCTCGTCGACAACAAGTTCGGCGTGCTTGCAAGGATCACCGGGCTCATCTCCCGTCGTGGGTTCAACATCGAGTCTCTGGCGGTCGGTCCCACCGAGGACCCATCGAAGTCCCGTGTGACCGTCGTGGTGGATGCCGACGAGGTCTCGCTCGAGCAGATCGCCAAGCAGCTCCACAAGCTCATCAACGTCCACAAGATAAACGATTTCACCAACGAGGCCTCGGTCGACAGAGAGCTGGTGCTCTTCAAGGTGCATGCTCCGGCCGAGAGCAGGCACGAGTTGATCGAGCTGGTCAACGTTTTCAGGGCCAAGATTGTCGACATTGGGAAGAACTCGATGACGATAGAGGCCACGGGAACATCCGACAAGCTCGCGGCAATGGAAGACCTATTGCGAGGCTACGGGATCAAGGAGATGGCCCGAACTGGGAAAATCGCGCTTTCAAGAGGCAATTAACTGAGAGGTTTGAAGATAATTTGCCGTCGTTGCATCGATGGCGAGCAGCCGTGAACTTGGGAATTCGAGCCGCGGCATGAGCATCCCGGGCAGGAGAAAGCTCGGGAAAGAAAGAGAAGGATGAGGAAATGAAAGTTCTAGTAGCAGACAAGATCGCAGACAAGGGCATCAAGATCTTGGAGGACAACGGGTACGATGTCGACGTCAACACTGGTCAGCCGGAGGATGTTCTGATCTCGATCATCCCACAGTACGAGGCTATGATCGTCCGCAGCCAGACAACGGTGACCCGTGCGATCATCGAGGCCGGCACGAAGCTCAAGATCATCGGCCGCGCCGGGGTGGGCGTCGACAACGTCGACATCGAGGCGGCAACCGAGAAGGGCGTCATCGTGTGCAACGCCCCGACCTCCAATGTAATCTCGGCTGCCGAGCAGACCATGGCCCTCATGCTCGCGATTTCCCGCAAGACCGTCGCTGCCAACAATTCCATGCAGAATGGGAAGTGGGAACGTTCGAAGTTCAAGGGCAACGAGCTCTATGAGAAGACGCTAGCGATCTTCGGTCTCGGCCGCGTGGGCGGATTGGTCGCAGAGCGTGCCAAGAGCTTTGGGATGCGCCTTATCGGATACGACCCCTACTGTTCGCCAGACCGTGCAGAGCAGCTCGGAGTCGAGGTCTACGACAACATCGACGAGATGATCCCGCAGGCCGATTACATCACCGTCCACCTTCCCAAGACCAAAGAGACCATCGGTATGTTCGGCGAGCACGAGTTCTCCCTCATGAAGCCCACAGTGTTCCTCATCAACGCGGCGCGTGGCGGAATCTACGACGTCGACGTTCTTGCCAAGTATGCCAAGGAGGGCAAGATCGCCGGTGCCGCAATCGACGTGTATGAGAAGGAGCCTTGCACCGAGTCGCCGCTCCACGGTCTCGACAACGTGATCCTCACCCCGCACCTTGGCGCCAACACCAAGGAGGCCCAGGACCGCGCCGGCTATCAGATAGCGGAGTTCGTGATGGATGGTCTGCAGGACAAGATGGTTCCCACCGCCCTCAACATGACCAGAGTCCCGGACGACGTCATGGATGCGGTCGGTCCATACATCGGCGCATGCCAGACAGCTGGCCACATTCTCACCCAGCTCGCCCCCGATTCGATCACATCGCTGCAGGTCACAGTTTTCGGCGAGCTCACCAAGCTCGATACCAGGATACTGGGCACCGCTGCCCTGCAGGGAATCATTTCCGAAACCACCGACGAGCGCGTCAACTTCGTCAACGCCGAGCATCTCGCCGATGAAAAGGGCATCAACTTCTGGATGTCCAGCGAGGAAAAGAGCTCCTACACGAGCATGGTGATGCTGCGCGGGCGTGCTGGTGACAAGGAAGTCGAGGTTGCAGTTACGGCAGATTCCAACGGTGAGGTGCGCATCGTCGATCTCTTCGGTTACAAGTTCGACATGGCCCTCTCCGAGAACACCCTCATCATGCAGTATCTGGACGGACCGGGACGTCTGGCCAAGATCTGCCCCGTGCTCGGCGATGCCAACATCAACATCTCCACGATGCAGGTCAGCGATGGCGGAAAGGACAAGGACGTTGCCACAGTGGCGTTCAACCTCGACGAGGCCTGCTCGGAGAGCGTTCGCGAGAAGCTGGCCGCTGCTCTAGACGAGTACGATTTGCGTGGGATTTGGTTCATCCGCCTTTGATGGGCGAATTGGGCTCACATCTCCACACGTAATGAACTAATATTGTCTAAAGCGGCATCTAACGGCAAATTCCATGGCCGCATTGCCCTCGGGCGTGCGGCCTTTTGCCTCGTTGGAGCCAGGTAGTAGCTAGTAGGATCTTTTTGAGGAGGAAGAGTCAGATGGGGCGCAAGATAGCAATTTTCGACACCACCCTGCGCGACGGGGAACAGTCTCCCGGCGCATCCATGAACGCAGACGAGAAACTCAGGATCACCAACCAGCTGCTACGACTTAACGTCGATGTCATCGAAGCTGGATTCCCGATTTCCAGTCCTGGAGATTTCAAGTCGGTTCGTTCGATTGCCGAGCTATGCGGCGACAAGGCGATCGTCTGTGCACTCTCACGTGCGGTCCTCAAGGACATCGACGTGGCTGCAGATGCGCTGAAGTTCTGCAAGCGTCCGCGTATTCACACTGGCATCGGGGTGTCCCCGAGCCACCTTCACGACAAGCTCCGCATTACCGAAGATGAGGCGATCGAGCGTGGAGTGGCCGCCGTCAAGCATGCCAAGAAGTATGTGGAAGACGTCGAGTTCTACGCAGAGGACGCCGGCAGGTCAGACTACGAGTTCCTTGCCAGGATCATCCAAGAGGTTATCAAGGCCGGTGCAACCGTTGTCAACATTCCAGACACCACTGGATACTCGCTGCCAAGCGAGTTCGGGCGCAGGATCAAGTACCTGATGGAGCATGTCGACGGAATCGAGGACGTCACCGTGTCGGTGCATTGCCACAACGACCTCGGCATGGCTACTGCCCTTGCGCTGCAGGGTGTTGAAAACGGAGCAACCCAGATCGAGTGCACGATCAATGGCCTCGGCGAGCGTGCGGGCAACACGGCCATGGAAGAAGTTGTCATGGCGATGAGGATGCACGGCGAGGAGCTCGATGCATATACCGATATCGTCACAACCGAGCTCACCCGTGCGAGCAAGCTCGTCTCCTCTATCACCGGTATCCCGGTGCAGCCCAACAAGGCGATCGTCGGAGCCAATGCGTTCTCGCATTCCTCTGGAATCCATCAGGACGGCGTCATCAAGAAGCGCACGACATACGAGATCATCGACCCTGCAGATGTGGGCGCCGGCGGAAGCTCGATCATCCTCTCCGCCCGTTCTGGGCGCGCCGCTCTGCATGAGCGCCTAAGGGCTCTCGGATACGATTACGAGGGTGCCGCGCTCGACCGCATTTACGATGCGTTCCTCAACGTGGCCGACAAGAAGAAGGAAGTCTACGACGAGGATCTCGAGGCTCTAGTCGGCGAGCACGATAGGACTTCCTCTGCTGTGTACACTCTGAAGGCAGTCCAGATTTCCTGCGGGTCCCCGCTTATTGCAACTGCAACGATCACGCTTGTCGATTCCGAGGGCAACGAGATTACCGACGTGGCCTATGGAACCGGTCCTGTGGATGCGGTCTACAAGGCGGTCAACAAGATCGTGAAGGTCGACAACGACTTGACTGAGTTCTCGGTTCAGTCTGTGACGCGCGGCATCGACGCACTCGGCGAGGTGACCATCCGCATCAAGGCTCCCGATGGTGAGATGTTCTCCGGACGCGGCGCCGACAACGACATCATCGTCTCGTCTGCCAAGGCCTATCTAAACGCTTTGAACCACATGCTCAACGCCGTGAAGAAGGAGGTCACTCCGGAGGACTAGCGCTGGACAGGCGCTAGCAGATACGGGGGAGCTGTTCTCCAACCAGCATGTCCATGATCCTCGTGGAGCCGAAGTCGGTTTCCACGAGGACTCTTGCTCTATGGCCCTCGTCGTTGTCCACTACCTCGCCGATCATCGCTGCATTCTCTCCGTATTTCGACGAGCGCATCGCAGACAGCGCGGCATCTGCCTCCTCTGATGGCACGATGCAGACCATCTTGCCCTCGTTCGCAACTTGATAGACGTCGTAGCCCAGCATCTCGCAACAGCCGCGAACTTGGTCGGACACGGGCACGGCAGACTCGCGAACCCTCATCTCGACTCCGCTCTGAGCTGCCAGCTCGTTAAGTGTGGACGCGAGTCCACCGCGCGTCGGGTCTCGGAAGCACCTTGTGTGCGGGGCGGCATCCAATACGTTGGAGATCATGTGGTTCAAGGGCGCGGCGTCCGATTCCACGGTGGTGGAAAACGAGAGCCCCTCGCGCGTCGATATCACCGCGATTCCATGGTCTCCCAGTGTTCCAGAGAGAAGGATCTTGTCCCCAGGTTTGCAGTTCCTGCCCGACAAACTCACATCTCGCGTGAAAATCCCAACCCCTGCGGTATTGATGTAAAGTCCGTCGCAACTGCCTTTCTCGACAACCTTCGTGTCTCCGGTTACGATCTTGACCCCGGCTTCGTGTGCCACCTCAGCCATGGTCGCGCAGATTATTCTGAGATCTGCTATGGGGAGGCCCTCTTCGAGGACGAATCCACAAGACAGGTATCTCACATCTGCTCCCGAGGTCGCGACATCGTTGACCGTTCCGCAAACTGCGAGCTTGCCAATGTTGCCACCGGGGAAGAAGCGGGGGGTAACGACGAAAGTGTCTGTGGAGATCGCGATTCGGCCGTCGCGGGAAAGGGGACCTATCTTGGCCACGTAGGCATCATCGCCTTGTCCCTCGGGGCCGCTTCCAAACTCCTTGAGGAAGACCTCGTCTATCAGCTGGCCCATCATCGACCCGCCGCTGCCGTGCGATAGGAGAATCTTTTCATCGTCCATCTTGCTGCGTCCTGTTCGATTTCACTTTGCTTGAGTTGCAGTGTCATGATTGGGTTGCCACGCTTGCCGATCGACCTTCCGGCAATGCGCAACCTCATTCGATATCGTATTTGAAATAAGCTGCACAGCTTCCCTCTGACGAGACCATGCATGGCCCCACGGGATTCTGGGGCGTGCACGTCTTTTTGAAAAGACCGCATCCAGAAGGTGGGATCTTGCCCCGCAAGACGTCGGCACATCTGCAACCGGCGGGTTCGACCGTCGGCTCGACATCGGGCTGAAACCGCCTCATCGCATCGAAGTCTGCGTACTCATCTCGAATCCTGTAACCTGAGTTGGGAATCGTCCCAAGTCCTCGCCATTCGTCGTCGCACTCCTCGAATACCTCGTTCAAGAGCTCCAGCGCCGTGGGATTTCCCTCAGGTCTGACCCCACGCTTGTAGGCGATCTCGATCTTTGGGGTGCCGTCGTTGAGCTGTCTCACCAACATGTCGATGCCCTGCAGCAGGTCTACGGTTTCAAATCCAGTGATTACCCCGCCTATCCCGTGCTCCTTGACCAAGAACTCATAGGGATGCGAACCGATTATCGTGGAGACGTGCCCAGGCAAGATGAAAGCGTCGATCTTGACCTCGGGGTCGCGAACAAGGGCATCCAGCACATGCGGGACGTTCTTGTGGGCGCATATCACCGAGAAGTTGTGGATGTCTTCCTCTTTTGCGCCCTTGATCGTGGCTGCCACCAGTGGAGCTGTTGTCTCGAATCCCACTCCAGCGAAAACGACTTGGCGATCGGGGTTCTCAAGGGCGAGTTGGAGGGCATCGAGAGGGGAGTACACCACTTGGATGCTGGCGCCCTCGGCCCTTTGCTTCTGTAGCGTTGTCGAGGAGCCCGGAACCCTCACCATGTCCCCAAATGTGGCGAGCGTGACGTTTTCCATCTTCGAGAAGGCGATAATCGTGTCGATGGTCTTGTTGGGGGTGACGCAGACTGGGCATCCTGGTCCAGAGATTAGATGGATTCCAGACGGGAGCGCCGAGCGGAGTCCGCTCCTTGCGATTGCCACCGTGTGGGTTCCACATACTTCCATGAGGTTTACATCGCCGACATCGTAAGACCTTATCGCATTGAGGAGCGACTTGGCGAGTTTGGGATTCTTGAATTGATCGAGGTCCACAGAGCGCCTCCAATCATATTGTTGTCGTAGTGTCCGCGCCGAACATGTCCATGTTCGTCTGGCCGCTGCCGCTTGCACCGTCCATCTGATCGTCGATCTGCGCGAGCTCCATCACGAGGTCGAGGGTCTCACGCGCGCTTTCCTCGTCCACGATCTCGATGCCGAATCCGGCGTGCACGAGCACATAGTCGCCGAGTTTGGCTTTTGGCAGCAGTGAAAGGGAGACGCTTCGCTGGATCCCCATTATGTCCACCTGGGCCATCCGCGATTCATCTATTTGCGTGATTTTTCCTGGTATTGCCAAACACATGTATAACTCTCCCAAAACATTCAAGTGTGACGTTTTTCAGCTAGTATGACGTCTCAAAAAATCAAGTGCAGTGCTGGTTTGCAGACCTGTGTACCATTTTCCCCGATTTGCCAGGTCTCCACATTGCCGGCAGGGGATGCACCCTGTATCCGTGCATTTCGAGCGGCACATGTC
This sequence comes from Coriobacteriales bacterium, assembly GCA_050946255.1. GTDB lineage: Bacteria > Actinomycetota > Coriobacteriia > Coriobacteriales > CADBOM01 > JBMNUL01. Next base: position 9,845 of record JBMNUL010000009.1, on the reverse strand, counting down.
ATACCGGTTCTCGATTCTAGCACTTGGCCATTTTCATCTGCGAAAGAGTAGTGGAGGCAACTGCAGCTTGTCCGTAGGAGATGCACCCGTCGTTTGGTGGAAGCGCGATGTTGGTAATCGTGGCGAACCCACGTTCACGCAGACGCCTCTCGACTCCTCGGAATATCAGCCTGTTGGCAAATACGCCGCCCGAAAGGGCAATTGTGGAGATCAGCGTGTTCTCTCTGGTGGTCTCGCATCCTCTCACAATGCAATCGCAGAGGGAGGCGTGGACTCTTCGGGAAATCACGCTCTCCGGCACTCCCGCAAGCATGTCATCGAGGACCCCCTTGACGATTGAAGATGTTTCGATCTCGAAGGTTCCGTCTGGGTTCCCGGCAATGCTGACCCCATAGCGTTTGAGAGCTTCCACAGCGTCGGGGTCGTCTGCTAGCTCGGCGGTGGACTCATCGTAGGCTGCAGCTTCCAGGAGCATCGGGGCCTCGCCATCGAAGGTCGCGTCCATGCAGATTCCGAGAAGAGCTGAGATTGCATCTAGGAACCTGCCGGCAGAGGAAGTATGGACAGTGTTCAGGTTCTTGTCTGCCATCTGGCAGAGCAAGGTCACATTCTCGTTTCCGATATGGTCGAGAAGGTTCTTGGCAGCTGGATGGTCGAGCAGGCCGTGTTCTCTCAGAAGTCCGAACGCCAACCTAGAGGGATGCCAAATCGCCTGCTCTCCGCCGATAATCGGGAACGTGGAGAGATGACCCATCCGATGGTACTCGAGGCAATTGCAGAGGAGGATTTCCCCGCCCCATATAGTCCCGTCGTCTCCAAATCCCGTGCCGTCTAGCGCAACTCCTATCACACCCTGCAGCACATCGATGCTCCGGCTGCCTGCAGCGTTTTCGGCGATTGCCGCGGCGATGTGGGCATGATGGTGCTGGACTTCAAGCAGCTTCAGCTTGGGCTGTTCGGCCGCGTTGGGCTGCCCGTTTCCGTCGGTATTCTCGGCCGCCTTTGGATGCTTTGTCTGGTCGGGCTGTTCGACTCCGTCGGAATGTCCATCTCCGTCGGCATGTTCGGCTTGCTCGGGCTGCTCACCGAGATCGCGATTCTCAGCTGCGGCCATCTCCCTTGCCCACTTCCCAGACAGGTATTCTGGATGAGTGTCGCAGGCAATTGCCCTGGGTTCTACCTTGAACATCTTCTTGTAGAGACCGATTGTTCTCTCCCAGAAATCCATCGACTCGGCATTCTCCAAGTCTCCGATGTGCTGCGAGACGAAAGCTTCCGTCCCACTGGTCAGGGTCACGGTTGCCTTCTGCTGTGCACCGGTTGCGAGGATGGAAGGAGAAAGTCCGCAAGATTCCGGAAGATTCACCGGAATGGGGGCGTACCCACGAGCGCGTCTGACGAACTGCACCCTCCCATCGATCACACGGACCACGGAGTCATCGTATTTCGAGACGATTCTCCTGTTGTTGTCGAGGAATGCGTCGGCAACTTCCCTAAGCCTTTCATGAGCCTCTGAATTCGAGGAGACTATCGGTTCCTCCGTGAAGTTTCCGGAGGTCATCACGAGGGGGAATCTCACGGCTCTCATCAGCAGATGCTGGAGCGGTGTGTAGGGAAGCATCACGCCTATCTCGTGGAGCGTCCCTGCAACAGGTCGGGAAATCATGCTGACTCCGGCCCTTCTCTCCAGGAGGACAATCGGGGCGGCACTCGACTCCAGAAGGTCACGTTCGACTTCATTGACCTTGCAGAATTCCCTGGCCATTTCCACATCGAGGGCCATGACTGCCAGAGGCTTGCCTCCACGATGCTTTCTGTTCCTGAGCTCTTGCACGGCCTCGCCGTTTCTGGCATCGCAGGCGAGATGGTATCCTCCAAGGCCTTTGATTGCGACGATTTTCCCTTCCTCGAGCATCTGAGCAACAGATGCGATCATCGCATCTGACCTGCGACGTCGCTCGTCGATGTCATCGGTCCCTTCAACTGGGAGAATTCCGTCTGGAACCGTGCCATCGTTCCAAGTAAGCGAGAGGCTTGGACCGCATTCGAAGCATGCATCCGGCTGTGCATGGAATCTCCTGTCTGAAGGGTCTGAGTACTCGGCTCTGCATTCCGGGCACATCTCGAAGTCTCCCATTGAGGTCAGCGGCCTGTCGTAGGGGAGGCCCTCGATGATAGTGAACCGGGGCCCGCAGTTGGTGCAGTTGATGAAGGGGTAGTGGTATCTCCGGTTTTTTGGGTCGAAGAGCTCGGAGAGGCAATCTTGGCAAGTTGCAAGGTCGGCAGAGACCTGCGTGCGACCGGTCTGGCTGCCCTCAGACTCCCTTATCTCGAATCCCTTTCCGGGTTCGAACGGCGCATCCTCCACGTCAATAGAGACGATGTTGGCTGCATTGGGCGCGTCGAATTCGAGGTCGTTGAGGAACGACTCGATGCAGTCCGAGTCTCCCTGAGCATGGATGTGCACTCCGTCAGAGGAGTTGAGGACCCACCCGTCGACGAGGTTCCTTCGCGCGATCTTATAGACGAATGGGCGGAATCCAACTCCTTGGACCCGCCCCTTCACGTGTATGTTCAACGATCTGATTGGCACTTCGCGAACCTAGATGTCGGAACTAGATGTGCTTGGACATCTCCTGGATGAGGGCCTGCTTGTTGGATAGGCCCACCATCTGGCCCACGACCTGGCCATTCTTGAAGACGAGGGTTGTCGGAACCGCATTGATGCCATAGCGCATCGCTATGTCGCGCGACTCGTCGATGTCGATGGACGCGCAGTTGACCTTGTCGCCGTTCTCGTTGGCGAACTCATCGAAAATGGGTCCGAACATCTTGCATGGCCCACACCAAACCGCGCTGAAGTCCACGAACGTGAGCTTGTCGGATTTGAGGACCGATGCGTCGAAGTTCTGCGAGTTAAGCTTCTGAACGGACATGTTAACCTCCTAATTTCGTTGTCCCGCTGTCCCGATATTTTGGGAAGTTGGGCAGTTCTTTATAATTGAGATACAGATTAGCAGATATATTGGAATCCGATGGCGAAAAGCGCATTTGACTTTGTTGAACATCGCAATAGTCTATCGCCACAAGCAGCCTTCCACGCTTTTCTGCCATCTTTCCGTAGAGACGCGTGGACATGGAAAAAGGAGCAGGAGTTGTTCAGGATCTACGGGAGCGGAATACCAAAGGACGAGCAGGGAGACGATCGTGCTCCAGTCGATTCGAGCTCTTCAAGGCGCGCCGAAGCTTCTGGCAAATCTAATAGAAGTGGTGCCGCAACTTCTTCCAAATCTCGTCGAGGCGTGAATGCCAAAACTCCAGTCGTCTCGGCTTCCGACGTGCATCTTGTTTCCACAGTGGAGGAATTCAGGGTGGATGCGATTGGACGCTATGGCGATGCCGTCTTCGGCGACCCGTTTGCAACCGTCGTGGTCTTGAAGACCGGAAGTCCGTCAGAGACTCCTGAGGGCAATTTCATGGAGACTCCCTATGGCGAGGCACTCCACAAGTCCCTCCAGTCTCTTGGCTATTCCGATGAGGGTATGTTGGGAATCTGGGTTGGGGAGTCCAATGGCAGGTCAGACTCTCTTGGAAAGGTGGCTGCAAACGTTGCCGACCCAAAGCTGTTGAGGGCGGCGGTGGAACTCGTCGACCCGACTTGTGTCATCGCGCTCGATTCCAATGCGGGTGGGCTTTTCCTGAAGTCATACGGGGATATGCTAGATGAGAATGCCCCAATAGGAACGCGGGACGAATTCGCATGGGCATGCGGGCGGAAGGTCGTGCTGCTCGACGATTTCCCCTCCGCGGTAGATGATATTTCCGCCAAGCGGAGTGCCTGGGCGGCCTTACGCGAGATACGCAGAAGCAAATCGTGAGCGATATCGGCTAGAGTTTCCGGCGCATGCCCCGCACGGAAATTCCAGCATGCACCCTCCAGCCGATTCGCTCACGGATAAGTTTTTCTATTATAGACCCGGTTAGTCTTCCTCTATGTCCTCGATCGCACCCATCGGGCACTCTTCCATGCAGTCGCCGCAGCCCACGCAATCGTCCTCGTTAACCACCGCGACAGTATCACCCACGATGTCGAGCACCCCCTGGGGGCAGACGTCTACGCAGCTGCCGCATGCAGTGCATTCGTCTTTGTTGATAATCGGACGTGCCATCTTGAACTCCTATCTCTAAGCCGGTGCACTTGGGAAAAGCAGCCAGTGCACCTGAGAAAAGCCCGAGTCTTCCGCGAAGCGATGTCGGGTTCTTCCAGCCTCAGTTTCGCGCTCTCTTGGACTCAGCTTCAGATGCTGTGCGGATGCCCGTTCGAGTTCGAAGACATCCTCCCAAACGCTTTCATAGACGCGAAGATATATCATACTGTTCGCTTTTATCAATAGGTTCTGGGCATATTTACGAAAAATGCGAAAAATTTTCTTCGTGCAGCTGTTTAGAGAGGGTAATTTCGATTGCGTGGCGATGTGATTTCATGGTTTGCCATAGCTCAGATCTCGATTGCGTGCATGGATTCTCTTGACTGGGCCAGACAGAACCAAGTACGAGAAGTTTCCGCCTCTCTGCCTCCAATCTGGCGGGGCGCCATCATCCACCTCTAACTGTGCGGAATCTAGCTGCGAGTCCTTCCGGGTACCAGTTTCCAATATTTGGGAAACATCTGAAACTGGTTGAATTGGCGATTATCCACATCTCAAGACCGCATGTGCTCCGAAGTCTGCTCCTCCACGAAAATTGCGCGCAGAATGTTGCTTTGAAACGTCACATTCGAATAAAATTCAAAAGCTTGTGTAAATCTGCATGTCCGGGGACTCTGGTCGCCAGTGGCCGAAAGGTTGCGATTTCAGGGGTTGAACCGGGCAGAAGTCTAACAAATGGAGGTATTTGAATGGAACCGATCACTATCAAGACTCTTCTCGATGCGGGTGTCCACTTTGGCCATCAGACCCGCAGGTGGAACCCAAAGATGAAGCCCTACATCTTCACCGACCGCAACGGGATCTACATCCTCGACCTGAAGCAGACCATGGTCGCACTCGACAGGACCTACTCCTTCGTGGCCGAGCTCACCGCGCGCGGCGGCAAGATTCTCTTCGTTGGAACGAAAAAGCAGGCTCAGGCGACCATCGCCGAGCAGGCCGAGCGTTGCAAGATGCCCTATGTCAACTCCCGTTGGCTCGGCGGCATGCTCACCAACTTCGTCACGATCAACGAGCGCGTCAAGCGCATGACCGAGCTTGAGGCCATGGATGCCGATGGACGCATGGCCACGCTTCCCAAGAAGGAGCAGATCAAGCTCCACAAGGAGCTCGACAAGCTCCAGACCAACCTCAACGGCATCAGAGACATGAAGTCGCTTCCCGATGCGCTGTTCGTAGTCGATACCAAGCGCGAGGAGATTGCAGTCAAGGAGGCCAACCGCCTCGGAATCCCAGTGGTTGGCATGTTGGACACCAATGCTGATCCCGATGAGGTCGAGTACGGCATTCCATCGAATGACGATGCAATCCGCTCGATCGCCCTTGTTACCGAGCTCATTGCCGAGGCGGCAATTGCCGGAGAGGGAGCTCAGCCGGTAGACGAGTCCGACTTCACCGATGAGGATGCCGAAGGCACTGAGGAAGCCGCTGCTGACGAGAGCTCCGAGGAGGCCGCTCCTGCCGAGACTGCAGAGGAGGCTCCTGCCGAGGGCTCCGAGGAGGCCTAATCTCCGCACGGGTTTTGGCCTGGGGCCAATGGCATGGGGTATTAGCGCTTGCATCAAGGCGCTTTCTGAAAATGAAGACAACGACCACGACGAAAGAGGTTATTTAAATGGCACAGATTACAGCCGCACTTGTCAAGCAGCTGCGTGAGATGACCAGTGTTGGAATGATGGAGTGCAAGAAGGCACTCGTCGAGGCTGACGGAGACATCGACAAGGCCGTCGACATCCTCCGTACTCATGGGCTGGCAGCGGCTGCCAAGAAGGCAGGACGCGCAACCAACGAGGGCACCGTGATTGTCAAGGTAAACGACGACCACACCGTCGGCGCTATCCTCGAGCTCAACTGCGAGACCGACTTTGTGGGAACCAACGAGGTGTTCCTGGGTTATGCAGACAGGATCTGCACCGCAGTTCTCGAGAACGATGCTGCGGATGTCGATGCACTCAAGAAGTGCTCGCTTGACGGTGAGACCGTCGAGGACATCCTCAACGACGCGATTCACAAGCTCGGCGAGAACATGCAGATCGCACGCTTCAAGAAAGTCGAGTCCGATGGCTACATCGCTTCCTACATCCACATGGGTGGGAAGATCGGCATCATCGTCGACTACGCAATCGGCAACAAGGCCACCGGCGACAACCCCGAGTTCATCCAGTTCTCGAAGGACGTCGCGATGCAGGTCGCGGCCATGAACCCAGTGTCTGTCTCCCGCGACACCGTGCCCGACGATGTCAAGGCTCACGAAATGGAGATCTACAAGGCTCAGGCAGCAGAGTCCGGGAAGCCCGAGAACATCCAGGAGAAGATCGCCACTGGCCGTATGGAGAAGTTCTACAAGGAGAACTGCCTGCTCGAGGAGGCCTTTGTCAAGGACAACGACAAGACCGTCGGACAGCTCATGGGCGAGGTTGCGAAGGCTGTTGGCGACACGATCGATGTCAATTCCTTCGTCAGGTTCGTGCTCGGCGAGGCAGAGTAGGCACCTGCTCGGATTTTCAATCGGGACAACTCGTTTGCCGGAAAACAGGCGACCGGGATTTCCAAATGGAGATTCCGGTCGCTTTTTGCGTATGTGGACTCATGTTGGCGTTCTGGGACCTGATTTTTTGGTATAGTCACATGCGGTGCCACATGCGGTGTGTTTCAGGCCGGGCAATCGGGCTTGATTCCGATTCAAGGCAATCCGATTCGAAAAGAGGTTCCCGTGAGCGAGTTCATATACGACCGTGTCCTTCTCAAGCTTTCTGGTGAGGCCCTGATGGGCGAGCAGGGATATGGTATCGACCCGAAGATGCTCGACAAGGTTGCAAGGCAGTTGAAGCAGTTGGTCGATGGGGGTTTGGAACTCGCGATCGTGGTAGGAGGTGGAAACATCTTCCGCGGTCTCTCTGCTAGCGCGGAGGGCATGGACAGGGCACAGGCCGACAACATCGGAATGCTGGCAACTGTCATGAACGCGCTGGCCTTGCAGGAGTCTTTGGAGAAACTAGGCGTGACCACCAGGGTCATGAGCGCGATTGCGATGCAGCAGGTCGCGGAGCCCTATATCAGGCGCCGTGCCGAGAGGCATCTCGAGAAGGGTAGGGTCGTCATCTGCGCCGCCGGGACAGGAAACCCCTACTTCACGACTGACACGGCGGCAGCTCTCCGAGCCTGCGAGATCGGCGCCCAGTGCATGCTCAAGGCCACGAAGGTCGATGGCGTATACGACAGCGATCCCAATGAAAACCCAAACGCCAAGAAGTTCGACAGGATCTCCTATCTGGATGTGCTCACCAAGGACATCCATGTCATGGACTCCACTGCAACCTCTCTCTGCATGGACAACAACATGCCGATGATCGTGTTCAACCTCAACGAGGAGGGCAGCATCTACAGGGCGCTCAAGGGCGAGCCAGTTGGGACCGTGGTGGAGTAACGCGGACAACTCCTCTGGTCCCGGCCTCTCCTCTGTAATCCCGAAGTTCAACCTGTGGACGCAACGCGCTGTTTCTGGCATGGGGATTGAATATATAATGGTTGAGTGTTTCGGTTTGACGGAAATGGGCCGCTGCTGGAACAGGTTCAGAGCCTGGCAGCTCATGCGAGCCCCGCAGGAAACGGTTCGAGATTAGGATGTGGCTGAAATGACACAGGATGATATCGTCGATAGCGCTAGAAAAGCGATGGACAAGGCTATAGATAACCTTGCCAGCGAATATTCCACCGTGCGCACGGGTAGGGCTTCTGCCAAGAACCTCGAACGAATCAACATCGACTATTACGGGGTTGCGACTCCAATCACCCAGGTGGCATCTATCAAGACTCCTGAGGCACATATGCTCGTCGTGGAGCCTTGGGACAAGACGCTCGTTGGCCCAATCGAGAAGGCCATCCAAAGCAGCGACCTCGGAATTACCCCCAACAGCGATGGAACTTCCATCAGGCTTCCCTTCCCGGCTCCCACCGAGGAGCGCCGAAAGGAGCTCGTGAAGCAGTGCGGAAAGTACGCCGAGGAGACGAAGGTCGCAGTGAGAAATGCCCGCAGGGATGCCAACTCGAAGCTCGAGAAGTCCCGCAAGGCAGGGGACATCACCGAGGACGACGAGCGCGACGGCAAGAGCGACATCCAGAAGCTCACTGACAAGTACGTTGCCAAGATCGATGATATGTTCTCCGCCAAAGAAGCAGAGGTAATGGAGATCTAACCTTGGGCATGTCAGCTAAGCGGGCCGCCGAATACTTTGACGACCTGCCAGATGGAATAGACCTGTCTGACTACGATCCCGACAAAGTTCCCAATCACATCGCAATCATAATGGACGGCAATGGGCGTTGGGCCCAAGCCAGGGGATTGCCGAGGAGCAAGGGCCACGAGGCTGGAATCGAGGGCGTTCGCGCTGCAATACGCACTTGCAGCGACCTCGGTGTGCGCTATCTCACGATCTATTCCTTTTCAACAGAGAACTGGAACAGGCCCAAGGATGAGGTGGACCTTCTCATGGAACTGTTCGCCCACACCATGTCCGCCGAAGCCGATGGGCTGAACGAGGAGAACGTCAGGGTGCTCCTGATCGGCGATATGGACGCCCTTCCCAAGGAGACTCGCGATTCGTTCCAAGATGCCATCGACAAGACGGCCAACAACACTGGAATGAGCCTTGTCATGGCCGTCAACTACGGCGGGCGGGACGAGATCGTGCGCGCTGTCAGGTCGATAACCAAAGATGCCATCTCGGGGAATATCTCACCAGAAGATGTTGACGAGCAGATGATTTCGTCTAGGCTCTACACAAAGGAAATTCCAGACCCAGATCTGCTGATACGGACGAGCGGGGAGTTCAGGATCTCGAATTTCCTGCTCTGGCAGAATGCATATTCGGAGTTTTACGTCACGGATATCCTCTGGCCGGATTTCGATAAGTACGAATTGCTCAAAGCCGTGCTGTCATATCAGGCACGCGACAGGAGATTTGGGAAGGTATAGTGGCAAAGCGGTCCGAAAAGCAAAAGGACAAGAAGCGAAAATCCACCGGCAGGTTCAAAACCGGCGCGATTTTCGGTGCCATCGTTTTGGCATGTCTTCTGATAAGCGACATAACGACGGTGATCCTCATCGTCGTCCTGGCCGCCATGTGCTGTTACGAGCTGTGCGCGCTCCTTCGCTCCGACGCCAAGCTTCCCAACGAGTGGATAGGCGTGGTTGGAGCCGCCCTCTACCCGATTGTCTTTGTTTGGATTGGCTACTACGGGATTCTCCTTCTCACGTTGATGATCATCGCAGTCGTGCTCGGCTGGTATGTCGCCTATCCGCGTGCGAGGATCACTGACGCCGCAATCACCGTGTTCAGCTCTCTTTACACCGGGCTGATGCTGACATCAATCGTGATGATCAGGTTGTCGCAGCCCGGGATTTGGGGAGGCGTGCTCGCGACGATCGTGATCTTCGCGATCTGGGGCAACGACACGATGGCGTTTGTCTGGGGATCGAGGCTCGGCAGGCACAGGATGGCGCCCAGGATCTCCCCAAAGAAGTCTTGGGAGGGTTGCGCCGCAGGGCTTGTCGGGTCCACTGTCATCTGGGTGTTCATGTGCTTCGTTCCAGGCGTCAACCTGCCCCTCTATGCCGCGATAATCAGCGGATTGGTT
>JBMNUL010000008.1:0-35338 GCA_050946255.1 Coriobacteriales bacterium | reverse complement strand
TAATCTTCCAAAATCATCCAATATATTCATTATTCAATTAAAAATATCATGAATCACAATTTTATGATTTTGTCAAGAGGGATTATTTTCGTATTTGCTCACGCCTTGTGCATTTTATTAAGGCGTTTTTTCTCGGAATTTCAATCATGTTTCCTATTGTGAAACTTTTTTATTGTGCGCCGGCACAATAAAAAATTTGGGGCAGCGGTAAGTGCACTGCTGCCCCTCGAAGAACGATTTCTAAATATAGAAAAGTAAACAATCGCCAGTTTTGCTATAGGTTGTTCTCGGTCCTGCTTATAAGGTCATCCTGGCATGCCTTTGTGAGCTCAACAAAATATGCAGAATATCCAGCAATCCGCACAACTAGGTCTCGATATTCATCTGGACTAGCCTGCGCAGCTTTCATTGTCTCCGAAGACACAACGTTGTACTGAACTTCCATACCGCCCTGCTCGAGGTAGGCCTTGGTCATGTCGCGGAGCTTTCCCATTCCCCTATCGTCGGCTACAGCAGTCGGATGGATGCGAAGGTTCAGCGCCATTCCGTTCATGAACTTGTTCTGCCCATAGCAGTTTGCTGACTGGAGGACTGCCGTGGGGCCGTTGACGTCTCTGGACTGCACCGGAGAAGCACCGTCGGCTATCGGCTTGCCAGTAACACGTCCATCTGGAGTGGCCCAGGTGGTGAAGCCTTGCGCAACATGGTCGGCCGCACCATATAGACCTGCCCTGAAATAAGGTGCCCTGGTGTTGTGGCATTCGGTGCAGATCTGATAGTAGGCACCCGTCACCCAGTCCATCATCTCATCAGCATAGGGATCAGAGTTGCCGAAGTGCGGGACCTCCTTGATAATGCGGGCCTGCAGCTCAGGAGCTCCCTCACCTTCCCAACCGGAAATCCAAGCATCGTAGAATTCGCGTGTAGTGCATATCTTCTTATCGAAGCACATATATTTGATTGCCGTAAGAGAATCGGCCACGGTCGCCAAGCCTACTGCTGTTCCCCCAAAGGAGTTGTACTTCGCTCCTCCGGAGCTGCAATCCACGCCGTTCTCCATGCATCCCTCCAGGGAGATCGAGAGCGCGGGATAAGGCGAGTTGTAACGCAGAATGTAGTCAACGTAGTTCTGCAGCGTCACGTTGGCTTTGAGAAAATACGACGCGAGCTTGGACCAAGCCTCTTTGACTTCCTCTATCGAGTTCATCTCATAGAGGAATCCGGTGTGGATCTCGCACTGCTCGCCATTGAACGGATTCTTGCCATCGTTTATCGCCATGTTGAGAATCGTGGCATAGTGCACGTAGCCTCCGGGAGGATTGATGCCATTGCAAGAGGAGTACTCGTTGCCAGAGCCAGTGATCTCCTGGCAGCCGATGATGGCATAGTCCCTTGCATCCCTCAGGGAGAACCCCATCTCCTTCATTACACCTGGAATGATCTGCTCGTCGTTTTGGAAGAGAGGAAGTCCCCCGACCCTCTTGTTGACCTCAATTGCGCACTCCCAAAGCTTATCCGGCGTGTTCTTGTTGACACGCAGGGAGATGGTCGGGTCATGGAGCCCCATTCTGCCAACGCTTTCGAGCGCCATATATGTAACTGGGTTCGTGGCATCTTCGCCGGTATCGGGGTCAACACCTCCCACCGTCGTGTGGAGATAGGTGTTGCCAAGCCCAACGATCTTGGCCATCTCACCTTCGCCGCCTCCCCAGAATCCGTTGACCTTGAGGAAGAAGCAGTCGCAGATCTCCTGGGCTTGGTCCATGGTTATGCGGCCCTCGGCCAAATCACGCTCGAGGTAGGGCCAGGTGTACTGGTCGAAGCGTCCGAACGAACCGATATCCGGCACGAAATCGAAGAACAACGCCAACATGTAGAGAATCGTTGCCTGGCATGCCTCCCAGAAGGTGCGCACGGGATTCTCTGAAATCCAGTAAAGGCTGTCCGCCATCTGCTCGAGCTCGGCTTTTCGAGCAGGGTCGTCACAAGACGCAGCCTTTTCCTTGCAGGTATCGCCATACTTCTTGATCATGTTGATGATTCCAGTCGTGGCCTCGACGACCGAAGTGTAGAAGAGGGCCCTCTCGGAATCCTCTGCCATAAGGTTGAGCCGATGAGCGTCGAGCCAGTCTTGGGCTTCCTGCCTGATGGAGGCGTAACCGCGCTCGAGAATCTTCTTGAATCCAGGGGTGCTGTGGCCGCTTGGCAGCACGATGGCGGGGAGCTTGTTCCCACAGGGGGTGACGTCGCAACGGTCGACCTCTTCCATCCCGTCTGGCATCCAGGCCGAGGCGATGTCGTTCAGCGTGCGGCCCTTCCACCAGTCGGTTATCTCCAGGAAGTAATCGTAGTCTTCCTTTGCCACGGCGAGGCGAATCTCGCCGTCATCTGGGTTGTGATAGAAGCCGTCGTCGCGAAGGGTCCACCGGCCAGACTGAACATCCATCTGCAGCTCGTCACCTGGGCCCTGCCATTCTGGTTGAATTGACCCGCCGCAGAAATACTTGCCCATGTTCCCAACTAGGACCTCAAAATCCTCCACGCGCTTTGGCATTTGCTCGCAGATGTTTCGGAACGTCTTTGCGTGCCTGAGTATTGGAACCATGGCGCCGCACTGCTTCCAGGTCTCGGTGGTGATCCGAGCCCTGCAGGAGTCGTAGCGAATAACCCTGTTTCGCACCGCCTGGTGCATCTCCTCGATTCTTTCGGTCACTGGCCTGAACTCGTACATGCGCATCTCCAATCTCGTTCATTCCCGTGCTGTTTATTTCTTTCGTTCTTGAATTGTTCTCGCTCGTTAATCCCGTACTGTTCGCTTCCGCACTAATATATATGCTGTACATCTCACTACTGTGCGTTCTCAGCTCATTCACTTTCCATCGTGCGCTTTACTCGCCTTCGGCCCAACCGCCAACCATTCATTTTCCATCGCGAGCAGCATTCGCCTTCGGCCCAACCGCCAACCCTCCTGCAGCCAGTGCGCCCATCTGAGTATCAAGCGCCTTGAAGTGCTCGTCGCTCGGCCATGACGCAAGCTCGTTGTTCACCCATTCCGGATCTATCGCCCTCACGACGTCTGCGACGCACGGGTCTGTCCAGGGCTGATGGCAATCGATCTTGAGAATGTGGTCGTACACACGGGATAACTTCTTCCAATAATCCTCCGGAAGGTTGTTTGGAACATCGTCGGGAATCTTGTAGCCTTGACTCTCCACATATGCCCCTGTAAGGCTCTGATGTAGATGCATTCCCCTGACCATCTCGCCGAGTTCGCGATGGTCCTCGTGCATCTGGATGATGTAACGGGCAGCTTCCTTCTGCGTGCGAAGCTTGTTGTTGGTGTGGAGGAGGTGCCCGGTATCGAGCATTATCCCCTTGTTTGGCCATTCGACCCCATCGAGAAGACGTTTCGTCATCTTGGGGTTGGTGTAGGTGAGACCAGGCCACCACTGGTTTTCCATCAACAGAACCACATCTGAGGTCACTCCATCGAAGACCGAGTTGATGCATTCGATAGATGCATCGATGACCTGCTCGTCGGTGTGCACGAAATCATATGTGAAGCATTCGTCGAGAGAAACCTCGGAAACATGGAAGACGACATATTCGGCCTCGAGGTCGATGGCTCGCTGGAGGTCTTCGCGGTACTGTTCGAGAATTTCAGCCTTTCCTTCGCCGTGATAGTATTCACGGACCTTGTCCCAGCTGCCGAACTCCTTCATTACCGCATCGCGGTCGCCATTCCAGAAATCAACCCAGTTCGCCCAGAACTTGAGGTGGTATCCAACAACAAGCTCTTTTGGAGGCATCTCCTCTGTATACGGGTCGTAATCCCATATTACCTCCAATCCGCTGACGCCAGATTTACGACACTGTTCTGCCAAAGCGCTCATGTTCCCAAAGTCCCTCAGACATCCATTGAATATTGGAAAGTTGACCAAGAATTTCAAGACAGATCTCCAATCCGAAATCATCTCTCCCGCCAAGGCGCATCGAGCTGTGGCGGGTGCCAAAAAATCCAATCTCAAACCCAGGCGAAAATCCACGAAACCCAATTCGCGCCTAGACGATACCCAAACTCGGCTTAAGTTCGCTCTCGAATCCGAGAAGAACTCTAAGCGCAAGCCCTGTGCGCATCCCGTCCAAGCAGAAGACCACGCCCGACGGGATTCCCCCGCGCAGCCGAAAAGAGCCTTGAACTCAAACCGTGTTTGCACCCGTTATTGTATATCCGAAAATTTTTCATGAGCGGCGTCAACAGAGAGCTCGGGTCCGAAGTTCTGATGTGCTGGCCGGAAGTTCGCTGCCGGGTCATTTCCAAAGAGCTTTGCCAATTTCCATCTCTATAGCGGCAAAGCATTTGTGCATTCGCGAAGTGAAGAATCTATGAGTTTTTGAATTTCCCTCACCGTTAACCTACCGCTAAAGAAAAGCCAATAATATGGCACGAATTTACATCTAGTCACAGTTTGAAATGAATGTTACTTTTTTATTGTTTGGGCATATGCACAAATCTATTAATCTGAATAGTTTCAACCTAATTCAAGATGGTGGGAAATGAACAACTCTTACGACTCCCTTATCGAATCAGATGCTGGTTCTGCTACTTTGAACATGATTCTAGAAACTCTGTCCGATTTCGAGATCATACATATTCCAGATGACTGCAGCCGAAAAATCGCACTTTGCGACATACCCGATGCTCTGATTGTCCCAGAGGCAAATCCTCATAACGTCTCAAGCGCCAACAAGCTCATCCTGACCAACAAGGACAATGTGCGCTGGACAATAGAGGACAACCCAGAATCGATGTGCTTGCTCCTTCTTCATGTCAACCAAGAACTTAGTGCCGACATCACTGAACTGATCGATGATTTCACCGACAGCATCGTGGTAATCCGCGAAACCAAGAGTGCAAACGTGCGCGAGGAGGCACTGGCCACCAGAATCCAGGAGAGAATTCTCGCCATCAACTATTGGACGTTGACGCTGATGGCGACAGCAAGGGTTGGATCTTTCCAAGACCTGATAGACATAGCATCCGAACACATCAATGGGTTCATTGCAATTTTCGATGCTCTCAACAACATTGAGGGACAGACTTCAGAGGAATCAGCTTCGTTTACGCATTTCACCAAAGATTTCTCCGACAAAGTGCTGTCCCTAATCAATGAATTGATCTCTGGCGAGAAATCGTTTTCTTGGAATGACCCCGACAACCTCGACGGGGTGAACATCGGCTCGGCCGGAGGTCTCTATTTCATACCCTATGAGCTCACAGAGGACAACAACTTCCTTGGACAAGTTTGGCTCATCTTGAAAAGCAAGGATGAGGCTACCCCTGCCCTCCGAGAATATTTCAGCATCTTCTGCAAGCAGTGCAGCGCCATAGCAGTGAAGAAGTTCAAGATGGACCGCTCAAGCAACACTTCGCCAAAAGGTGCATTGCTCTCGTTCCTAATCGATGGAAAGGGTCACAGCACGGTTATCGTTGCCCATCAGGCTGAATCTGTTGGACTGAAGTACGATGCTTCATATAGGCTCGTCTTGTTCGGGGGAATCTACTCGGAATCTCCAAACGTCAGGTCCATGTTCGTCTCCAATTTGCAGACGGCTTTCCCAGAGAGCACTGCATTCCTTCACAATGATGAAGCCTTGTTGTTCGTCTACGACGAAGCGAAGATGATTCAGGCAAGCGGGGACTTCGTTACGAGATGCAATATTTTCTGCCATTCCCACAACTGCGACGCCTTCATTTCCGACGCAGCAGATTCCATTGAAGATCTCAAATTCACATACACCCAGACCAAGGTAACGAAAAACGCAAAGCAATGCATCGATGTGCGCAGGACCACAGGGATGGATGAGTCCAGAAAGAGGTCGAGGGTATACCAGTTCTACGAAGCTGCCCCATATTCCTACTATATCTATGACAACGAGGGGGCATTCAACCCCGACTACCTGAGCTTCTGCTACAGGACTCTTCCGATTCGAAGGATCATCGAGCACGATGACGAATACGGCACCAACGACCTCGCGGTTATCTACTACTACCTCTTCTACGATCGGAAGACGAAGCCCATCTCAGAGCGCTTGGGAATGCACCGCAACAATGTGCTCTATAGAATCAAGACAATCGAGCAGCGCTACCACATAGACCTAAACGACGCCCCGCTTCGAGATCGTCTGAAGAACGACTGCAACATTCTCATGGCACAGTCGGAGTCGTTCAGGAAATACTTCACAGACTAAGCTGCTGGTCTTACGAGCACCGATTCCACAGGCTTACAAGACGGAAAGCTGGCAGCCAAGGCGTACGGGCCCGTGCCCCCTGGACCGCCAAGCACCGGGCAGAAAGCATGACGTCAAGCCTGGTACTGGGCAGAAAGCCTGACGTCAAAAAGCAAACATGAAGAGGGGGAGCCTTGAGCTCCCCCTCTGCTAGTGCAATCACTCGAACCCGCAAAATCACTAAATCATGTTCTCGTTGCGGGAGATAATGTCGTTTTGCAGGTCGTGGTCGAGCTCCACGAAATACGCGGAGTATCCGGCGATCCTGACGACCAGGTCGTGATAATCTTCCGGAGTCTCCTGCGCATCGCGCAGCGTGTCGGTATCGACGACGTTGTACTGGAACTCCATTCCGCCCTCGTCGAGGAACGTGCGGCTCATGTCGCGCAGCTTCTCAAGGCCCTGGTCGTTGGAAAGCACCGTCGGGTGCATTCTGATGTTGAGGGCCATTCCACCGAGGAAGCGATGGTGATCGAAGCAGAGCGTCGACTGGAAGATTGCAGTTGGGCCGTTCTTGTCGCGTGCCTGAGCAGGGCTCATCGCATCTGCGATAGGAGTGCCGGCAAGACGTCCATCCGGCGTCGCCCAAGTCTCATAGCCCTGAGCCACGTGATCGGCAGCGCCGTACATTCCGGCAGTGTAAATGTCCTCGCGAAGTCCAGTAATCTCAGAGCACAGCTGCACCCATAGGTCGACGCACCACTTGAGCTCCATGTCTGCATAGGGATCCGCGTTGCCATAGTGCGGTACCTCGTTGAGGCAACGCTGGCGCAACTCCTCGTAGCCCTCCCAATTGGCCATGAAGGCATCATAGAGCTCGCGGGTCGTGCAGTAGTCGTGGTCGAAGCACATGTACTTGATCGTGGTGAAGGAGTCTGCCACGGTGGCAAGTCCAGTTGCCGTTCCACCGTAGGCGTTGTACTTCGCGCCGCCGTTCATGACATCGTATCCGCTCTCCATGCAACCCTCGATCGACATCGAATATCCAGGCTGCGGGCAAGTGATTCGAGACACGTACTCGGTGTAGTTCTGAGTGGATATGTACATCCTGAAGATATAGCGGATCATCTTCTCGAATGCATTGTGGACCTGCTCGATGTTGGTCATCTCATAGAGATATCCAGTATGCAGGCTGGCCTGCGCCTTGTTCATCGGGTTCTGGCCATCGTTCAGGGCCATGTCGAGGATGACGGACCAGTACACGGTTGCATTAGGTGGATGAGCTCCGTTTCCTGCAGGCCAGTCATTTCCGCACCCGACGATTTCCTGGCAACCGATGACCCCGTAGTCACGGGCGTCGCGCAACGTGAAGTGGCGCTGCTTCATCAACGTGGGGATAATGACCTCATCGTTTTGGAACAGCGGCAGCCCGCCGACGAGCTTGGAGGTCGAAAGCGCGCACTCCCAGAGCTTGTCGGGCGTGTTCTTGTTGATGCGGAGCGAAATCGTGGGGTCGTGCAGCTTCAGGCGCCCAACGGTCTCGAGAACCATGTAGGTTACCGGGTTGGTGGCGTCCTCGCCGGTATCGCGGTTGACTCCGCCGATCGTGGTGTGCTGGTAGGTGTTGCCAACTCCGGTGATAACGGTGGCGGCATCTGGTCCTGCAGAGTAGAAGCAGTTGCACTTCAGGAAGAAGCCGTCGACTATCTCCTGAGCTTGTTCCAACGTGATATCGCCATTTGCGAGGTCCTTCTCGAGGTAAGGCCACACGTACTGGTCGAAACGTCCGAGTGCGGGGGACGGGATGATCGTCTCCTCGTTGATGAACACCTGGTACATCATGATGCCCTGCACGGCCTCCCAGAAGTTGCGCGCAGGATTCTCGGAGATCCACATGAGCCCGTCGGCCATCTTCTCGAGTTCTGCCTTGCGAGCCGGGTCGGTGGTCTCCTTGGCCTTCTCGGAGCATGCCTCTGAGTAACGCTTGACCATGGTCATGGCGCCCTCGCAGCAAATCGAGACAGCCTTGTAGAAAATATACTTTTCGATGTCATGGCCGAGAAGGTTGCCGCGGTGCTCTTCCATCCAGTCGTTGGCCTGGTCATAGATGAACTTGTAGCCCACGCGGATGATCTTCTCGTATCCGGCAACATCGTGACCCATTGGCAGGTGAAGCAGCCCGATGTTGTGGTCGGTGTACGGAGTTGCGCAGAGCTCCTTCAGCTCATCGTAATAGTCTGGCTTCCAGACATCGCAAGTCGTGCCCTTCCACTTCTCGGGAGTCCACCACTCGGAGATCTCTTGAATCTTGTCCAGCTCCTCTGGACGGATCTTCTGGGGAACCAGGGCGTCGGGTGCATTGTGATAGTACCCATCGTCCTGAAGGTTCCACAGTCCCTTGTCCATCTCGGCGCCGATGTATCCCCATGATGGGCCCCACTCGGGATATACGCTATGTCCGCAGAAGCCCTTGCCCTTGTTTCCGACAATCACCTCGAAGTCCTCGACGCGAATCGGTTTTCTACGGCAAATCTCTCGGAGCATCACGGCATCGAGAATCAGCGGCGGGTAGCTCTGGCACTCTTTGTAGACGTCAGTGACGATCTCGCCGCGCGAAGCATCGATTTCGATGCAGCGATTTCGAACCAAGTCGCGCATCTTCAAGATACGGTCGGTGGCTCCACTGAATTCATACATGGCACAACCTCCTTCAACCTGGATTTGGTCTTCCACACCAAAGTCCTACGACCAGCGGTGCGGGACACGTCAATTCAAGAAGAGTATATGGCTTATTCGCCGGAATTTGAAGAAGATTAAAGTTGAACATGGAAACATTTGGCGAGCTAGGGGTTGGATTGTTGTGGTTAGTGACGGGCAAAGTAGATGTAGAAGTCAATTCCCACATGAGTCGAGTTGAGGTACCGAACATCCCCCTCTCCTGTTTCCCACAACTATTCCCCCCTCCTGTTTCCCGCAACTATTTCCCCCTCCTGTTTCCCGTCCCTATTTATATATAAGGTGGTTGAGTTGGGGCGAGCGCCCCGGATTCCTGGAATATTGGTTTTGAAATATCAAGGCTCGTGTTTGGGAGGATGCAATAATAGAATCTGAAATCCTATTGCGTTTGTAAGTATTTCAACTAGCCTTTTCTTCGATAGGCCCCCACTTTTAATTCAGTCTTGATTGAAAAATCTCTCTAATGGCATCGCATTTTTAATTTAAGTGGAAATAAAATGTACTTTTTTCAAAAATTGGGTTATCTTACGTACGTTTTGTGAAAGTTGCGTTTGCTTCTTTGCCTTTATCAGAATAATTATGGGTTTTGTGTGTAATTTGCTCTCTCATGAGAGGCAAAATGGCTGAAGTCGCAAATGCAAATTGACAAAAAGAGAGGGGATTTGTAAATGGCTGAAACAGCACCAGTTTACAACGCCAAGAGAGCGTGGCTAGTTACCGTCATGGTAGTCATCATGGCCACGTTTGCGGCAATTGTGACCTTCAGGCAAATGACTGTTGTGCCACTGATGATGGAATACTTCCAGGTTGACATCGGAACGTACGGAAATGTTTCCGCACTCGTTTCGCTGTTCACCCTCGTGGGAGCTCTTGTCTCGGGACCGTTCCAGGCTAAGTATGGCCCGCGTCTTTTGATGCTCATCTGCTGCATCTTGTTCTTCGTTTCCGTGGCACTTCAGATTTGGGCAGCTTACGCTGGCTTCCCGTTTGTCGTCTTCATGTTCCTCAACGTTTTCGGAACTCTCGCATATGGCGCTTGGATGACTGCTCCTCCAGTAGTCATCGGCGCATGGTTCCCCGCTGAGAAGCGTGGTCTCCCGAACTCGATTTCCGCTACCTGGATTTCCTTCGGAATGCTGATCGTTCTCACCACCTCCACCCCGTTGGTCGAAATGGGTGGCGACTCGCCCCTGGCATGGGTCAACATCTGGTGGATGCTCTTCGTGCTCATGATCATCGGTTTTGTCCTGATCCTCATCTTCGGCAAGATGCCTGGGCCAGAGAACAGCTTCCTTCCCAAGGCCGAGGAGACTGGTGAAAAGGCGAAGATGAGCAATTCCCTCAAGAACAGCGGTATCTGGATGCTCATCCTCTGCTTCTTCTGCTTCGGATTTGCAACTGCTGCTTTTGGTAATTACTTCCCCACCTACCTTGAGGCTCCTGCGACCGCATATACCGACCCGACCACCGGAATCGTTACCGCTGGCGGCGGATTCGGCATGGATATGGCCGAGGCCAACAGCCTGAGCTCCATCTGCAGCTACGTCATGGTCGTCATGGGATTCGTCTGGGGCTTCATCCTCAACAAGATCCCGAACAAGAAGTACAACACCCTGAACCTCTGGGTCATGATCTTCACCGCAATCGCCGGCGTCATCATGTTCGACCTCCCAGGCAGCGGCGCTGTAATTGCATACATGTTCTTCTACGGCATCGTTTCCAGGCTGTTCCCGCCTGTGTGCTTCACGATCTTGCCTGAAATCTGCAAGAACCAGGAAGAGGTTTCCATGGGAACCGGTGTTCTCTCGCTGGTCTCCAACCTCATCGGAACGCTCGCAACTTCGATCTGCGGCACCATGGTTGCAGTTACCTCCAATTGGAATTCGCTGTTCTGGCCGAACCTCTTCTTCGGCATCGTCGGCCTTGTCGCCGCTATCGCCCTTATGCCGATCTACAGGAAGAAGTTCGCTGCAAAGCATCAGCTCGATGCAGTTGCAGAGTAACTTTCTCGCAAGCATCAATTAACCAGCACTTCTTGGAGGGGCGTCGGAAACGGCGCCCTTCCTTTATACGTGCAGGACATTTCGATGGGGGAAGTTGGGCGTGGCCCCAGAAATAGAGAGCCAAGAGAAGGTTGGCAGGACGCTGGAAATTTTCTGGGGCAAGCTTGGGAATCCCCGAAAATTGTTCAAGGAAAAGAAGCTTGGGAGCAACGGCCGAATCGCGCTATGCGTGGATGTGGGAGAGGTACGAGAGCGACTTGAGCTTCAGTCCCAGATGCACTGCAACCCACTTTTCGCAGAAGTCGAGCAGCTGTCCGGCAAGGGCGTTGTAGTTTTCGTTGCGGGCCTCTTCTTCAGATGCACCGACGTTGTCCGCGCTCTGACCATCTGAATCGTCCTGCCCGGCATCGACTGTCGAAGCTTCACCTGTGCCCTGCCCAGAATCGACGCCCGAGGCTACCCCGGCGCTCTGCCCGTCTCCGGTGCCCGAAGCTTCTCCGGCGCTCTGCCCACCTCCGAACATATCCTCGATTTGCTCGAACTTCATCCCAAGCAGAGCGTTGACCCAAGAAGCAGTGGTGGAGTCCACGAAATCCATCGGATCATCGCCTGCAAATTCCAGACACTCGCCGCAGACCCATCCCCCGGCTGACAAGCTGAACTTCCCGCTCCCATCCAAGGGATTGGGTTTTCCGCACACAGTGCACTCCCCGAAAGAGGGCTTGTACCCAAGATAGGCAATGGCCTTCATCAGGTAGGCGCTGGTCACGAATGGAAGAGCCTCATCTGAAGCTCGCCCCAGAGAGCTCAGCCCCGCTCTGGTCAGCGGAAACAATATCGGAGTCTCCTGTCCTTCGAGCGCGGTGTCCTCGACTAGCTCGGCAATCACGGCTCCATAGGAAAGCCTTTCGACGTCGCGTCGGCAATCCACGTTGGAATCCAGTACCTTGACCTCTGTTATCGTATCCAAGTTCTTGCCCTTGTAGAGAAGCAGGTCCACAACGGAGAAAACCTCCAGTCTGGCCGAGAAAGTACTACCGGGCTTGCGCGCGCCCTTCGCAACGCAGCGAATCTTGAAGCCATCCTCGGAAAGGAGCGTGAGGATCAGATCCTGCTCCCCCAGCTTGGTCTTCTTGAGAACTATTGCATTGGCCTTGTATGATGGCATACCAGACTCGCCGCCTTACAAACCCTCGCCATAGCCGAAGCGCCTTATCTGCGCAGCATCGTTTCTCCAGTGGCGCTTGACCTTGACCTTGAGCTCGAGATGAACCTTCGACCCGAGGAAATGCTCCAAGTCGATTCTGGCCTCGGTGCCAATTCGCTTGATGTTCTCGCCCTTGCTGCCGATGATGATTCCCTTCTGGGAATCGCGGTCTACGAAAATCGAGGCGTAGATGCGGTAGATGTCCTTCTTCTCGGAGTACTCCATCTCGTCGACGAGAACCCCCACTGCATGCGGCACCTCATCGTAAGTGCTGCGGAGAATCTTCTCGCGGATGAACTCCGCCACTATCACCTCTGTGGGCTGGTCTGTGCCAATGCCTTTTGGGAACCATCTCGGCCCCTCGGGCAGAAGCTCCCGCACAGCTGCGATGAACCCATCCACGTTAAATCCCTTGAGCGCCGAGCAAACCACGACGTCGTCGAAATCGAGATGCCTGCTCGCACGAACCACCTGCAGCTCGGACTCGTGCTGAGAGACCAAATCGGCTTTGTTCACTACAAGGATCTTGCTGCAATCCACCTCCGCCAGCTGATTGAGCACGAAGATGTCTCCCTTACCCACGGGCTTGCTCGCGTCGAGGAGAAACGCCACGACGTCGACATCATGGATTCCCTGGATTGCAGAGTAGTTGAGCTCTTCACCAAGTGGGTCGTGCGGCTTGTGGATTCCAGGGGTATCGACGAGAATCATCTGCATGTCGTCGGTATCGTATACAGCGCGGAACCTGTGCCTCGTTGTCTGCGGCACGCTAGACGTGATTGCGATCTTCTCCCCCATCACAGCGTTCAGCAAAGTCGATTTGCCGGCATTCGGCCTGCCCGCCAAAGTCACGAAGCCACTGCGGAACTCTTCCGCCGGAGCGTTTTCCGTGTTCTGTTCTGCCATGGCCTTCTCCTAGATGAGCCTCAAGAACGCTGTAATGTAGACTATGATCCCGACGACAGCCGACGCCATCGAGATGAAGAATACGGCACCAGCTGCGATATCCTTGGCATCTTTCGCCTTGGGGTGGAATTCGCTGGTCGTAAGATCGACAGCAGACTCGATTGCCGTGTTGATGAGCTCTGTGGTGAAGACGAGCGCGATCATGATTATCACGATGCACCATTCGACCGGGGTGCACCTCAGCACCGCGCAGAGAACGAGTGCAATTATTGCGACCACAACGAAGATGGCCATGTTGCGCTCGGTTTTGAACGTTTTAACAATGCCGGCGATTGCGAGCCTCATGGCCTTCCCAAGACTTTTAATGCTTCGGTTCTTGGAGATGTCAGGCTTGCCGCCCCCGGCGTCGTTGGTCATTTTATCCTCTCCCAGGCTTCCCTCAGCTCGCGCTCCCGGGCCTCCATCTTCTCGGCCTCGTCGTCCTCGACGTGATCGTAGCCGAGCAGGTGCAGCACACCGTGCGTGATGAGCAGGCTTATCTCCTCAATATAGGTATTACCGTACTCTGCAGCCTGCTTGTTGGCAATCTCTGGAGAAATGATGATATCACCCAGCTCGACCAGCTCATCCTCGGTTTCGGCAGGATTGTCGCATGGGAAGGACAGAACGTCGGTGGGAGAATCGATGTTGCGGAACTTGGAGTTGAGCTCGTGGATCTTGTCCTTTGACACGAATGAGACCGAAGCCTCCACGTTCCTATCAGAGTCGACTTCTTCCTCTCCGAGAATGAAGCCAACCAGATCGTTGACATACCCGCCCATAATATCTGGCTTTACCGCCCATTCGCACTCGGGCGCCACTTCCTTCTCCAAGAAAGGAATTACGTTCTCATCGATATCAACATCTATCGTATAGGGCATGACAAGCTCCTATCATCAATCCACGTATATTTCCCTGCGACACACATGCTCGTCCCATATGTTTGCTGCAAAACACAGACTCTAGGAAATTGGGCACTATGTGAATCATAGGTGTCGAATTTAGCTTAAGGAATTAAAAATCACGGTTGTAGAGGAGCATGCCAGGTATTTTTCATTCAGAAACCTGATGTTTATCAACTGCAACTGTTGTTTCGACCGAGATTGGACAACTTATACTCTGGAGCTTTCTCACAAAAAGAATGGTTCCGACCGAAGATGGGCAAGCTGCTTCCCTGAAGCTTTTCCCCTAATAGAAGGGTTTCACCTGAGGTTGGGCAAGCTACTTCTCTGAACCCTTCTTCTCATCTGAAGAGCCTTTCTCCCTTGACGATGCTGCGTCGTAAGCGCTCACTATCTTCTGCACGAGCGAATGCCTGACCACATCGTTTCCGGTGAGATTGCAGAAAGCGATCCCCTTGATGCCATCGAGGATGTCGCGGACCTGCACTAGACCGGACTCGCCTCTGGGCAGGTCGATCTGCGTGATGTCGCCGGTAACCACCATCTTCGACCCAAAGCCGAGCCTGGTGAGGAACATCTTCATCTGCTGGGGGGTGGTGTTCTGCGCCTCGTCGAGGATGATGAAGCAGTCGTTCAATGTCCTGCCCCTCATGTAGGCCAGAGGGGCGATCTCTATCGCATCCTGTTCTAGAAGCGAGTTCGCATGCTGGGTGTCCACCATCTCGAAGAGCGCGTCGTAAAGGGGACGCACGTAGGGGTCGATCTTCTCGTTGAGTGTTCCGGGCAGGTAGCCCAGGGACTCGCCCGCCTCAACGACCGGCCGGGACAGCACGATCCTCCCGACTTCCTTGCGCTTGAGCGCGGCAACCGCCATCGCCATTGCCAGATAGGTCTTTCCGGTTCCAGCCGGGCCGATTCCAAACGTGATCGTGTTCCTGGCAATTGCATCAGCGTACTTCTTCTGACCGGCAGTCTTGGGGCGAACCGCCTTGCCGCGATAAGTCAGCAAGATATCGTCACGAAGCGCAGACGGGGCAAACTCCCCACTGCGCACCAAGTCTATGGCCTTCTCGACAAAGGTATCGGAAAGCTCCCCCTCTTCCTCTACGGTCTTGATGCAATCCGAGAAGAGGGACGTGAGAACTTGGTTCTCAACTGGGTCTCCGACAATGGTGATAGTGTCTCCTCGAACAGTTATCTTTGAGTTGAACCTTGATTCGATCATGTGCAGGTACCTGTCCTGAGGCCCCACAAGCCCCCTCATGTCAAAACTCTGCGGTACCTTGAGGCTAACTCGAGTAGATTCCAATAGGTCTTACCTCCCAGTGCTTCGCGCGATTCCCAACTTGCAATGTTCTCATACCAGACCTGCTGGTCAATTTCCTTTTGCCGCTTGCTTCCATTCCGACAATTCAACACAACCTGAGCTTAGTCCAGGGGAGCTCCAAGCAAGCGCCCCTCCTCATCCACACCTTCAAGGCGCATTCTCAATAGAGCGCCCCTTTCCAGTGGCTTTTCGCTCACAACATCATGATAGCTTTCGCTCATGCCTTTCTGCGAGCTCATCATCAAAACTTGTTCGACATTTCCGATTCTTCTCCGAATATCATCAGCTTGCATTTCCTTAGACAAGCTCCGCAGGCGCTGTGCTCGAATTGACATGACTTCGGAATCCACCTGATCCGATCTCTCCGCAGCAGGTGTTCCCGGGCGTCTCGAGTATCTGAAAACGTGCATCCTGGAGAACCCGACTCTCCTGCAAAACTCGTAGCTCTGCTCGAAATCCTCATCGGTCTCACCTGGAAATCCCGCAATCACATCTGTGGAAATGGCAACATCGGGACGAACGCTGCGAAGCTCATGCACCATCTTCAGATAGGCTTCCGAATCATAGCCCCTGCCCATTTCCGCAAGGGTCTTGTCGCACCCAGACTGAAGTGGGATATGAAAATGCGCGCACAGCCTGCCAGGATTTTCCGACAGAACCTCGAGCAGCTCAGAAGTAACATGTTGCGGCTCGATCGAGGAGATTCTCACACGGCCTATCGGGGTCTCTTCCAAGATCGCGCTCACCAGCTTTGGAAGCCGAATCCCGTGATCGTCATAGCCTCCAAGGTTGATGCCGGTGAGAACTACTTCGCCCACATTCGATTCGGATGCAACCGATACCTCGTCCACGACAGTGCGGAGAGGAACCGACCTGGCCTCCCCCCTCGCCACATGCACGATGCAGTAGGTGCATGCATTCTCGCAACCGTCCTGGATCTTGATGTCCATGCGTGTCTTGAAGTTGTCGGTAGCCCGGATCCTGATTGCCTCGGGAGACTCGATTTTCAGGCTTTCCGGAGTCGGGTCGTCAGCTGAAGTCACGATTCCCGTTGCCATCCCACCGATTCCAGATCCCACGGCCTTCAGAGCATCCACCGCAATCTTGGATGCCTTGAACTGAACAGGCTCCACGATCACATTTGGAGCAAGGCTCTGAAGCTGCTCGGGGTCGATGGCAGCCGCACATCCCGTGACGATAACTGGTCCCCTGCAGAGACCGGCCGCATGCCTGATGGACTTTCTCGTCTTGGCATCCGCCTCTGCCGTGACCGTGCAGGTATTGACGATAACAACGTCGGCTCGGTCCAGCTCGCAGGGCTCCGCACCGGCCGCAATGCAAGATGCTGCCATCGTGTCGGATTCCACCCTGTTGACCTTGCACCCCAGATTGACCACATGGAAACGAGGCTGACGAGAGGTACCCCGCTCCTGATCAGCCATTTATTCTCCTGCCTGAATTTCCCAGTCCGCCAAGCTCGTAAATCGCAAGCGCACTTGCAATGGTCCCGGCCGTCTCAGTGCGCAGGATCGTGTCTCCGAGCGAGACGACCTTCCCGCCGATAGCGACCACGGAATCCACCTCGTATTTCTCGAACCCGCCTTCGGGCCCTATGAACAGGAAGACGTTGGAATCGGTTGGGACATCGCGCAGCACGTCGGCAATCGACCCGTCATGGCTTTCCTCCCAGGGAATGACAATCACATCGGCCTCGTTTTTCGCCATCTCGACCGCATCGTCGAAATCCATTGGAGTGAGCACCTCTGGAACCACAGGTTGTCCCGATTGCTTGGCGGCAGATAGCGCGATTGCCCTCAACCTCTCTGCTCTCGACTCTCGCTTGTCACCCTCGAGCTTCACGATGCACCGGGCGGTCATAGCCGGAATGATCCGCCTGACTCCAAGCTCCACGCACTGCCTCGTGAGCAAGTTCATGCGCTCGCCCTTCGATACTCCCTGAACCAATGTGAGATTGGGGCGATATGGCAGCGGGAACTCTCCGATGGCTCTCAGCAACCTGAGCTCTGCACCCTTTCCCGGCCACACGGCGTTTCCCTGAAAGTCCTTGTCGGGAACACCCTCGTACTCGGCCTCGATTGCAAGACCGCGCCCATCGGCCACGGCGATGTGCTCCCCCTTCGAGATTCTAAGAACCGACATGTGCTTGATCTCTTCCTTGGGGAAGGCGCATGCGACCACATTCCCGTCGGCAAGGGATTGAACCAACTCGGTTGTATCGAACCCATCTTCCAAGAAGAAAAGCGGCAATGCCATTGCTAACCTCCGGAACGATCTCTATGAGAGCTTGTCCTTGATCCTCTGGAACGTGGACTTGTCCTCGTCGTAATCGATCTCCATGACATCTGCGGCATTTTCGAGCGCCTCGCGCTCCTCCTTGTTCAAGTGCTTGGGGATGTCCACCCAAATGTGGGCGTAGAGGTCTCCTCTGTTATCGCTGCCATAACGTGGCAGGCCCTTGCCCTTCACGCGGATGATATCGTCGTTTTGGGTTCCTGGGTGGACTTCGACGTCCACGTTCTCGTCTGGGACGATTCCCTCAATCGAGATCGTCGCACCGAGCGCGGCCTGCAGCATGTCGATGTTGATGCGCGTGTGGAGGTTGTCTCCGTCGCGCTGGAAATAGTCGTTCTCCTTCGTCTGGATGACCACGATGAGGTTGCCGGACACGTCGCCGTTGATTCCAGCCTCGCCATACCCCTCTATTGTGATCTGCTGTCCATCGCGGGCGCCCTTGGGGATCTCGACCTTCACCTTCTCCTTCTTACGGGCACGGCCCTCGCCTCCGCAGTCCGGGCATGGCTTGTCGACCCTCTTTCCAACTCCATGGCAATCCGGACATGGGGTCTGGGTGGATACGGTGCCCAGCATCGTGCGCTGGGTGCTGGTGACGACTCCCCTGCCGCCGCAGGTACTGCAAGTTACGACCTTGCCTCCCTCTGCTGCGCCGGAGCCGCCGCACGTCTCGCACGGAGCCATCCTCTCGTAGCCGATCTCCTTCGTGGTTCCAGTGGCGACCTCCTCAAGGGACACCGCAAGCCCAATCTTCATGTTGCGGCCTGCAGTGCGAACCCTCGTGGCGCTTCCGCCCATACCGCCGCCGAAGATGGTGTCGAAGATGTCTCCCATGCCTCCAAAGCCGCCGCCGAAGATATCGGAGAAATCGGTAAATCCGCCCATCGAGCCGTCCACGGTGCCGAACCTGTCGTACTGAGCCCTCTTCTTCTCGTCGGAGAGCACGTCATAAGCCTCGTTGAGCTCCTTGAACTTGGCCTCGGCATCGGGGTCGTCACTTACATCTGGATGAACCTTCCTTGCCTTCTTGTAAAAGGCCTTCTTGATCTCGTCCTGGGTGGCGTTCCTATCGACACCGATAATCTCGTAATAATCTTTAGCCAATTCGAACTCCTAAATCAGTCCTTGTCCCTCATGGTCTCGCTCAGGAAACCGGAAACGTGCCGCACGGCTTCGATGACCCTCTCGTAGTCCATTCGCGTTGGGCCGACTATGGCAACTATACCCTCACCATCATCATCCCCATAGCTAGAGGCCACTACCGATACGTCAGAGAGCGCCTCGTCAGCGTTCTCGTGCCCAATGCGGACGCTGATGCCCTTGCTTGCGAGAAGATCTCCGAGCAGACGGAACATCATGAGGTCGTCTTCGAACAATCTTGCAAAGCCCATTGTGAGAGCCATGTTCTGCATCTCCGGTTGAGAGAGCAGGTCGTCTATTCCATTGAGGTGCACGCGCTCGCGCTCTTCTTCCACAAGGCAATCGTCGATGCTGGAGATCAGCTTGTCGAGCTCTCCCCTCATGTTCACGTGGACATCGCGGACAGCAGTGTGTGCCTTGGAATCGGTCAGGGGATCGAACCTGCCCTTGATGTCGTACTCCTCGTTGAGCATCATCTCCAGGGCATGGATCTCCTCGGAAGAGTGATCATGCTCGAGCTCGACCACCTTGTTCACCACACGGCCATCTTTGATGGCAACAACAACGATCACGTGGCGCGAATCCATCTGGACCAGCGCAATCTGCTTGAGGGCGATCTTCGTGACCCTGGGAGCCATGACCACCGCAAGACAATCGGTGAACTTGTTCAGGACCTTGCTGGTGCGCTTCAGGAGCTCATCGAGCTCGTCGGCACTCGCACGAAGGTCTTCGGCAACCGATTGGTCGGCCACTGTCTGCTCCTCGCTGTCCTCGGGAATGTTCTCCAACAGTTCGTCCACAAAGGTTCTATAGCCCGCATCCGTGGGAATCCTCCCGGAAGATACATGCGGCGACTTGACATAGCCGTCCTCCTCCAGAACGTACAACTCGTTGCGAACCGTGGCCGAGCTGACGCCCAAGCTGTGGTTTCCAACGATAGCACGCGAGCTTACAGGCGCAGCGGTCGAGATATATTCCTCTATCAGAGCGTTGAGGACTTTCCTTCTTCTCTCGCTCAGCATCTCAACCTCCTTGCATTTGTGAACTGCAGGACCTGTTTATTGGCGGCCCCGCAAAGGGAAAATGATGAGCACGGGCTCGATTTACCCCATATGACAGTCAGTTTAGCAGCTTAAGGGTTAGAGTGCTAATTCTCTGAGCCTATCGCTTTACAAGCGCGGGATGATATTGCACGAGCGGCTAATCGGATGCGCAGGCCCAGAATTCCCCGTACAGTTCGTTGCCCATGAGCCAACCGCGGTGGGTGGGAACGAGCCTGTCCTCGCTCATGTCGCAAGTGGCCTCCAGGATGCTGGTATCGATTTTCCCCGCAGCCTCGATCTGTTCCGGGGCAAGCCACTCTGCCAACCCCTCATCGACCACTTTTTGCGCAGCCGATTCCAGAGAGGGCGCCTCGGCGGCGAATCGCTTGAAGTCCCCAGCGCCCATGCCGATGCTCATCCTCATCGAGAGCATCGCGTCCTCGCAGGCAGATTCCCTGGCGCTCAGCAGCTCCACATCGCAGTCTTCGAGAGATAGTGAGACCCTGGCACGCACCGGGTCGCAATCCCAGGATTCGCATTCAAAAGAGGCTTTGGTGACGGCCTGCTGAACACGTGGGTTCCAGACGTCGAGAGCACCGCTCGAGAGCACCTCTCGCAAATCCCGCGAGCCCATCATGCTGGATGCTCCAGGGCCAAGCCCCAGATACGGTTTCCCGGTCCAGTAGCAAACGTTGTGCCTGCTCCATGCGTCGGGCTTGCAATAGCTCGCCACCTCGTATCGATGGAATCCGGATTCTGCGAGAACTTGCTCGGCAAGCTCCATGTGATCTGCCTGCTTGCCCTCATCGATGCCAGGAACCGCGAATTCCTCAACTTTCTTCGCCAGAGGAGTTCCCTCCTCCACCATTAGAGGATAGATGCTCACATGGGAGACGCCTGCGGAAACAACCTCGTGAAGCGTTGAAGACAGCGATTCCTCGCTCTGCCCCATTACGCCACAGATGACATCTGCAGACACGTTCCCAAACTTCGAACAGGCAAGTCCGAGTGCATTTCGAGCCGTCTCGGCATCATGGACACGCCCGAGGGTCTGCAGGACCTCATCGTCCAAACTCTGCAACCCGAGGGAAATACGGGAAACACCGCCTTCCTCAAGAACATCGGCAACTCCTTCTGTGAAGGAATCGGGGTTGGCCTCGATGGAGAACTCCCGCAACGACTTCAAATCCAAGGCCTCGGAAATCTCGTGCAGCAGCGTGGCGAGTCGTTCTTCTCCGAGATAAGAAGGCGTCCCGCCTCCAATGTAGATGGTTTCGACGCCGTCGAGCATCCCAGCAGAAGAAGCTTTGCCGAGCGATTCCCCCATGTTGGACAGCCAGGAATCGATAGCTGGATCGTCGACAGGAACAGCCGAAGTCTGAAAGTCACAGTAGGCGCAACGTCTCACACAAAAAGGGACATGCAGATATAGCGACTTGAATGAATCTCTCATTTTCCTTCGCCCTCTTCCGGTTCGCACTCTGAGCCCTCGGCAGCTTGTTCCGCGCCCTGCACGTGGGTATCAGCTGCACGTGACGTGCCATGTTCTGAGACCTCGGCAGCCTGCGACTCGCCCTGCACGTGGGGAGAATCCTCTTCCGGTCCGCGCTCTGATTCCTCGGCAGCATGTGCCGCGCCCTACACGTGGGGAGAGACATCTCCCAACCCGTGTGCGGAAGCCTCTTGCCAAATCCGGTCGAAGAATTTCTCAAAGTCGTCAAGCGTCTCGCAGCTCATCACCTCTCCCCTGAAGCGCGAAGCCTGCGGCATTCCCTTGAAATAGGGGGAGAAGAACGTGCGCATCTTGACCACGGCGTGAGGGTCGACCTCTGCGAGCATCCTCACATGTCGGCGCATCATCTGCAACCGTTCGGCAAGACCAACCGGTTTTGGCCTCCACTCTGTATCGCCTGCCAGACGATGCTCCACCAGCTCGTGAACCTGCTGGAAAATCCATGGGTTTCCCTGGGCGCCGCGAGCGATCATCACGGCATCTGAGCCGGTTTGCGCAATGCAGTCGAGCACATCCTCGGCGCTGAAAAGGTCCCCGCTGGCGATGACGGGAATCTCGACTGAATCCTTGACGCGCTTCACCACGCCCCAGTCGCTCTTCCCGTGGTAGAGGTCGGTAGCATACCTTCCATGAATGCAAATTGCCGCTGCGCCAGCCTGCTCCATTTCCTTGGCGAAGTCAGGAGCGGTCTCTACGCCATGCTCGTATCCACGGCGGAACTTCACGGTGATGGGGACAGATGCGGTTTCGACCATCTCGGAGACGATGCTGGCGGCAAGTTTGGGAGTTCGCATCAGCGCGGATCCCTCTCCCTTCCTCACGACCTTTCGTGCGGGACAACCCATGTTGATATCGATTGCAGCGACCTTCTCCCCGAGCTCATCGCAAACGCGAGGGGCCTGCTCTGCCATGACCTTGGGCTCTGCCCCGAAAAGCTGCACGACCGCATGGCCCTCGACTTCTGAAATCTCAAGATATTCGGCGGTTTTCGAACTCCCGTGCGCCAACCCTTGCGCCGATACCATCTCGGTGTAGGTCAGCCCCGCCCCCATCTCCTTGCATATGGAGCGGTACACCACATCGGTCCATCCCGCCATGGGCGCTAGGAAAAACGGGTTCTCATCTATGAGGGCACGCATCCTCGACGCACCATCGGACCGGCTCACTCGTCGTCGACCTCGAGTATCGCCATGAAGGCCTCTTGCGGAATCTCCACGTTCCCGATTGCCTTCATGCGCTTCTTGCCGGCCTTCTGCTTCTCGAGCAGCTTGCGCTTTCTGGAGATGTCGCCGCCGTAGCACTTGGCCAGCACGTCCTTGCGGCGGGCCTTCACATTGGTGCGAGCGATCACACGGCCTCCGATGGCCGCCTGTATTGGCACCTCGTAGAGCTGCTGGGGAATTACCTCCTTGAGCTTTCGGGTGAGCGCGCTCCCACGGGCATATGCCTTGTCCTTGTGGATGATGAACGAGAGGGCATCCACGGGCTTGCCCGAAATCAGAATCTCGAGTTTCACGAGGTCAGAAGGCTTGTAGCCACTGAACTCGTAGTCGAGAGTGGCATAGCCCTTGGTGCGGCTCTTGAGCTTGTCGAAGAAGTCCATTATCAACTCGGCCAGGGGTATCGAGATCTTTATCTCCACGGTGTTCTGGGAGAGATATTGCATGTCGGTCATCGAGGCGCGGTGATCGACGGAAACCTCCATGACCGCTCCAACGAAATCCGGCGGGACGAGCACAGATGCGTTGAGGTATGGCTCCTCTATGTGGTCGATGGTAGCTGCATCGGGATAATCCTTCGGAGAGTGGATCATCTCCACCTCGCCGCTCTTTAGGAACACTTTGTACTCCACGCTGGGAGCGGTGGCGATGAGGTCGAGGTCGAACTCGCGCTCCAACCTCTCCTTCACTACCTCCATGTGCAGGAGCCCGAGGAAACCAACTCGGAACCCGAAGCCCAGGGCATGTGAGCTCTCGGGCTCGTAGACCATCGCGGCATCGTTTAGAGACAGCTTGTCGAGAGCATCGCGCATGGCGGTGTACTGGTCGCCGTCTATTGGATAGAAGCCCGCGAACACCATGGGCTTCACCTCGCGGTATCCCTCCAGCGGTTCCGTTGCCCCACCGCGGGCGAGCGTCACCGTATCGCCGACCTTCACAAGCGATGGGTCCTTGAGCCCCGTGACGAGATATCCCACCTCGCCCACGCCCAGGCTCTCGACAGGAACCTCATCCGGATGCCTCACGCCAACTTCCTCGACCTGCGCCTGGGAGCCAACTGCCATCATCTTTATCTGCTGGCCCTTCCTGACGGAGCCATCGATGATTCGCACGAGGGCAACGACACCTCGGTAGGAATCGAAATAGGAATCGAAGATGAGCGCCTTGAGAGGAGCGTCGGGATCGCCCTTGGGGGCAGGAATCCTGTTCACTATCGCCTCGAGCAGCTCGTGCACCCCCTCGCCCGTCTTGGCGGAGGCCAGGATCGCATCGTCGGCCGGGATGGCAAGGCCATCCTCTATCTCCGCGCGGACCCTCTCCGGGTCGGCGGCGGGAAGGTCGATCTTGTTGATCAGGGGCACGACCTCCAAGTTTGCGTTGACCGCCAAGGTGGCATTGGCAACGGTCTGAGCCTGCACGCCCTGAGTGGCATCGACTACCAGCACCGCTCCCTCGCATGCGGCGAGCGAACGCGAAACCTCGTAGGAGAAGTCGACATGACCCGGTGTGTCGATCAAGTTGAGATGGTACGTGTTTCCATCGTCGGCCTCATAGAGAATGCGGACCGGCTGAGATTTGATCGTGATGCCACGCTCGCGCTCGATGTCCATGTTGTCGAGCACCTGGTCGACCATGTCTCTTTCCGCAATCGTCCCGGTATATTGCAGGATGCGGTCGCTGAGAGTCGACTTGCCGTGGTCGATATGCGCAATGATTGAGAAATTTCTTATGTACTTGGGATCCATGCTCAAAATATTAGTCCATTGCAGCTGCGTTTTGAATCATTGGGGCGGCGAGTTGATGGCTTGAGTTCATATCTCGTCTGGTTAAGTCATCGAAAAAGGCCCTACGGCGGTCAGCCTCGCGAGTTGATGGTTCGAGTTCGTTCCCGCATGAACCAACCTGCTGTTTGCAACCTAGGCCATCTTGCTGTTTCCCGCATGAACCAACCTGCTGTTTGCAACCTAGGCCATCTTGCTGTTTCCCGCATGAACCAACCTGCTGTTTGCAACCTAGGCCATCTTGCTGTTTCCCGTATGAACCAACCAGCTTGTTGCAACCTGGTCAAACCCGCTGTTTCCAACCCAAAGCCGGCTATTTGCTGGAATTCTCCGTGACGTCGGTTACCTCGAGAATTGGGATCTCGACAACATCGTTGTTGGAAGACTGCGAGGATTTATTGTTGGTGTTGGTATAAGTGCGCTTGGCAGTCGGGCCATTGTATCTCTTGCCCGGCCTCTTCCATTTCGACTTGTTGTCCTTGGTGTATGCGTACCTATCTGTGGAAGAACCCGTGGAGTAGCCGCGATTGTTGTTCGCGTAGTTGTTCCTCCTGGAATCCCTTCTCTTTTGAAAGCTGGAGACGAAAAAGGAAACTATCAGAATGACGATGAACACGCCAAAGAAGAGTATTCCCATTATCATCGAGCCTAGAAATCCAAAGAATCCCATTTTCTTCCTTTAGTCATCCATTCCAGAAAACCCGGCTCGCAATGTCGCAAACACGCTGTATGGCGACGCGCTGGTGGTTTTCAAATCCCAAAGCGACAGCCGCGTTTCCAAATTCCAAAACAGGTCAAAGACATTGGCACAGCCAGTCGCCAATTTCTGTTTTGATTATCTCATTGTTGACATGCGCTTGACGATACCAGCACAAAACTCACACATACATAACAAAATCTGTACTCTTTCCAGAAGGTGAATGACACATTTTCGCCCCCGAAATGCACAGAGGCGAAAACGGGGGCGATAACATGTTGGAAAACACGTTGGAAAATGCTGCGTTTATGGAACCTGAAGTCCGATGTCAAATCCATCCTGGAAAAGCGGGAGCTCTGGTTCAGTGAGAGCCGACTTGTATGCAGGCCTCATGATCCTTCCGCCAGAGACCAGCTCCTCGAAACGGTGAGCAGCCCAACCTGCCATCCTCGAGCAGGCAAACAGCGGGGTGTAGAGATCCTCGGGAATGCCGATCATCTTGTAGACTAGTCCGCTGAACATGTCGATGTTGGGGCATATGACCTTGGACGTGCCGTGCACGCTGGCTATCACATCGGGGGCAAGGCGAGCCACGCTCTCGAGCAGCTTGAATTCACCCTCGTATTCGGTTCCCTGCGAAAGCTTGCGCGCATGTTGGCGGCAAATCTCGGCACGGGGATCGCTCAGCGTGTACACCGCATGGCCCATCCCGTAGATCAGACCGCTCTGATCGAAGGCCTCCTTGGCGACGATCTTCTTCAGATAGTCCACGATCTGGCCATCATCTTCCCAATTGGAGACGTGGTCCTTGATATCGTCGAACATCCTCGCGACCTTGATGTTGGCACCACCGTGCTTCGGTCCCTTCAGCGCACCGATTGCCCCGGCGTAGGCCGAATATGGATCGGTTCCAGACGAGGTGAGCGAACGGCAGGTGAACGTGGAGTTGTTTCCGCCGCCGTGCTCGGCATGGAGCATCATCATGATGTCGAGCATCACGGCATCCTCATGAGTGAAAGAACGGTCTGGATGGAGCATCGAGAGAATCGTCTCAGCCGTTGACTGGCCCGGGACGAAACGGTGCACGATCATCGACTCCCCATAGAAATGGGCACGCTTGGCGTAGTAACCCAAGACCATGATCCGCGGAAGCCTGGAAATAAGGGAAATGGCCACGGCGAGCTCATGCTCTGGGCTCGTCGAATCGGGAGTCCCGGATTTGTCATAGGAGTACAGGGTGAGCACGGACCTCTGCAGCAGGTTCATGATGTCCGGAGAAGTTGCAATCGTGATGTGCTCGGCGGTAAAGCCTTCCGGAAGCTCGCGCTCGCTGTCGAGGGCCTGGCGGAACACCTCGCGCTCCTCCGCATTGGGGGGATGCCCCAGAAGGAGAAGGTAGCAGATCTCCACAAAGCCAAACCTGCCTCCAGAGACTATTCCATCGATGAGGTCTTTGATGTCATGCCCACGTAACGTGAGCTTTCCCTCGTCCGGAATCTTGTCGCCCTCGTCCACGACATATCCGTGAACGTTGCTCACCTTGGTGATTCCAACCAGGACTCCGGTGCCGTCAGAGTTCCTGAGACCCCTCTTGACGTTGTACTCCTCGAAGAGCTTCGGGTCGATCCTGTTTCTCTCCACGAAGTCCGATGCGAATTCCTTCAATACTTCTTCTTTCATGTACCCATCACCTATTCAAGCTAGAGCAGCGCAGCAAAACAGGAGGAATGAACCCAAGATACGTGCTCCAAATCTGAATTTTTTCTTGAATATTTAATATTGGCATTAATTCGCATGCTTTTCAAATCAGAGCATGTCCTGTTCATCTGGCGGCGTCTCCTGCGCGGTCTTTGCCTTCTCGGGAGCCATGGCGAGGAGTAGGCCTCTGAAGAGCACACGACTATGCATGCACCGCAGTGGACGCATTTTTCGCCATCAACGGAGATGAAGTTCGTTAACGACCTGGAAGCCGGGGACAAGAACTCGAAGTCACGGATTTTCGGGCGTGGACAACCAGGTTAGATAGACTCCTAGATTGACCACGCCCGCAGCGAATCACATTCCCACAAGTCCGATTCCCGGGGTGAACGTATCTGCCCCAGGATGCCACTTGGCCGGGCAGACAGCTCCTCCCGACTCCGCGACGAACTTCGCGGCCTGCAGGAGGCGGAGCAGCTCCTCGGAGTTTCGCCCGATGCCGTCGGCATTGATGTTGTAGACCTGAATGATTCCCTGGGGGTCCACGATGAACTCGCCGCGGTCGGCGACTCCCTGCCCCTCCCGCAGGACGTCGAAGTCGGTGACAAGAACATGCGACGGGTCGGCGAGCATCGGGAACTGGACCTTCTGCACGCGGGGCGACTCGTCATGCCATGCCTTGTGCACGAACTCGGTGTCGCATGAAACCGAGTAGATCTCGGCGCCCTCGTTCTGGAAGCGGTCATAGTTCATGGCGAGATCCTCGAGCTCGGTGGGACAGATGAACGTGAAGTCCGCAGGGTAGAAGAAGAATATGCTCCAATGCCCCAATACGTCGGATTTGCTCACCTTCCTGAACTCTCCGTTCTTGTAGGCGTTTACAGTGAAGTCGCCTATCTCTTTGCCAATCATAGTCATTTTCTGTTCGCTCCTTAATCTAGACACTGACATGCAAACTTGCGCCATCGCACGCTCTGCCCATTGACGATGGCCAGGCTTCTTGAGGAAAGACAGTGAAGCTTCGGTGAGGAAGGCATTCCCGCTGGCCAATGAACGGCAGGTCCCGCTAGACCATCGTACCCTTCAAAGGCAATCGTCTCACCTTGATGCAACCTAGGCCCGCCGTGCGGCGGTATTTCGGGAAAATCCCGTCGTCTCGAGCCGCAAAGGTCAATTCCCGGCAATACCCCCTTTCTCGGCCAGCACGCCTCGAACTGCCAAGCATACCCCCTTGAAGCAGGTGGGTTGGCAAGTGCAACCCCTAAGGGTCGCTCGCTGGCCGTGGACGAGAACATGGATGAAGGCAATGATGAGAACATGGAAGAAAACTAACGGGTTTGCTATTACCCGTTTTCGAATGTGTATTACAATTGATATACCATTTTTTCATTATTTTTTACTTTCTAGGAGCTGCCTATGGCAAAGGACGCATTGCTCCACGTACGAATCGACCCCGAGGACAAAGAAGCGGCGGAGAAGATCTTCGCCGATCAGGGAACGAGCCTCTCGGAGGCGGTTCGGATGTTCGTCAGGCAAAGCATCAAGTACAACGGCCTCCCGTTCCGCCCCACCTCCTCTCAAAGCAAGGGCCAGATGCACGCCAGGGGAATCCTCTCCGTGTATGCCAATAAGGAGATGCGCGACAAGGAGCACGAGGCGTGAATCAGATCGATGAGTGACAAATATGAAAACCTTAATCGATGAAACCGTGGTGCTCAGGTACCTCCTTAACGACCACAGGACCCGATCGAACGAAGCCGCCCGCGTCATAGAGTCGGGAGATGCCTACACCTATCCCGAGATCTTCGCCCGTGCTGCCGTGTCCCTCCGCGATGTGTACCGCGTCCCCCGCTCGCAGATCAGCTACGCTCTGCTCGAGCTGATGGACGATATCTACGTTGTAGACGAGGATATCGTGCGGTACGCAACAAGGCTCTTCGGATCCAGCATGCTCGACTACATCGACTGCCTGCTGGTCGCCCGCAATGCCCTGGAGGGGGTCCGGATCATGTCCTTCGACAAGCCGATCATGAAAAGGGCGCTCCTGTCGTGACCAATCCGAATGCATTGGCAAGACGGAACTGTCGAAAAATCAGTTTCGAGTGCCTTTTCGGCGAATCGGCAATACTTAGGTTCTTGTCTTGCTCCTTTCCAAATATCTCTTTATCGGGAATCCTTCTGACCGAAGCCCCCACACTGCGGGGCTTGGCTCGAATCGACATATAGAATCGGCCAGGCTCATGGGCGCTCTCAGACCA
Organism: Coriobacteriales bacterium; assembly: GCA_050946255.1. Lineage (GTDB taxonomy): Bacteria > Actinomycetota > Coriobacteriia > Coriobacteriales > CADBOM01 > JBMNUL01. The sequence goes on along the minus strand of JBMNUL010000008.1, from coordinate 6,324 downwards.
TATGGGAGCGCCCGGCAATTTGGGAGCGCTCAGACGCTGGGGACTTCGGAGAAATCGCTTCCTCGCGAGAGCATCCCGTAGATCTCTTCGACAGAGGCCATGACCTCTGGGGACAGCGCACTGAAGAACTCCATCTGCCCTGGCTGGATTCCGAGGAAGACCACTTGACCGCAGCAATCCTCCAGCTCGTTGAGCAGAAACGAGATCGGAAGGGAGTGGGTGGTCACGAGGAAATCCGTCACCACATCATCGGCGGTGAGCCGGCGAATCGAGCCGGTCGGAAGCCCCATGGCGGCTGCATCGACGACGAGCAGCAGATCCGGCTCAGACCTGCGGACCACGGAGGTGAAGTCCTCGGGGGTCTGGCCTCCGTCGATGACGTCCCATCCCTCTACGGGCTCGTCTTGCAGCATCTTCGCCAGCATGGGCCCGGCAGCATCGTCGCCGCGCAGGACGGCCCCGACTGTCAGAACGGTCTTTCCGCTCATGGCCTTCTCTCCCTTCCCATGAGGTAGAGGGCCTTGTCGCGCCCCATCTCTTCGAGAAGGGCATAGAATTCCTCCAACCACCCGCGAATCGAGAAACCTTCGTTGGGAGAGTCAACGGACTTGCCGGAAAGACCAGACGGGGATGCGGCTTCGATTGCCTCGAGAACCTCGCCCGTTGCCTTGGCAAGCTCGGGAGCGTCCTCTTGCAGGACCTGTATCTCGCCCGTGCGCGTCACGCCTTCCAACTTGTAGCGCGCATGGGAACCCTCTTGAAACATCCCGCAGACCTCGCGGTATTCGGGAACGGTGCAGGACAGGCATTCGTCGAAGCAGTCTATGACGCCGGAGTGGTGTCCCACCGCGAGCGTGTAGTACATGATCTCGGTGCTCTTAGGGTCGCTGGGAACGGATCTCTCGTCGTCGACGAACTTCCGAGACAGGCGGTAGAACACGACCATCGGCTCCTCAGGCTTCCTGACGGGGCCGATGACCAGTGATTCGGGGCTTGCGCCTCTCGCCTCCATCGCCTTCCTGGCAGCTTCAGACTTCGCGATTCCCATCGTCAGTTACCCCCCAACCCGGAGAGAATCGCCTTCGTCGTGGGGTCGGCCTCCTCGCCATCCGGGACGATGAGCTGCAACGACTCCCTGAGCTCCTCTTGCTGTTTCTCAGGAGTGATCACCATTTCGAACAGGTCGTCTCTCAGCTTCTCGTACACCTCGACCTTGCGCGGGTCGCTCTCGGCGGCGATCAGGGCGTTGACGTTGGAGTAGACGCTGCCCTCCTTCTCGACCGCCTCGAGGAACGCGTCGGCCATCTCGCCTCCGTAGACGTATCCCGAGTAGAGTCTGGCCTCGCGCTCGATCTTCGTGCGCACCTTGTAGGGGATGTCTGCGAAGCGCAGCGTCGCGTGGGTGTCGGCGGTGTCGACCTCGTCGACGTGGTGGAGCTTCTGGCCGAGCAGACCTAGGGCAATCGCGAATCCGTAGATGGTCTGCGCCGGGGTCGGCGGGCACCCTGGGATGTAGACGTCGACCGGGATGATCTTGTCGGTTCCTCCCCAGACGCAGTAGTTGTCGTGGAAAATCCCCCCGGTGCAGGCGCAGGCGCCATAGGCGACGACGAGCTTGGGGTCGGGCGCCCCCTCGTAGGCGCGAAGGCCGGGCATCCTCATGGATCGCGTCACCGCACCGGTGTAAACGAGAATGTCGGCATGACGCGGGCTGGGAGTGTTCTTGATCCCGAACCTCTCGGCGTCGAACACGGGGGTGATGGTGGCGAAGATCTCGATCTCGCAGCCATTGCATCCTCCCAAGTCGCACCGGTAGATGTAGACCGAGCGCTTGATGTCGTTCAGCAGGGCGAGCTTGGCCTTCTGAACGCTCTCGTCCAGCTCGATCTTATTTGGCTTGTATTGAAGCCGATCTGGAATGTTGTGGTCGATGATCATTTGTTCTGGGCACCCCCGTACATCTCGTTAATGCTCTTGAGCCTGTTCTCGGCGGCCTGCCGCCTCGCCTCCTCGAGCTGCTCCTCTGTGGGGTCTGGAGTGGGATCGCCCGTCGCCTCGATCCGGGCCTTGGCCCTGTAGGCATCGGCCTTCCGCTTGCAGGCAGGGCAGACACCGATGCTCTTGAGCGCAAGCTCCATATCGTCGCCTCCGTCAGAGGACTGCGCGATGATACGGGCTGCGTAGTCGACCTCCTTGGCCGAGGCGTAGTAGTTGCCGCATTCCGAGCACTTCTGCAGGGGGTATGTGGCCGTCTGCTCGAGGTCGTTCTTGTCGAAAACCGCCAACTCGAACTCCTTCGAGAGCTTGATGGCCTTCGTGGGGCAGACCTCCTCGCAGCGCCCGCAGAAGATGCAGCGGCCGAAGTTGATCGACCACGTCGTGGTGCCGGCGTTGATGTCGATCTTCATCTGGATCGCGTTAGGTGGGCATGCCACGGCGCAGGCGGCGCAGGCGATGCAATCCTCGAGGTTGTGCTCTGGTTTCCCGCGGTAGTGCTCGTACTGGTGAAGCGGGGCGAAGGGGTACTTCGTGGTCGCCACGCCGGTCCGCAGTATCTCCTTTATCGTCTTGAACATCGGACGCCTCCTAGTCTTTCAAGGGGCTGTGCTTGCGAGTGCGGGAATAATCCTCGAGCTGCTGCTTTGTCAGCACCTTCTCGGTGTGCTTCTTCACGTCCACGATGGAAACGCGCTCCGTACAGGAGTAGCACGGGTCGATGGAGCCCACTATCAGGGCGGCATCGGAGATCGTGTTGCCACGGAACATGTAGCGCAGTGGGGGCCAGTTGCTGTAAGTCGAGGCCTTGGCCCTCCATCGGTAGCACTTCTGGTCGTTTCCAATCATCGACCAGTGCACGTCCTCTCCACGAGGGGCCTCCGTCCAGCCGAGCGCGAACTTGTAGGGCTTGATGTCGAACTTGTCGTTGAGGACGGGCCCGGAGGGGAGGTCGGCCGAGAGGATCTCCTCGATTATGTCGATGCTGTCGAGGGTCTCCGCGATGCGCACGGCGGTGCGGCCGAAAACGTCGCATGAGTTCTGCGTGATGGGCTTGTGCCTGTCGGCCAGCGCCTTGTAGCCCTCGTATGGGTGCACCCAGCGCACGTCGCGGGCGAACCCGCTCCCGCGCACCGTCGGCCCCACGGGGCTGTAGTCGCGGGCGATCTTGGGGTCGAGGACCCCCACGCCCTTCGCACGCTTGAGGAAGTTGGGCGTGGAGAGCAGCTCCCCGGCCAGCCGCTGCGTGTCGTCGCGCAGCTCGCCGACGATCCGGAGCGTCTCCATCTTCTGCTCGGCAAGGATGTCCCGCCTCACTCCCCCGACGAGGTTGAAGCCGTAGGTCTTGCGGGCGCCGGTGAGCAACTCGGCCAAGTCCATCGACTTCTCGCGGATGCGGAAGAAGTGCTGGAATCCCGTGTCGAATCCGCTGTAGTGGCAGACGAGGCCGAGGTTCAGCAGATGCGAGTGGAGCCTCTCGGTCTCGAGCATGAGGGCGCGGATGTACTGGGCCCGGAGAGGGACCTCTATGCCCTGGGCGCGCTCTATCGAGTTGGCGTAAGCCGTGGAGTGGGCGTATCCGCAGATCCCGCAGATGCGCTCGGCGAAGAATGAGACGTTGTCGTAGTTCATCCTCGACTCGGCGCACTTCTCCATACCGCGGTGAATGAAGAACATGCGGTAGTCAGCGTCGACGATCTCCTCCCCCTCGACGTAGAGGCGGAAGTGCCCCGGCTCGTCCGAGGTGATGTGCATCGGTCCCATAGGAATCGTGGTGGTCTTGCGGTCACCTGTGTCCTTCAAGAACTCGTAGTTCTCCAGGTCACGCGTCGGGGCCGGCCTGTGACGGTAGTCCATCGCGTCTTTGCGCAGCGGGTGCAGCCCCTGGGGCCAGTCGTCTGGGAGCACGAGGTTGCGGTCATCTATGATCCCGATCGCCTTGAGGCCGAACATGTCCTGAACCTCGCGCTCGCTCCACACTGCGGCGGGCACCTTCGGCGACACGGAGTAGAACTCGCCTGTGTCGGGCGGCACCTCCACGCGCACCATGAGCATGCAGGGGTCATCCTCCTCCATCGAGAGGATGTAGTAGAGCGCGAAGACGTTGCAGATCTGGCGCTCATCGTTTCCGACCATGACGGGCATCCAGCCCCCACGCTGGTAGTACAGGTACTCGATCACATCGGGCGCGGATTCGGTGGCGACGGTCAGGACCGGTTGGTCCTCCGCCGCCCACTCCACGTTCTTCAAAACGCCGGGGAAGCGGTCGCGCACCGCCTCGATGTGGGACTCCCCGATGCGCAGGTTCTTCTTTTTCTCATTTGCTGGCACGATCAAATCTCCTTACAAATCAACAGGGCAGGCCCGCCCATGCAATACAGGCGGCCAGGCTCTCGGGCCAATGCGGCCGCTAGTGTCGAATCAGTCATTCATTGCCAATCAGAGACGACACTCCGCTCAAGAGCGACCCTGTCTCCTCCGGGTCGACGTCTTGCTGCAAGACGATTTCCGTGGCGTTGTCCACGCCCGTCATCATCTGCTGGGGCATCGCGATGCCGAACCACAGGATGCAGACCGCGAGGATGATCTCGGGGACTATGGCAAGCGCCGACACCTCGCCCTTCTTGACGTCCTCAGGCGGCTTGCCCAGCACCGCGCGGACGCCCATCATGACGAACGCGGCGACGATCACCGTGAGCGCCAGCCCGACCACTATCGCCAGCCACAGGTATCCAGCCTCGAGCGAGGCCACGAACATGCCCAGCTCGGATGTGAACATCGCGAACGGCGGGAATGCCGAAATCGCGAAGCATCCGAGGAGGAGCAGTACGCCGCTCGCCGGGGCGACCTGTATCATCCCGCTGACGCGCTTGAGGTCTCGGGAGTCGTACTTCATGAGCACGTTTCCAGACAGGCAGAACATCAGCGCCTTCGTGCACCCGTGGAAGATGCAGTGCAGAAGCGCTGCGGCGATTCCCAATGGGCCGCCTATTCCCAGGCACAGTGCGATTATGCCGATGTTCTCGCAAGACGAGTAGGCGAGCTTGCGCTTGATATCGTCCTGCTTGAACACCGCGAACGCCGCATATACAACCGAGAGCAAGCCGATGACCAGCAGGATAATCTGCGGGTAACTCGACGTGATGCAGTTCACGGAGATCACGTAGAAGCGGATGATCACCAGAACGGCGCACTTGAGCAGCACTCCCGAGAGGAGGGCCGATACGGGGCTGGGCGCCTCGGAGTGGGCGTCGGGAAGCCAAGTGTGCATCGGGAACAGGCCGGCTTTGGTGCCGAATCCTATGACTGCGAAGGTGAACGCGATCGTTATGATGGTCGGGTCGAGCTTGTCCGCTATGGGGACGATCGAGGTCCAGAACACCGCCTGGGTGCTGTCCGCCATCACGTCCGCCGCGTTCGCGTAGACGAGCAGCGTGCCGTAGAGACCGAACGCGACGCCCGCCGTGCAGACTATGACGTACTTCCAGGCCGCCTCCAAGGCGAGCTTGGTCTCGTAGACACCCACCAGGAACACCGTGGACAGCGTCGTGGCCTCGATGCAGATCCACATCATGATTATGTTGTTGGAGACCGCAGCGAGGAGCATCGTGAAGATGAAGAGGCTGAAGAAGCAGTAATATGTCTTCACCTGCCTCGGCTCCATGTGCCCCGCTTCGACGTCATGCCTGATATAGGGAATCGAGAAGATCCCGACGAGCACGCCGACAATGCAGATCAACGAAACGAATATGCTGGAGAGGGAATCCAGCCTGAACCACATCCCCCCTGCTGTGATCGCCTCCCCGGTCTGGAACTCCGTGACCACCAGATAGGCGCCGAGCACCAGCACAAAGGCCACCGAGACCACGTGCACGCTCTCGTAGGCATACATGGGCACTGACTTCGACGGAAACAGCGCCATCACGACGGTGGCGATCAGGGGCAATACCAGCAAAACTATCAGCAATTCTGAGAAACCCATGTTCGATACCACCCCCTAACCTTTCAGATTCCTGAGATCGCGAGCGTCGAGCGTGTTGCTCTTGCGGTAGATCTTGAGCACGACGATCACCATGATCACGACAGCGAACACGGCATCTGTGGCGACTCCGGTCTCCACCAGCCCTGGCGCGTTGGGAGCGAGCAGGGCGAGGGAGACATGCGATCCGTTCTCCATGAGGCAGTACCCGAAGACCTGCTTCATGATGTTTCTCTGGGAGACGATGCAGGTGAGGCCGATGAAGAAGTGCGCGAGCGAGATCGCGAGCGCGGGATGAACCTCGGCCGCAGTGGGAAGCGAGATCCCCATGACTGCCAGATAGCAGATAA
>JBMNUL010000007.1:0-36288 GCA_050946255.1 Coriobacteriales bacterium | reverse complement strand
CACTGCAGCATATGAGGCGAGCGCTGCATATGACGCCGGTGCAAAGAGCGGAACGGCGGTGCTTGTGGGGGGAGAGGGAGATGCCTGGGCAGATGCTCTCTCGGCATCATCTCTCGCCGGAGCCATGAGGGCACCAATCCTCATCACGGAAAAAGACAGCCTTTCCTCCTCCGCTTCCAGCGTCATCTCCAGCAAGGGAATCAGCAATGTCATAGTCATTGGCGGCACTGGAGCCGTGAGTTCTGACGTGGTGGAATCTCTAGAATCCCTGGGGTGCTCTGTGGAGCGCATATCTGGCTCAGACCGCTACGACACGCAGGCCGCAATATACGAATATGGCAAGGACAATGGCTATTGGACAAGCAAGATGGTGATCTTCGCAACCGGAGAGAACTTTGCAGACTCCCTCTCCATTTCCTCTCTTGCCTACACCCGCAGCCTCCCGATCTTCCTAGTGGACGAGGACGGTTCGTTCACCGATGCTCAGATGGATTGCCTGGAAGAATCTGGCATGGGATACGCCATCGTGCTCGGAGGTACCGGCGTTATCCCCGATAGCACCTATTACGAGCTCCGGGAGATGACGAGAAGCGCTTCTGGTTCTGGCGGGACAACCCATGGCGTCAGGCTCTCCGGTGCCAACCGCTATGAGACTTCTGTCGAGATTGCGGAATGGGCAACGGACCAGGGTTATCTGAAATGGGACGGAGCGGCATTTGCCTCTGGCACAGTGCCGTACGATTCGCTTGCCGGGTGCGCGTTGCAGGGCAGGAGCGGTTCGGTGATGCTGTTGGTGAACAGCTCCTCCAACGCCACTGTCGAGGCGGCCGGAACCTATGCTTCCTCTATCACCTCGACGATCAAGTTCTTCGGTGGTTACGGCGCAGTGGATGCTTCGACAAGGCTTGCTGTGCTTTCCAACCTGTCATGGGATTCTTCCGATCCCACATACGAGTGCTACGGCGACTACGCGATCATGGGCAGTTCCAACACCACTGTCAGCGATATGGTCGCGCTATACAATTCCACGGGCAAGGAGTATCCGTCGAGCGTCTACAAGAAATACGGAGCTTCTACCATCACCGAATTCTGCGAGATCCTGTACGAAGAGGCTGAGGCAGAAGGCGTCAATGCGGAGGTCGTGTTCTGCCAGGCAATGATCGAGACGGGATGGCTGCAGTTCGGCGGCGATGTAGAGGCATCTCAGTGCAATTTCTGCGGCTTGGGTGCCACCGGCAATGGAGTGTCTGGAGCAGACTTCGGAACGGAATACGGGTCTGAGGGTGTGCAGATGGGCCTGCGCGCTCAAGTGCAGCACCTCAAGGCATATGCCTCATACGAGGACCTGAACCAAGACCTCGTCGATCCGCGCTTCAGTTATGTGACTAGAGGCAAATCCCCCACCGTGCGAGGTCTTTCTGGAACCTGGGCTGCCAGCACATCTTACGGGAATTCCATCTTCAACCTCATAAACACTCTTGTTGATTGATAGCCGCAAGCATTCCTCAAAGTAGTGGAATGTAGTGGAAAACCACTCTGATATTTTCGACATTTCTTGAACAGTTGATTAACAACTGGCGAATAACCAGTGGCTAACAGCCTGTCACGGCTTTATTCACCTTTATTAGACATCATCAAATAAAAAGCACCGTATAATCCATAATGATTGTGTATTTGAATTATTCACAATCTAGTGGTAATGAGACGCTTCGGCTGTCGAGTGTGGTCTACCTATCGCGCGGCCGTTTGGGTCTTCGGTGGATAGAGGAAAGAGGGAAAATGGCAGAGACTGTCGACATCCACGCCCCAGGCGTAGAGGTCAGGAAATCCGCATGCTATTTCTGTCATCAGAATTGCGGAGTCCTAGCCTACGTCAAGGACGGCAAGGTCATCAAGATCGAGGGTGACCCAGACCACATCACCAACCAGGGAGGGTTATGCTGCCGAGGCACTACAGGCCTCCAGTTTCTCGATCATCCCGCCCGTGTCAATTATGCTCTGAAGAGGGCCGGCAACAAGGGTGAGAACAAGTGGGTTCAGATTCCCTATGACCAGGCCATCAAGGAGATTGCGGAGCGCCTGAACAAGATCAAGGAAGAGTCTGGCGCAGAGGCAGTTGCAACCGCAGGTGGAACTCTGAGGACAGACGACTGGGCACGCCGCAGGTTCATGAACATCTTCGGCAGCCCCAACGGCTTCCACAATGCGTTGCTCTGCTGGATCCCGACGTTCAACATGGAGACCGCGATCAGCGGATGGAGCCCGTTCGAGACCGACCTCGGCAACAGCCGCTGCCTGGTTCTCTGGGGGGTCAATCCCGGTTCCTCCAACATGCCCGGAATGAGGGGCTACACAGACCTCAAGAAGAAGGGTCTGAAGATCATCGTCGTGGATCCGCGTTATTCCGAGACCGCGGCTCATGCAGACCTTTGGCTCCCGCTCCGTCCAGGTTCGGACACCGCTTTGGCCCTTGCAATGCTCAACACGATCATCTACGAGGGACTTTATGACAAGGAGTTCGTGGATCAGTGGTGCATCGGCTTCGATGAGCTCAAGGACCATGTGAGGCCCTACACTGCAAGGTGGGCAAGCGAGAAGACCTGGCTCGACCCAGAGCGCATTCGCGAAGCAGCTAGGATGTATGCGAACAACACCCCTGGAAACATCCAGTGGGGATGCACGGCAGACCAGCTTGGCAAGAGCGCTGGTGCAGGTGCTCATGCACGTGCGATCATGCGCGCGATTTGCGGCAACCTCGACTGCCCGGGTGGAGACCTCATGCCCGGACCAGCTCAGAACTACATCACCGACGAGGAGATGGAGGCAAACGACTGGCTGCCCGAGGAGCAGAAGGCCAAGCAGATCGGTTCCGACAAGTTCAAGCTCACCTCTTGGCCCGGTTATCAGATGATTGCCGATATCGCCAAGGCCAAATGGGGCAAGGCACCCACCGCAGAGTGGATGTGCGAGGCTCACGGACCGAGCGTGTTCCGCGCGATCATCACCGGAGATCCCTATCGGGTGCGTGCGCTCATCGTCAACGCAACCAACCCGATCAGCTGCTACGGCGACTCCAAGATGATTCTGGAAGCCTACAAGAAGTGCGAGTTCATGGTCACCGTGGATTACTGGATGACCCCGACCGCCCTCTATTCCGACTATGTGCTTCCCGCAGCAGGCGCACTCGAGCGTCCTGTTATGCACAACAATTACGGAGTGACCGACTCCCTGATCTGCTCCGAGAGGGCAATTCAGCCGATGTACGACCGCCACACCGACTACACCTTCTGGCGTTCGCTCGCCCTGGCCACCGGCCAGCCCGAGGAGATGTGGCCATGGGAGAACGAGGAAGAGGCGTTCTACTACATCATCTATCCCACCGGCTATCCGGTGAACAGCTACGACGAGTTCGTGGAGAACTACCGCTATTACTATCCTCCACAGCAGTTCTACAAGTATGCCGAGCACGGCTTCTGCACGAAGTCTGGCAAGGTCGAGCTGAAGTCTTCGATCTTGGCAAAGCTCGGTTATCCTGCTCTGCCCACCTATCTCGGCCCATCCGAGAACGAGGAGGACGATCCCGAGGTCGCAGCCGAGTATCCGCTAGTGCTCACCACGGGAGGCGGCTTCATGCCGTTCCACCACTCCGAGCACTTCCAGAACATGCAGATGCGCTACATCAAGCACGACCCGTACTTCACCATCAACCCCGAGAAGGCCGAGGAGCTTGGCATAGAGGATGGGGATTGGTGCTGGATCGAGACCCGTCGTGGCCGCATCAAGCAGCGCGCAAACCTCGAGGCATCGGTCGATCCGCGCGTCATCTACGCTCAGCGCGGATGGTGGCACCCGGAGCGCGGTCCTGTTGGGCAGGATCCTTTTGGATGCCTTGAGTCCAACGTCAACGTTCTCACTTCTGTCGACTCTGAGGATTGCGACCCGATCGGCGGAAGCTGGCCAACCCGTGGCCTGCTCTGCAAGGTCTACAAGGTCACCGAATCCGACAACCAGATCGACACCCAGTGGTCAATCCCCAGCAACTCCGATGAGCCCGGCGTATCCGTGATGCCGAGCGAGCAGAAGCTGGCAATGGAGCCTATTCCCTATGTGCCTCCGCAGCCCACTTTCGAGGTTCCCGAGGGACTGGTTTGGGATCCCGATACCGAGACCGCTTGGGACGAGGACCACAAGCTTGCCTACGATCCCGAGTCTGGCTGGCTTTACAATCCCGACACCGGGGCCTACTACGATGTCTACAGCCGCTATGCCTACGATGCCGACACCAACACGCTTTGGGATGAGAGCACCGGCCAGCATTACGACATGGAGACCCGCGAGCCCATAGAGGGCATGGTCACCGAGCTTCCCGATCCCAACAGCCTCGCTCCGTTCGAGGTTCCCGAGGGATTCACCTATGACCCAGATGGTGGCTATGCATGGAATGCCGACTTCTCCCAGTACTATGATCCGGAGTCCGGTTGGGCAATCGGTGCCGAGAGCGGTGTCTACTACGATGTCGTCACCGGCTACGCCTATGATCCAGATGCCGGTAACCTCGTGGATGAGGCAACCGGTCAGCATTACGACTTGGAGACCCGTGAGCCCGTCGATGCTTCCGCAAGCGCCTCCGAGGAGGTTTCCGAAGAGCCTGCAGCCGAAACTGCTGAGACAGAGGAGCCTGCTGAAAGCGACGAGCCTTCGTTCGAGGTCCCTGAGGGATTCACCTACGATCCCGAGGGCGGATGGGCTTGGAATGCTGACAAGACCCGCTACTACGATCCAGAGTCTGGATGGTCCGTGGATGCTGAGACTGGCATCTATTACGACCTGACAACCGGATATGCATATGATGCCGAGGCTGGAAATCTCGTAGACGAGGCCACCGGCAAGCACTTCGACCTGCAGACCAAAGAAGAGATTCATTAAGGAGGGAAGTTATCATGACCCGTTATGCAATGGTTATCGATCAGCGACGTTGCATAGGATGCCAATCCTGCACCGTTGCCTGTAGGACGTGGAACGACCTTCCGATGGATATCATCTACAACCCGGTGATCACCGAGGGCGTGGTTGGGAAGTTCCCCAACGTCCACCTCACCTACACCCCAGAGCTCTGCATGCACTGTGACAACCCACCCTGCGTTCTCTGCTGCCCGGCAAAAGCCTCCCAGCAGGACGAGGACGGAATCGTCTGGGTGGATCCCGAAAAGTGCATGGGATGCAAGGTTTGCGCGCAGTCCTGCCCTTACGGAATGCGCAGCATGAACAAGAGCGAGGGATATATCCGCAAGTGCACGTTCTGCAAGGACCGCGTTCGCGAGGGCGAGCTGCCCTACTGCGTCGCGACCTGCCATCAGAAGGCCCGTATCTTCGGCGACCTCGACGACCCCGAAAGCGATGTGAGCAAGCTCGTCAACGAGCTGCATACCGAGCGCATCCATGAGGAGCTGGGCACCGAGCCTCAGGTGTACTACATTCCCGATTTGGGAGGTTCTGATCTATGAAAACTGACCGTATGAGCGTTCGATTCTGGACGTGGCCCATCGCCACCTACCTGTTCTTGGGAGGTCTGGGCGGCGGAACTCTGTTCATGTCCGGAATCTTCTACTTCCTCGGGCTCGGTTCACCACTGGGCTTCGGAATCTTCGTTGGCATCGTGATGCTCGCCCTCGGCTGCTTGCTGCTGGTGTTCGAGCTCGGACAACCCAAGCTGTTCACGAGGGCTTTCATCGCCAAGACCGCAATCATCAAATGGGGTGCTGTTCTGCTATCTGTCGCGTTAATCTGCGGATTCTTCTGGTGGTGGTTCTACTTCCCGCCGGAGTGGAATTGCTTCTGGTATGGCTGGACCGGTCTCGAGAACTTCTGGGCTTTGCTCACGATGGTTGCCTCCATGGGACTCATGATCTACACCGGAATCCTGCTTTCCTCGATGAAGTCCCGTCCGTTCTGGAACACCCCGGCAGTGCCGATCATCTTCACGATCTCGGCATCTTCCACCGGTTGTGCCCTGCTTGCTCTTTGCCTGCAGGGGTCTCCAATCGATTGGTGGATGTTCCAGACAACCCAGACCTATCTCATGAGCCTGGGAGACCTGTATCAGATTCAGCTCTATTTGTTCTCCGCTCAGTACATCTATGAGATGCTGCACTTGATCGACACGATTCTCATCGTTTTCGAGATAATGTTCCTGCTGCTGTTCGTCATCATGCAGTACAGCTCGAGCAACGTCGTCGCCAAGAAGGTCGCCAAGCGCTGGCTCACCGGCAGCCTCATGTACGTCTTCTGGATCGGCATGATCATCGTCGGCTTGTTCTGCCCGCTGGGCTGCTACCTCATCGGTGGCGACATCGCCGCAGGATACATTGCCCCGATTCTCGTGCTCTGCAGTGGACTTCTTCTCCGCTTCCTGTTCGTCTACAACAACGACCGCAGGGGCATCCCCGGCGAGCAGAAGTACTACGACAGGCTGCCCGAGAAGGACGACCCCATCTTCTCGCCATACTGGGAGGAGAAGGGCGGAATCTACTAATCGCATCTGCGGTGCGCATTGGTCGATAGAGTGCGCGCCCTGATGGAGGCTGCTATTTTGCCTGCGGTCTCCCCGATTGGAGAAAAAGTTAGTCGAGCCGCCGGGCCCTGCATGTGGTTTATGCTGCATGCAGGGCCCGTTTTTCTACAATGTTCATAAGCCCCGAGCTAGAGCTGGGGCGGGACTAGGATATCGAGGAGGAGCAATGAATTCCAGCACATTGGATTATCTGAAATCGGTGGCCGACGATTGCATCGGGTGTGGCATATGCACCCAGGTGCAGGCTCCTTGCGGGCAGGTCTACCAGCTAGAGTTCGGCGATATCGCCACCAGGCTTCTTGATGCTGCAGATGCTGCAAAGGGAGAGGGGCGCGAGGTCGTCATCGATGACATTCCCGATGACATCCAAGAGTTCTCCCGTGCCTGCATGTTGTGTGGAAGGTGCACAGCTCATTGCCCTGCCGAAATAGAAGCCGGAAAGGTCTCGTCTGCAGCGAGGTCATTCGTGCTAGGGGCATCCCCGGAGATCAAGGCGGAGTACAGGCGCTACCGCTGCGATTTGGATGATTCTATGTACAGCCGTGTGCGAGCGGTGCAGGGAGTCTCCCGGTCTGAAAGCCTTTCACGCTCCGCATCCAATCCCTTTTCGCCAAAACCCGGAAAGTCTCTTTTCTTCCCCGGCTGCACTCTTGGGAACAACTTCCCCGGACTTGCCGAGGGCGTGTACGAGAAGCTCCGCGAGCAGTCGATCGTGGATTGCATCACATCGTTCTGCTGCGGCCGACCGCTGTTCCTGCTCGGTCTTCCCGATGAGCGCGAGCGCTACAACGAGGCTTTGTGCCAGCGCATTATCGACAGCGGGGTTGAACGGATAGTCACAGTCTGTCCCAACTGCTACTATGCGTTGCGTTCCGTCCTCGCCGAGCATGGGCTTTCCGATAAGGTGGAGATCAGGGATCTTTGCGACATCCTCGTCGAGAGGGGCTACAGGTTCGAGCCCACCGAGAAGAACCCCTACGAGAAGATAATGATCCACGATTCCTGCCCAGACAGGAAAGAGGGGCTCATTGGCAACAACCTCCGCAAGATCTTCGAGAACATAGAGGTTGTCGAGCCAGAGCACTCGCATATCGATTCAATTTGCTGCGGGTCCGGTGGGATGGCCTCTGTTTACAAGCAGGACATCCCCCAGGCTGCTTTCGGTGCGAGGGTGAACGAGTTCTTCGCCTCTCATGCCCGCTGCCTAGTCACCTCCTGCGTGACATGCGCCTCCACCTTCAAGAGTTCAGGTGCGATCAACTGCAAGCACTATCTGGAGCTGTTCTTCGACCTCGACATGGACATGGAGGCCATGTCCTCTGCATTTGGGAGGTTGTTCGACCCGTCCGACGAATTCTACGTTGGGAAGTTCGACGTGGACGAGCCGTTCTTCGTTGAGTAGGAGAGGGGATATTTCCAGCGGTTGATGTTCTTGGTGCGGGAAACTGATTTGACCGAACGCTCGACTCGAGCGCAGGGTTGGCCTTGCCTTTAAGGCCAAAGTGTTGCCGCAGCTGCAACAATCTTTTCAAGCTGTGGTCAGAGCCGGCAGGTGCGGTTGCCAAGCGCGATTGCGGATGTCCGGACTTTGTCGATAGGAGACAGGTGCGTCAGGAGATAAAGAGCAATTGCCATTATTGCGGGTATCTCTGCGGGTTCATTGCCACCGTTGAAGATGGCAAGCTCGTGGACCTTGCTCCCGACCCCACCCGCTATCCCTACGACGAATCGATAGTGGCAAGGTGCCGGCGTTGGAAGAAGAACCTCGACAACATAGATGGCAAGGACAGGATAAACTACCCGCTCAAACGCGTTGGAGAACGCGGGAGCGGAAAGTGGGAGCGCGTGAGCTGGGACGATGCCCTCGACGACATCGCCGAGAGGCTCCAGGCGCTCATCGATGAGAATGGACCGGGAACGGTTGCCAGTGCAATCGGAGGTCCTCATGCCACCTATTGGCCGCTGCACCGTTTCCTGAATGCGATCGGGTCTCCCAACAATATGGGGATCGGCCAGATTTGCTGGAATCCCAGAATCTGGATGGACACCCTCACGTTGGGATGGCCCATAGAGGCCGACATCAATCCGGAGTCGAGCAAAGCCGTGTTTCTCTGGGCAACCAACCCGGCAGTCTCTGACAACTCGATGTTCTGGCGCATGATCAAGGGCATGGTGGATTCTGGAATCCCGCTCGTGGTCGTGGATTCGCGCCGCTCCGAGACCGCTCGTGCGGCAACTCTCCACCTGATGCCCTTCCCTGGAACCGACTGCACGTTGGCTCTGGGCCTCATCCACCAGATCATCGAGATCGACGGCATCGACCATGATTTCGTGGAGAAATGGTGCCATGGGTACGAGGGGCTCGTGGAACATGTTTCTCCCTACACCCCAGAGCATGTGGAGAGCGTGACGGGAGTTCCAGCCGATGACGTGAGGGAGGCCGCCCGCATCTTCAGCAACGGCCCGACCGCGCTCCTGTCTGGTCGCGGCATCGACCAGCTGGGAGCGAACACTGCGCCAACGGTGAGGTCGCTCTCCATCCTCCGGGCCATCACGGGAAACGTCGACAAGCGCGGCGGCACCGTGATAAACATGATGAGCGACTACATCCCCGAGATCGACATGGAGATGAGCTACTACCAAATGCCAGATGAGCTGAGGAAATTGCAGCTCAACACACCTTGGTCCCCGCTCCAATGCTACGACGGCTGGGACGGTGCGATCGAGCGCACTTGGAAGCTTGGGAAGAGGCTCCCGATGCGCTATCTCACCTCGGCTCATCCAAATCTCGTGTGGCGCGCGATGGTAACCGGAAAGCCCTATCCCGTGAAGGCGCTGATAGTCGAGGCGGCCAACCCGCTCGTGACCTATGCGAACACCCATCTTGTGCACAAGGCAATGCAGAACTTGGACCTGATGATTGTTCTCGAGTACTACATGACCCCCACGGCCCAAATGGCGGATTACGTGCTGCCCGCCGCCGCAGCGTTCGAGAGACCGCTGTTCCAGGCAAACGGTGGGGTTGCGAATGTCGCATATGGTGGCGGCAAGGCAGTAGAGCCCTACTACGAGCGCCGCTGCGACTATGATTTCTTCCGCGACCTCGGTCTTCGAATGGGCCAGGAGGACATCTGGCCGCAGGAAACGTTAGAAGAGGCGCTCGAAGTTCAGATGAGCACCTCGAAGATGAGCTGGGAGCAGTTTTGCGACCAGGGCCTCTACTTCGATTCGACTTGGTACGAGAAGCACGAGCTGGAGGACCCGGAGACTGGCGAGAAGTGGGGATTTTCCACCACCACCGGCAAGGTGGAGCTCAGGTGCGAGTATCTGGTCGAGAGGGGAGGTACTCCATATCCGGAGCCTGTTCCGATAGACGATGCGCTCGATTTAAAGCTGGGTCGAGGGGAAGGGCTCGAGGTTGTAGACGGACAGGTGGTTGGAGCTCTCGGCTCGGCACCGTCTGCTCGCGATGCGGCTTCGACGGAAGGGGAATGCTCCAATTCTGGTGCCGAAAATGCTGGAGGTGACCGCGCGCGCAACTCGCATGTGCTCCGAATGATCACAGGCGCGAGAATGCAACCATATTGGGCATCTTCCTATCACAACGACCCGGAATTCCGCAAGGTCCATCCGTATCCCACGGCTGCGATGAGCGAGGAGACCCTTGAGGCAATAGGCGTGCAACCCGGCCAATGGGTCGACATCTCCACCACCGTTGGCAAGGTTAGGTTCAAGGCTCGCATGGAGGAGATGCCGCTTGGGGTCATCAGCGTGGAATACGGCTGGTGGCGTCCGGAAGATCCCCAGGGAGAACCCGGGCTTGGCGGGATATGGGAGTCCAACGTCAACGTGCTCACCAGCGGGGATATCGAGACGTCCGAGAAGCTCATTGGGTCTTGGAAGTACAACGGAATCCTGTGTAAGGTAGAGCTTAGCGAGAATCAATCTGACGATATGTGGAAACACGGTGAAATGTAAGATAGGTCGTGCATTTGGGCTGATGAAGGCCCGTAAAGGTGCGACGGCTTTGGGAAACGTTCACGTTGAAATGTGAAAGATGTGGGAGACGTTCCCATTCGAAGATAGTAGGAAGGATTTCTGATGACGGTAAAAAGACATGCGCTGCTCCTGTTCAGCAAGCCGCCCATTCCGGGCATGGTGAAAACCAGACTGACGATTGAAAACGGGGGAATCTTCACTCCGGAGATGGCCTCGGAGTTTTTCAAGAGATCGATGTACGATGTCACAGAACTGTGCATGTTCGCTCTCTACAACCTCGAGCAGGAGAACAAGGCAGCTCTGGAGGCCGACCCCGACGCGGTCAAGCACGAGTACGACTTCTTCGTGTCAACCTGTCCCGAGGAGAACGTCAAGGTCATGAAGGACACCTTCGAGTCGATTGGGCAATGGCCCCGTGAGTTCCACTACATCGTGGATCACGGAAAGTCCTTCGACGAGCATTTCGACGACGCCTTCAACCAGATTTTCGACATGGGGTACGACAGCATCCTCTCCGTGGGAGGAGATATCCCGACGCTTCCTATCGAGCATGTGGAGAACGGGTTCAGGTGGCTCGATTACTTCGATGAGACCGCCAATGGAAGCGGTGCGGTTCTGGCCCCATGCCAGGAGTGCGGAGTTTCGTTGATCGGATTCAACAAGAACACTCCTCTGGACCATCAGGGAGTCTACTATGCGATGAACGGGCGTCCCGCTCTCGACGCCTACAGGGAGAAGGCTACCGAGAAGAACGTGCCCATCGCATATCTCACGACCGTGGCCGATGTCGATGACAAGCAGGACCTCGCCCATGCCGTCACCTTGATGCGCATGATCGACTATGCGTCGAAGTCCCAGCCAGATCTTTACGTCCCAAGGCGCACGCTCGATTGGGTGAACGCCATAGGCCTCCAGGTCACCACTCCTCCAAACGATGATTACGACCCCAGGGGAGACATCGATGTGTAGCTCTGACAACCCGATCAAGGCTGGGACTGTTGGTGCAGAAAACGCAGAGGTTGCATCCGGGAGCGCTGCTTCAGGAAATGCCCCGAATGCTGTGGAACAGCTTGGTACAACCGAAGCGCTTTGCCCGGAGTGCCTTGCCGTGCTGGAGGCTTCGATCTACTCCGATGAGCAGGGGAGTGTCTGGATGGGCCGCACCTGCCCGGAGCACGGTGAGTTCCACACCTTCATCTGGCCCGACGCCGATCACTACAAGTGGATGAGGTCGTTGGCATTTCCCAAGAACCCACCGTCTGTGACGCGCCCGGTTGACAAGCCTTGTCCCACTGATTGCGGAATTTGCGCCCGCCATCAAAGGAAGCCCACGTTGGTGGAAATCGAGGTCACCCAGTCCTGCAACCTTAGGTGCCCTGTCTGCTTCATGTCCGCAGAGGCGGACCCATATGCCGTTACCCTTGAGCAGATCGACTCGATGTACGATGCGATTGCCGAGCAGGCCGGAACCCAAACTGGAGTTCAGCTCACGGGCGGGGAGCCCACCACCAGGCGCGACCTCCCGCAGATCATCAAGATGGGTCGCGACAAGGGGTTCTGGGGAATCGAGGTCAACACGAACGGCGTCGTGATCTCTCGCGATCTCGACTACCTTCGCCAGCTCGTCGATGCCGGATGCACTGGAATCTACATGCAGTTCGACGGCGTGACGTCTGATGTATATGAGGAGATTCGAGGGCTCGACCTCCTGCAGGTCAAGCTCGATGCAATCGAGAACTGCCGAGTCGCCGGCATTCAGGTCGTGCTCGCGATGACCATCGTCAGTGGGATCAACGACGACCAGATCGGCAAGGTCATCGACTTCGCCCTCGATAACAACGACACTGTTCTGGGGGTTGCGCTGCAGCCGGCTTTCACGTCCGGTCGCTTCGAGGCCAACAGGGTCAAGCCGCTCACAATGGGAGACGTGATCTTCGATTTGGAAGACCAGACCAATGGGCTGATCAAGGTCTCGGACATCTGGCCGCTGGGGTGCTCCAACCCCTTCTGCGACACTGGAACTTATCTGGTGATGACGCTCGAGAACGGCAAACGCGTCTACACCCCCTGCACCCGAGACCTCACTCGCGAGCAGTACCTCGACCTCTACGACAAGGACTCACCGCAGGGCTCCGTGTTCTGGGACATCGTGCAGAAGAGCGGCATCGAGGCGGCCGGTGGCCTCTCGGTGATCATCATGAACTACATGGATGCTGCAACATGCGATCTCCAGCGCATGAAGGAGTGCTCGATGTTCGACACCATGAAGGACGGGAGGCTCATCCCATTCTGCGCTTACCAGCTCACTGATGGGCGGGGCAGGAGGATCCACCCGCCATGGGGAGATTCGGAGGAATGACATTGGGTGATTTCAAGCCAATCGACTCTTCGGAAATCGAGATTGCCGACGGGCGCAATCTCACCGGGAACCAAATCAACGAAGGGCTTTCCAAGGTTGAGTTTTCCGCTCAGATAGACCCTGGGAAATGCGTGGGCTGCGGTCTTTGCGCGGCGTTCTGCCCGGTGGACGTCTTTGAGATGCAGGACGTTGAAGGTGGAAACGGGAAGCAAATGCCGGTTCCGGTGAACATCGAGCTGTGCTGGGGTTGCGAGACCTGCTCCGGCCAATGCCCGCAGAATGCGATCAAGATCGTTGGAAAAGGCGGAAGCTCGTTTCTCGACGGCAGGGAGATTGCCGATCCCCTTCCGGAGGAGAAGCATGCGATGTATCGCGAGTGGGCGGATACGATGCGCGATGTGCTCGGGCTCAGGTGGCACGTTGTGGGAATCCACCTCGTGCCGGCAGGTGCCCCTGTTCCCGATGTCCCCATTCCCGAGGAGCGCTATCGCTACTGCCAGTCGCTTATGGCGGCCAGGCGCGGTGTGTCGATGATGATGCCGGCGAACCGCCACGCATGCCCCGATGGAACGTCCATTTTGGGGATCACCCCGATTCCCGCAAAGCTCGCCTCCGGTGAGCTCTACATCCTGTTCCACAAGCTCGACTCCGTGGAAGCTGCGCAGCGCATGGTTCGCGAGCGCCCGATGCTTCCCGCACGCTCGATGGACGCCACTGTGGTGTTCCCGTTAGACGATGCACCGTGCGACCCAGACGTGATCGCGGTGGTTGCAAAACCCGAGCAGGTGATGTGGCTCTGCATGGCGACTTCCTACTACACCGGGCACAGATTCGATTTCCATGCCAGTGGGTACAATGCCCAATGCGTGGAAACAACGCTGCTGCCATTCACCTCGGGCGAGCCCAACATCTCATTTGGATGCTACGGTTGCCGTGCGAGTTCTGACGTGGGGGACGAGTACATGTTCATGGGATTTCCCACCGATCTCGTCCCCACGGTCGTGAAGGGCCTTCGCGAGTTGGGGAAGAAGGCCATCCCGCAATCTAGGGACAAGATCTACCTCCCCCCGATGAGGAGTTAGGAGAAACAGATGTCCGGAGCTCTTTTCATGATGAGGCCGACGGTGAAGAAGGACCTGCCGTACCTGCAGCTCATGGCACAGGGGCAGGAAGTTGGCATACCGCCAAATTACTTAGAGGGCGGAACCTGTGCAGTCAACGCCGATGATGTTCCCGTTGGGTATATCCACGTGGAGCAAACCGAGCACGGCCCGCATGTGGCGCCAGTGGTCGTATTCGACAATTGGAGGGGCCACGGGGTCGGCACCAAGCTCGTAAGGCATGCGTTTCGAGAGTATGGGCCGCTGAAGCTCGTCTCCAATGGAAGCTCCAACGGATTTTACGAGAAACTAGGGTTCGTTCCCGTGGATTGGGACGAGATAGAGTCCAAGTTCCAACGCGATTGCCTCACCTGCGAATTCTATCAGCAGTGCGGTCCAAAGCCGTACATGCTCACCGAGTGGAAGAAGTAGGGGGTTCTCTGAATGAAAAGCTCCATGTCGAATGCCGTGAAGTCCAAGCTCTCCATTGTGGTTGCCGTCATGATGTCCTTGGTGATGGTCCTCGCTCTCATGGGATGCAGCGGTGGGAGCGGGACGGCGGCGACGATCAACGGGGATATCACGATCTCCGAAGACGAGGTTACCGAGTACATAACCCAGCTGCGAACGGCCAACGGTCTTGAAGATGACTCGTCCTGGGCATCGTATCTTTCCTCTGCCGGGATGACGCCGGAGAGCATCAGAACACAGGTCATCGACACATTGGTGCGCCAGAAGTTGATAGAGCAGGATGCCGAGGCCAAGGGCATTACAGTGGATGACAGCATCATCGACTCCGCAGTAGAACAGGCAAAGTCGTACTACAGTTCCGACGAGGAGTGGGAGCAGACTCTGGAATCTTACGGCCTGACCGAAGAAACCTTCCGCGAGGGTTACAGGCAGCAATATATCCAGAGCGCGCTCGAGGAACAGGTAATCAGCTACGACCTCTCGGAATCTGACATCCAAAGCGGTATCGATGAGAAGATCGCCGACTATGACGGGGCTAAGCGTTCCTCCCATATCCTCGTCGATACTGAATCCAAGGCCAAGGACATCATCTCCCAGCTGGATGGCGGAGCTGATTTTGCCGAGCTTGCCGAGGAGTACTCTTCCGACACTGGATCTGCGGCCGATGGCGGAGATGTTGGATGGGACAAGATCAATTCATTCGTGACCGAATATCAAGATGGCCTGGATGCCCTTGATAAAGGGGAGTACACATCTGAGCCTGTAAAGTCCGATTATGGTTACCACGTGATTCTATGCACCGATGTCTTCAACTACGATTCCAACACCACCTATACGGAGGACAACATCCCGGAAGACATCTATTCAGCGATAATCGATTCGATAGAATCCGAGAAAAAGTCGGAACTTTTCGATGAGTACGTGTCCAATCTGGTCAATGAGGCAGACGTTGAGATAGCGGATATGCCCTCTGGACTCCCGTATGACGTGGATATGTCGTCTGCCAGCAGTTCGGATTCCAGCTCGACCTCTAGCAGCACCTCGAGTTCCAGCAGCAGCTCGAACTAGGAAACAAACCGTGATACTGCGCGAGTCTCAGCTGATGTTCGATTCGTGCTGGTAGTCGGGGACGCATCTGAGCCGGTGTGGGCATTGGTTCTTTCACCCGGCGGGTTGTTTTGATACGATTCAAATGCTGTCTTTGCAAATGCGGGCGTGGCGGAACTGGCAGACGCGCTGGATTTAGGTTCCAGTGGGTAAATCCCGTGAAGGTTCAAGTCCTTTCGCCCGCACCATTTGAAAACAAATCCCGGATGCTTGGGCCTTTGAGGTCGGCGCACCCGGGATTTTTGTTGATACCGAACTTTCTGAGACTGCTTGGTTCCCTTTGAAAAGCACCCGCCGTCAGTTAAAAGGCGCCTCCCGACAGCATTTACTAGTTTGCCTCGACGCCCAGGAAATTCAGGAGGACGTTGAAGTCCCCGGTCGGGCAATTCCCCGCATCTTGCTCTGGATCCCCATCTCTCACGATCAGGAAGACCTGCATCCCGATCTTCTCGGCCGGGAGTATATCATCGTCCATTCCATTGCCCACCATCAGACATGTAGTTGGATCGAGATCGCGTTGCTCCGTGATCTCCAGCAGGAAATTCGGGTTTGGCTTGCTGTAGCTGCTGGTCTCATAAGAGGTGAAGAAATCGAAATCTAATGGGTCCAGCCCTGCCCACTTGATTCTCGCCGTCACGCCGTCCGTTGGAATCAGGGGGTTGGATGCCACGCCCAACCGGTATCCGGCCTTCTTCAGGGCCTTGATTGCCCTGGGGACAACGGGGTCGAAACCGCAGGTAACCTTGGACTCGTTGAACTCGTTTCTGTAGAAGCTCTGGAACGCCGGAATGTCCTTGCGGGCTTCCTCGCCGTAAACTGAGCAGAAATAATCCCAGAAAGCGTCGCTGTTGGTGCGGGTACCGTCGTTGTTCTCCATTTCCCGCGAGCCTTCCATTATCGTCTTTGCAAGCTGTTTGGGATCGTAGCCAAGGCGGGCAACCGTCATGACCAGGTTCTTCACGTAGTGTCTCGTGAACTTTTCCTGGTCCATCGGAAGCAGGGTTCCATCTAAGTCGAAGAGCACGGTTTCGATCATGTCGAACCTCCTGTCGAGCCTCCAATATAGTTCTTGAAAATGATGGAGGGCAGAAACTTTCCGGAGATGATGGTATTTGGCAAACTCACTGCCAATATAAATCATGGAGCATATTCTAAATCTTCATACTCATATGCACTTTTCATAAAAATGTAGCAGCTATAATATTGTAAACGGACCTCGTGTGGGAGCAATGGGTTTCCCGGACGGGGAAGGAACAGATTATTGGAGATGATTGACCATGGGACAGCTTAACGAATTCATCGACAAGGCCGGCGTGTTCTTCCTGGCAACCGAAGATGGAGATCAGGCCAAGGTTCGTCCTCTAGGAATGCATGTCGAGGTCGGTGGCAAGGTCTACTTCGGAATCGGAGATTTCAAGGACGTTTACAAGCAGCTCAAGGCAAATCCAAAGTGCGAGATTGTGGCTTGCAAGGACATGGACTGGCTCCGCTACACCGGAAAGGCAGTCTTCGAGCCAGATGACAAGCTCGCAAATGCGGTTTTGGAGCAGGCCACTCAGCTCAAGGATGTTTACAACGAAAAGACCGGTTACAAGCTCATGATGTTCCATCTCGAGGATGCCGAAGCCAGGATCATCCACGTGATGGGAGAGGGAAAGCCGGTAGAGTGTTAGTTTCATCCCGTTTAGGGCAAACGTTGCGGCGAACGCAGGACTTCGCAAAAGTGCTGTAGCGCTCTGAGAAATCGAATTATTGGCCGGAGGCCGTCCCAAGATGGGGGTCGGCTTCCGGTTTTTTGCGAATTCGAAAGCCGGTTCGCATCTATGATGGTGCCTCGTTGTTATTCTCGGTTCCGCCTGATGACGTTGCCCCATTGGGCTTTCCCATATCTAGTATGCTCACCTTAATTTTTTCGCCCATAGCATATAATGAACTAATCGAAAACGAACATCGGGGCGTCTTTGGCTTTTGTCGCAGGGGGAGGCGTTGCAATGTATTGTCATAAGTGCGGTGCCAACATTGTCGACGACGCAGAATATTGCCCCCGATGTGGCGCCCCTGTCGTCGAGAACACCAAAGAGATCGCCAACGATGAGGAGACTTCCGATTGGGCGGACGTAGTTTGGTTGGGCTCTTCTATAGACAGCGCCAAGGTCTCCGAAGCACTTGAAGATGAGAAATCGATTCTCGAGGACGATTACATCGTCGATGCGCCAGAAGGTTTCGGAAATCCATCTTCCGGAGATGGGAAGAACGAAGTCTCCGGTGAGATCCTCCCAGATAACGAACTGGTTTCCAAGTCGTGGTCCGGCTCTCCCGACAAGCCCGACATAGTTGGTCCTGAAGCCCTTGAGGGCACACGCAAGAACCGTCACAGCAAGTTTCCGCTTGTCATTACCCTGATCGTCGTGGTCATCGTGGCAATAGCAGGCGGGAGTTATGCCTGGCAATATTTCAACGCCCCATATCCAATCGATTCCGAGACGTTCCCAGACGAGGCGGTGCGGGAAGCGCTTCTGGTATTTGACGACGACGGGGATGGGATGCT
This sequence comes from Coriobacteriales bacterium, assembly GCA_050946255.1. Lineage (GTDB taxonomy): Bacteria > Actinomycetota > Coriobacteriia > Coriobacteriales > CADBOM01 > JBMNUL01. The sequence continues at coordinate 18,133 of JBMNUL010000007.1, read as the reverse complement.
CAGGCGCGATCAGGTCGGCTCGATCACCGATCTTGAAATCTCCGGCGCACAAGATGTTTCAGGGCTGTCTTTCCTAAGCGGTCTCAAGACCCTCAAGGTAACAGGGTCGGCTCTCAAGAGCGTGGACGTTTCGGATATCCCGTCTTTGGAGAGCCTTGATGCCTCGACTTCGAGTGTGGAGACCGTGAATGTAAGCGGGGACACCTCGTTGGTCTCCATCAATCTGGAGGACACCAACGTCTCCGCGCTGGACACCACCGACCTCTCGGCTCTGACCTCGCTCAACTTGTCCGGGTCGAAAATAACTTCCATCGATGTTTCTCCCTGCACGTCTTTGAGCAGCCTCGAATGCGATGATTCTGTCGAGGTGAGCGGAATAGATTCCACCGGTCTGAGCGAATACTGGGTGCCAGTTGAATACTCCGGTCGCGTTCTCTCGCACAATGGCGAGTCGGAGCAAAGCTTGCATCTGACCATGACCTACGACGATAGCGACAGGCTCGTCAAGATCGTCTACGTCGGGCCCGACGGAATGGGGACGGCAGTCTATTCATATGATTCGGAAGGGAGAATGACCGGTGCTAGCCAGGACTTGAGCGGCACAGATGGCGTCTCCTGGAAGTTCACCTACGATGAAGACGGCAACCTCGTTGCGGCAACGGACGACACTTCTGGAGCTGAGCTGAATTACACGTTCGACTCCACCGGCAGGATATCCTCCTATTCTGGAACCCTGGAAGGGGGCTACGGGTATCTGGAGGACGTGGAGAGCACGTTCGACTACGACGACAATGGAAATCTCATCTCCATTTCTGGAACTGACGACTTCGCCTCCTCCATGGCATACGATGAATCGGGACGTCTCATCTCCTACAAGAGCGGGGATGGGGAGTATACCTACGAGTTCTCCTACGACGAATCTGGAAACATCACCAGTGTGCAGATGTCTCTTGGGAGCAGCGGTTCTTGCACCGAGACCTTCACCTACGATTCGAATGGCCAGCTTGAAAACGCTACTCGCGTGATGGGCGAGGATGCCTCCTCGTGGAGTTATCCGCTCCCGGCAATCTCGGCCTCGAAGTTCAACTATGACGAGCATGGCAATCTGGAAAGCGCCTCTCTCACAAATGAGAACGACGGGACATCGGATGTCTGCGCAATCTCGTACAAGCGGGTGTTTGCAAAGTCCGGAAGCTCACCGATTGGAATCTCTCCATTGATAACCGATCCACTCTTCTGCTGCGATCCTCAGGCTTGGTTCTGGTCGCCATGGGTTTACCAGGCACAGGGCGAGAGCAACTTCGATGCCTTTACCATGGCGTTTTACCCCACGCAGTTCTGGAGCGGGACGAACAATCCCATGAAGCGTGGCTGCATCGAGGAGGGAAAGGCCGAGTCGGTATCCTCTGGATTCTCCAACACCAGCACCGAGGAGAGGGTCAAGAAGGCCATTGAGGACAATGGCGACACTTGGACAGATTCCTCTAGCTCCTCTTCGTATTACAGCTCGTCATCTGATGGCTCCTCTTCAAGCGACGGGCAGAGCGGCACGTCATCAGACAGCTCGGATTCTCAGAACTCCTACGGATACGATGAGTACACCACTACCACCACGACCACAACCACCACAACCACTACAACCGAGTAATCGATCTGGAAGTGCACCATCAATGAAAATCGAAAGGATAACCGCAACTGCTGTGGATCTACCTCTTGCGCGTGAGGTGAAATGGGCCACCGGAAACATGAAGAGCCAAGCGCACGTGCTTGTTAGAGTTGATACCGACGAGGGAATCCAGGGCATATCCGAGGCAATTCCCCGCGAGCATATTTATGGGGAGTCGCAGCCTGGAATGGTGTATGCCATCAATGAGCTGATTGCACCCCTGATTGTGGGTCTCGACGCTTTCGACCTCGAGAAGATTCACGAGAAGATGGGTTACATCAAACGCAACCTAGCTGCAAAGGGCGGAATCGACGTGGCGATTTGGGACGCCATCGGCAAGAAGCTCGATACTCCGCTCTACAAGTTGTTCGGTGGATATCGGGATTCCATCGAACCAAGTCGGATTCTTTGGATGGGCCCGATAGACGAGATGGTGGAACAGGCATCCGAGCTGAATGAGAAGGGCTACCGTGCATTCAAGGTCAAGGGCGGGCTGAACCCAGATGAGGACATCGCCCGAATAGAGGCTCTTCGCGAGGTGGTTACACCCGATACCCGCCTCTATATCGACGGGAACATGAGCTACAGCTACTTTGGAGCCAAGAAGGTCGCAGATTCCCTGAGGGGCAAGCTCGACTATTTCGAGGAGCCCATTGCAGACACCAATGAGCGAGACCGTGTGAGACTAGCGCATTCCATCGACATCCCAATTGTGGGTGACGAGAGCAATTTCACGATTTACGATGTTGCCCACCAGATAGACATCGATGCGCTCTCGGTGATGATGATCAAGATCCCTCGAAGCGGGTTCACCTATGGTCGCAAGATCGCAGCGCTGTGCGAGGCATTCCACCGTCCGATGATGATCGGCTCGCAATCCGAGAGTGCCCTTGGGGCCGTGGCGATAATCCACATGGGGTGCGGCCTCAAGACGATCAGCTATCCATGCGAGTTCATGGACTTCGACAATCCACGTGCCAGCCTCATCAACGAGCACATAGATATGAGGGACGGTCGCGTCTACCCTCCGCAAGGCCCGGGACTCGGAGTCACGCTAGACGAGGATGCCGTGAGCGAGTACACGGTGAAAGAATAGGGAGTTAGGGGAACACCTTATAGGTAGACTTCCAGCGTTTTCCACCGAGGTGGCTTGCCCGCGATGCGGTTGCAGCTGTGAAGCACCCTATCGGCTGGCATTATCGTGACTCCAATCGAGGCTTCATACGCGTGATGCTGTTGCAGGTACGAAACCGTTGCAGCTTTGAAGCACCCTATCGACTGGCTTTCGAGGACTTCCACTCCTCGGTCTTCTGGGCAATCCAATCGACCCACGCGCTGAAACCCTCGCCGGTCTTCGCGCTGATGAAGAAGACCTCGGCATCTGGGTTGAGGGCGTGGATGCGCTTGACCACCGCCTCGTCATCGAATGGGAAGTACTCTCGTGTATCGATCTTGTTGACCAGCACCGCATGGCAAACCTTGAACATCAGCGGGTATTTCAGGGGTTTGTCGTCGCCCTCTGGAATAGAGAGAATCTCCACATTGAGCGAGGCCCCGGTGTCCGTCTCGGCGGGGCAAACAAGATTCCCAACGTTCTCCAGGAAGATGAGGTCGAGATCCTCGGTGGGGAAATCGTCGAGTGCCTGCTCGGTCATCTCGGCATCCATCGCGCACTCCCCGCCGGTATGTATCTGAATCGTGCGGACTCCGGCATCTTCCATCTTCTGGGCATCGATGGAATAGTCGATGTCAGCTTCCATTACCCCGATAGAGAAGCGGTCCTTCAAAGCATCGATTGTGCGGAGCAGAACCGTGGTCTTGCCAGCTCCTGGGGAGGCCATCATGTTCACCATGCAGGTTCCCTGCTCGCGGATTCGCGCTCTCGTCCTGTCGGCTATCTCATCGTTTTTCGCCCAAACGCTCTGATGAACGTCAATCGTCTTGTAGCTCATAGCTAGTCCTTCGTCTCTATCGCCCGCGCCGTATGGTGTCCTAAAAGGTGCACTGTATGCGTTGCCTTTGCCGCGTGGTGTTCGAACTGGCACCTCGTCGATGTTGCCCGTGACAAAAAGGTATCCGCTACCCCAGGACCTTTGACGCCATCTCATCCACGGCGTCGGCAAGCTTGTCGATTCCCTCTCCAGTTCTGGCGGAAACTGGTATTATCTGCGCCTCCGGATTCCTCATGTGGATGTTCTCGCCGACCTTGTCGAAGTCGAAATCGAATGCCGGCAATGCATCGATCTTGTTCACCGCCACGATGTGCGCCTTCTGGAACATCAGGGGGTACTTCAGGGGCTTGTCGTGTCCTTCGGGAACCGAGAGGATCACGAGATTGCAATGTGCCCCGGTCTCGAATTCTGCCGGGCAAACCAGATTTCCCACGTTTTCCAGGAACACGATGTCTAAGTCGTCGGTTCCGAGCGCCACCAGCCCCTGGCGTGACATCTGCGCGTCGAGATGGCACATCCCGCCTGTGTGCAGCTGCACCGCCGGGTATCCTGCATCGAGCATCGTGCGAGCGTCGACATCGGAGTCGATGTCCGCCTCCATGACCCCGCAATGGCGTCCCCTCTGTTCTAGCTTCGCCAAGAGCGAGAGCAGAACAGAAGTCTTGCCCGAACCTGGCGAGGACATCACGTTCACATAAAACTTTTTCCTCGATGTAAGTTCATCTCGGAGGGCCAGGGCGTCGGCGTCGTTGTCCTCGAGAATCGTCTTCTTCAACTCAACTATTCTCACTCGGTCGGTTCCCATAGCGCTCACTCCAATCTCTCCGCGCATTGCACATCTTCATCCTAATCTTCTCTATATCCCTTGTATTATGCTCTAACGCTTCAGCGATGTGGAATTATTGATGGCCTGCTGGAAGAATGAACAGCCAATTCCAAGCTGTGGTTGTTGTTGCAATCCAATTGCCGGGTCAATATCCCGACCCGGCAGATGGAACCGTCGGTCAATTTCCCAAGTCTCGTAAATGGAGCCGTCAGACTATCGCCCGGTCCCTCAGATGGAGCCGTCGGTCAATTTCTCAGGTCATGCAAATGGAGTCATCAGACAATTTCTCAACCCAGAAGATGTAACTGCCAGGCGTTCGTCCGATCTCTCAGATGATCTTTTATGAACTATTCTGACGACTTTTGTATATCAAGTTCGCAACCATCTATCGAGCTCTCCACAATATTTCGCTTTCGCGGGCATACACACATCGCTCCCCGAGAGGTGCTCATCAACCATTTTCAGGTTGTATACTTCTTCATTGAACTTGCAAGGGAGTATGCAGCGATTTTGCATATTTTTCTGGGGAATCCTTGGGCATAGTTCATGCATTTCTTGTGGAGGGGTCTGCATGAAACCTGACGTTTCTATCGTCGTGCCTGCATATAACGAATCGGAGAGCATACCTCTTTTCGTGGATGCCGCCTCTGAGTATGTCAATACCGTCGATTTCTTTATTCAGTTCGTGTTCGTCGATGACGGTTCGGCAGATTCCACGCTGCAGATGCTACGCGATATAGAGATTCCCGGTGCAGATTGCAAGGTCGTCAAACTGTCCAGGAACTATGGCTCCCATCCCGCAATCAGGGCCGGCAGTGCAAATTCCGATGCAGATTACGTGGTCGTCTACTCTATGGACATGCCCTATCCGATAGAGGACATCACCAGGATACGCGAGGAGCTCCTGGCGGGAAACGAGCTGGTGTACCTAGAGCGGGTTGGGTATCGCGGCAGCTGGGGCAGCCGCAAGTTCGCGAAGATGGTGCAGAAGTACATCGAGCCCAGCTACCCTGCCGAGGGGCTGGTTGGAATTGCCTACGGATCTAAGATCAAGGAGCAGCTTCGCCAACATCCCGAGAAGAACTCGTCGATATTTTTCCAGGTCTTCCAGATGGGATATACCCGCAAAGGTCTCAAGGTGGAGTATGTGGAGCGCGAGGCTGGGAGTTCCAAATGGAGCCTTCACAAGAAGATCAAACTCTTCATCGACAGCTTCGTTGGATTCTCGTATATGCCGATTCACGCTATCACGGCCGTTGGTGGGGTGCTCGCAGCAGCAGGCATTATCTGGGCATTGGTCATCGTGATACTCAAGCTGTTCAACATCGTCCAATTCGATGCTGGGTGGCCGAGTCTGATGGCGGTATTGCTTGTGGGCATTGGAATCATAAACATCTCGCTCGGAATCATCTCCGAGTATCTTGTGCGAAATCTCGAGGCCACGCGAGAGAGACCGGCTTTTCTCGTGGACGAGGTCTATGAGAAGAAGAGTTCCGTTAGGAGAGATGCATAGGTGGACTTGGACAAGCTCAACCTCCCAGACGATGAGGATACTCTGCTCAAGGAGCTTCGAAAGCTGCGCGAGGACCTCGACGCCAAGACTCTAGATGAATATGGCAGGCTCAATCCCTTCGGCGAGAACATCACCGATTGGCATGCACGTGGAGACAAATATGCGAGCGAGGGATCGGTTGTCTACGATTCGGCCACGCTCATCGGCGACATTGAAATGGGTCCCGACCTTTGGATTGGCCCGTTTTGCATGATCGACGGCTCGGGCGGTCTAAAGATAGGTGCGCACTGTGTCTTCTCCACGGGAGTGCATGTCTACACCCACGACAGCGTGAAGTATGCGCTCACTGGCGGCAAGGCAGGACACGACCGCAGCCCAGTGGAAATAGGGGAATGCACCTTCATCGGGGCTCAGAGCGTCGTTACCCGCGGTGTCAAGATCGGCGATCATGTTCTTGTCTGCGCTAATGCGACCATCACCGAGGACGTTCCCGCCTGGTCGATTGTCGGGGGAACTCCCGCCAAGGTCATCGGCAGGGTAGTGCCTGACGGAGATGACGTTCGCCTGGAGTACTTCCATGGTGCCAGCCCAGAGCAAGCGGAAGGTCAGGGCACCGACGGTTCCAGCTCCTCAAGCAGTGATGATCTTGGAAATGGGCAGACTCTATGAACGAGGAATTCCAGTTGCTGGGCAATTCGCCTGGCACAGGAGCCCATGCTGGGGCCAGGCATGTTTCCAACACTGCTGAACACTTGAAATACAGTTCGCATGCTGGCGAGTCGGCGCACGAAGAGCGCGGCAGAACAAGGGGCCGCAGCATCGTTAGAACTGCCATCATGTGCGTTCTGGCATTTATTATCCCAATCGTCGTGGTCCTGGTGTTGTTTTACGTGTTGAGCGTCTACCCGTTCGGCGACCACAGCCTGATAGTCTGGGATTATCAGATTTCCTACACCTACTTCTTCGAGTGGTTCCGCAATGTGCTGCACGGCGATCTGGGGCTTGTCTACTCGTTCTCCAAGTCATTGGGCGGGAACATGTTCGCCCTTTACTCCACGATCTGCGCGAGCCCGATCTGCCTGCTCCTCTATTTCTTCAATGGTGACAACCCTGTTGCGTTTGCAACTTTGGCAGCGGTATTGAATTTCGGCTTCGCGGGCTTGACCTCTTACATCTACGTGCACAATCGCTTCAAGCTCGAATGGGGGATGGAGCTGGCCCTTTCGACCTCCTACGCTCTCATGATGTACATGGCCACGCAGATCGACAATCCCATGTGGCTCGACGGCGTGGTGATGTTGCCGCTGGTCATGTTGGGGATATACCGCGTCGTCCGTGATGGCAAACCTGTGATGCTTTTCGTCACCATTCTCGTTGCGATATTGATCGACTGGTACAACGGCTACATGATCTGCCTGTTCTCCATCTTGTTCTATCTCGTGGAGTCTGCAATCTATGCTCCGACTGCGCGAAAAGAGGGAAGGCGGGTGTGGCTTGGGATACTCGTCAATCCCGGAAGATTCGCAGTCGCATATGCCCTGGGAGTAGTGGCCTCGCTGATAGTTCTATATCCCACCGCGTTGCAGCTGTTGAACGGGAAGGGTTCTCCGAGCACGGACTTGCTCTCGCCAGGGTTCAAGTGGAAAGATGCATTCCCGCTTCTGTCTGCTTTCCCAGGTGTTTGGGTCCGCGAGAGCAGCCCTCAAATTTACACCGGGGTTTTCGTGCTCCTGTGCTGCTTCTGGTTCTTCTTCAGCGGGAAGGTCTCAGTCCGGGCAAAGGTGGCTACAGGTCTTCTTCTCGCTTTCATGATCTTCTCCACTGCATGGCTTCCCCTCGACCGCATTTGGTGCGGCTTCCGCGACGCCCTCTCCTTCTACTGCAGATATGCATTCCTCATATCCGGGCTGATGGTTTTCATGTCCGGCTTCGTGCTGGAGCATTTGCACGAGAGCTCGAAGATCCCGATATTGATCTCGGGTGCTGTGGTTGTGGCGGGGTGCGTTTTCGTGGCCTTCTCGGGAAGGGCGTTCAGTCTGCAAGATTTCGACAATTATTTCATTCCGATGGTAGGGGCCTGCTTTACCGCTGCAATGACGATATTGCTCTGCATCATGTCTTCCGTAAATGGGAAGGTCATCTTAATCGTGGTACAGGTAGTTCTGGTGGTCATGGTCTGTGTTGAGATGTCAATTCCCACGGCTGCGAACTTCTGCCATGAGTTCACCTATTTATATTACGGTGAAACCAACAGCAGGTACGAGCAGTACTACTCCGAGGGTCGCGAGCAATATGACGAGCTGGATTCCGAGGATGGCACGGACGTCAACGCTTACAGGTTCTGCAAGCTCTACAATTTCATGTCGCCATATAAAAGGCCGCTGGTCAGCAACGAGTCTCTGGTGTATGGGTATTCGCAAATCGCGATTTACGACTCCACATACGATGATGCGCTGCAGAACCTCTTCTCCGCGCTCGGCTACTGCAAGAACTGGAGCTGCATCATCTCCTACAACTATCCAATTCTCCCGACAGATTCGATCTTTGGCGTGAAATACGTCTCGGCTGGCGAGTGCCCATACGGGTTTGTCGAGACTGATGTCGAGGCCACGCAGGACGGCAATCGCGTTTACGAGAACCCGTATGCGTTGCCGCTCGGGTTCACCGTGGATCCCGGTGCGGTTGGGGATAACCTCACTCTGAGCACAGACGATATGGGCAACGATGGCTCGTTCAACCCGTTCGAGAATCAGAACAAGTTCGTCTCGGAGCTGATGGGGGAAGACGTCGAGCTGTTCAAGAAGCTCGATGTGAGGCAGGTCGAGCGTTTGCACGAGGGGTTCAAGTGGGAGGTAGATGTTCCGCAGGATTCTCCCGTGTACGGGTTCCTCTCTACGGAGACCTTCCTCGATGCCAATTTGGTCGTGGATGGCAAGACCTATTACGACTACTCCAATAGGTTCTTCAACGGGGTGTTCCCGGTTTCAGATGTGGACAAATGGGAAACCACCGAAATCGAGCTTCTCCCAATACAGCCGGAACCTGGCAGCAAGGATTACGGGAAGGTCAGGAATCTCTCCCTCAGGAGCACTGAGCAAATGTACGTATATGCGTTGGACACAGACGTTTTGCAAGAAGTCGTAGATGAGCTGGGGAGGCATCCGTTCGAGGTAGACGAGTTCGAGGAAGGGTACGTGCACGGTACCTGCTCGACAGATTCCGATGGAATCATGTTCACCTCGATCCCGTATGACGAAGGCTGGACAGTGGAAGTCAACGGCAACGAAGTGCAGCCTCAGAAGGTGGAGGGCGCCCTCATGGCCATTCCGGTGAGCGAGGGCGAGAACGACATTGAGATGACCTACCACCTCCCAGGGTTTAAAGCTGGTGCCGCTGCAACCGTGGTATCGATTGTGCTGTTCGTGGCGTTCATGTTTGTCATCAGGAGACGCGACGAGAGGTCGACACTTCCAGAAAGCTGGCGAAAGGCCGTGGACGACACCCTTTCTTGGGAAGCAGATGCTCAAGAAAGAGAAAACGAATGGGAGAGCGGGCCGAAGCACCTCGCCTCGGGAATAGGTGGAAATGAGCCGGGTCACGACAACAAGCCGGGTCACTTTAGAACGTGATCTGGAATTCGTGGGGATTTGCAAACGATGACAACGATGTCGGATGTGTGGGCATCCGAATGTTCGAAGGTAGATAAGGCACAGAAGGGGAAGGCATGAGAAGAAAGATTTGCGGCGCCAACGTCATGGTGGTTGGCGGCGCCGGTTTCATTGGCAGCCATCTATGTGACAGGCTGCTCGACGAGGGCGCTGGGAGCGTCACTATCGTGGACAACATGTTCCTCGGCAAGGAGGAGAATGTCGCCGACGCCATAGCAAGGGGAGCAGTTCTCTACAAGGAGGATGCCGAGAACGCCGAGATGCTCGAGCAGATCGTGACCGACAGGTCCATAGACATCGCGTTCAACTTGGCGACAAAGGCCCTCAACTACTCGTTCATCGACCCAAGAGACGCTTTCGAGACCAACGTCAATGTAATAGGGAACTTGCTGGAGCTGCTGCGTGCCGGGAAGTTCGAGACCCTTTGCCACTTCTCCTCTTCAGAGGTTTACGGCACCGCCGTCTACGAGCCAATGGATGAGAAGCATCCTTACAACCCGACTACGACATATGCAGGCGGCAAGGCTGCTGCCGACATCATGCTCCGCACCTATGTGAACATGTTCGACCTCGATGCCTACATCGTGAGGCCGTTCAACAACTATGGACCAAGGCAGAACTGGGAGGGGCCGCTTGCCGGCATCATCCCGATCACAGCCAAGCGAATCCTCAATGGAGAGCATCCGCAAATCCAGGGCTCCGGAAAGCAGAGCCGCGATTTCATCTACGTTCTCGACACCGTGGATGCCGTGATCAAGCTCTATGACGTGATGGAGAAGGGGCACGAGGTCAACATCTCGGCCAATGGGAACATTTCCGTTAACGATCTGATGGCAAAGATCTGCAAGTACATGAACTTCGATGGCGAGATCGACCGCAAGCCCAGACGTGGGGCAGATGTCGATTGCCACAACGCTACGAACGCTTACGTGAAGAGCATCATCGATTTCAATCCCAGGACAATCGACGAGGGGCTTCCCCCCACTTTGGACTGGTACAAGAATCGACTGGGGAAATAGCTGCAAATTCAGGGAGTGAAAAATGATCAGGTTGATAAAGCCGTATATCACATTCGGCGAGGTAGAAGATCAGATTAGGGAAGTTTTCGATTCCGGCATGCTCACGAAGGGCTATTGGTCCAAGGAGTTCCCGCGTCGAGTTGCCGAGTATCTGGGAGCAAGCCATGCGTTCCTCACGACCTCGGCGACAACCGCGCTGTCGATGGCCCTCCATCTCGTGGACGTGGGTCCGGGCGACGAGGTGATCGTCTCCGACTTCTCGTTCCCCGCAACTTCAAACGTCGTGGAGGACCTGGGAGCGACCACCGTGTTTGCCGATGTGTCGCTTGACACCTTCAACATGCTCCCCGAGCAGCTGGAGGAGAAGATCACGCCGAAGACCAAGGCCGTGATGTTCGTCGACGCCCTTGGCAACCCCTCTGGCATCGATGAGATCTTGGAGATCTGCCATTCTCATGGAATCCCGCTGATCGAAGACGCTGCATGTGGAATCGGCAGCAAGATCAACGGGCGCCGCATCGGAACCGTCTCTGACATCACGTGCTTCTCTCTGCACCCCCGCAAGCTCCTCACCTGCGGAGAGGGCGGCATCATCACCACGGAAAACGACACTTACGCCGAAATGCTCGCCATCAAGCTCAACCACGGCGCAGACCCGAAGACCGGTGAATTCGTCACATATGGATACAACTACCGAATGGCGGAGATCCCATGCCTCATGGGGTGCAACCAGATTGGAAAGATCGATGCGATAGTGGAGCAGCGCCGCGAGCAAAGGGACAGGTACGCCAAGCTGCTCGAGCCGCTGGGGTTCGTGGCACAGAAGGCGGCTCCCAACGCCTACCACAACATGCAGAGCGTGGTCTTCAAGGTCCCGGAGGGGATGGACCGAGATGCACTGCATGATTTCCTCGCAAAGCGCGAGATCGAGAGCACGATTGGAACATATTGCCTCAGCGGGTGCGCATACTACCGCGAGAAGTACAACGACGTTCAGGAAAACGCCAAGTTCCTGCAGGACCATACCATCACGCTTCCCTGCTACGAAGATGTTCCGGTGGAAGAGGTCTGCGATGCAATAGCCGAGTTCGCCAAGTAAGCAAGTCAGGGTATTTCGGAGCAGGGGGGCTCCGGATTGGGGGAAGGAAGACAAATGCAGTTCATCGACCTCAAGACGCAGTTCGAGAGAATCGAACCTGATGTGCTGGCGAGGGTCGAAAAGGTGATACGCAGCCAGCGCTACATCATGGGACCGGAAATCGAGGAGCTGGAGCAGAAGCTCGCAGACTTCGCGGGCATCAAGCACTGCTTGACATGTGGTAGCGGAACAGACGCCCTCGTCATATCGCTGATGTCAATCGGCCTCGAGAAGACAGATGCCGTCTTCGTGCCGGCGTTCACGTTCTTCGCATCCGGAGAGAGCGTGACCCTTGCGGGCGGCACCCCGGTGTTCGTCGACAGCGGGATGGACTTCAACATCTCCACGACCGATCTCGAGAGGGCAATCGAGCAGACCGAGGCCGAGGGCAAGCTCAAGCCGCGCGGGATCATCGCCGTGGACCTCTTCGGTCAGACAGCAGACTTCGATGAGGTGCAGCGGATTGCAGACGAGCACGGTCTCTTCGTTCTCGAGGATGCCGCACAAGGGTTCGGTGCTACCAACAAGGGGCGACGCGCAGGGTCCTTCGGAAACATCGCCGCCACATCGTTCTTTCCCGCAAAGCCACTCGGGTGCTATGGCGACGGCGGGGCGATTTTCACAGACGACGACAAGCTCGCCGCACTTGCGGGATCTGTGAGGGTGCATGGGCAGGGCAAGGACAAGTATGACAACGTGCGCATAGGGATCAACGGCAGGTTCGACACAATTCAGGCTGCAGTCGTCCTCGCCAAGCTCGAGATCTTCGAGGACGAGATAGTAGAGCGCAACCGAGTTGCGGAAATGTACTCCGAGAGACTCTCGGAGTACATCCAGACACCGCAGGTCCACGACGGCAACGTCTCGGTTTGGGCTCAGTACACTCTCGTAGCAGAATCCGAGCAGCAGAAAGAGGCAATTCAGAGCGCGCTTTCCGAGGCTGAGATTCCCTCCGCCAATTACTATCCAATTCCGATGCACCTCTCCACGGCCTATGCCGGGTTGGGATATCACGAGGGAGACCTGCCTGTTTGCGAGAAGCTCTCGAAGTGCGTGTTCAGCATTCCGATGCACGCATATCTCGACGAGCCCACAATCGACCGCATTTGCAACGTTATCAAGGGAGCAATTTAAATGGAAAAGAAGAAGACGCTCAGGGTCGGAGTCGTGGGCTGCGGCAACATGGGCCGCAACCACGTCAGGGTTCTCTCGACCATGCAGGAGTTCGAACTGGTGGGTTGCTATGACACAGACGCCGAGGTCGCTAGGAAAATTGCCGGGCAGTACGAGGTCAAGGCCTTCGACACGATGGAGCATCTGTTCTCAGAGGTCGATGTGGTGCATATCGTGGTCCCGAGCTTCCTTCACAAGGAGCTCGCCGTGCAGGCCGCGCAGGCCGGGTGCCATGTTCTCGTGGAGAAGCCGATAGCCCTCACGTTGAGCGACGCACAGGTTATTATCGACGCCTGCAAGAAAGCAGGGGTCAGGCTCTGCGTTGGCCATGTGGAGAGATTCAACCCTGCGATCACCACGCTGAAAAAGGTCCTGGAGCCAGAGCATGTGATCGCCGCCGAGTTCCACAGGCTCAGTCCGTTCTTCGGTAGGGTTTCGGATACGAGCGTGGTGCAAGACCTCATGATCCACGACATCGACATCATGAACGCCTTCGCATCCTCACCTATCAAGCGCATCGTGGCACAAGGGAGAAAGCTCAGGACCGACAAGCTCGATTACTGCCAGGCGCTCGTCACGTTCGAGGATGGGACCAACGTGGGACTCACCGCGAGTCGAGTTACCGAGGCCAAGATCCGCAACGCACGGGTCACCTGCTCGCACGCCTACGTCAGTGTCGACTACGTCTCGCGTTCCCTGGCGATATCCCGAAAGACCAATTTCACCCTCGATGTAGGATATGAGGCGGAGTACAGGCAGGAGAACATCGTGGAGAAGGTCGTCGTTCCCAACATCGAGCCTCTCCGCGCAGAGTTTTCCCACTTCGCGCATTGCATCAACACCGGTGAGGCGGTTGCCACCAGCGGAGAGATGGGGAAGAAGGCCTTGGAGATCTGCGAGGAAATCGAGAAGGCATGCGAATTCTAGTAGTCCAATGCTAGAAAGGCGACTTGATTGATGGACAGGGGTTATTTTGCGCACGAGTCCGCATATGTAGACGATGGAGCCAAGATTGGCGACGGGACGAAGATATGGCACTTCTGCCATGTGCAGCCCGGTGCGGTGATCGGCAGAAACTGCATCTTGGGGCAGAACGTCAACGTTGCCGGAGGAGCGATTATCGGGGACAATTGCAAGATACAGAACAATGTCTCTGTCTACGAGGGAGTCGTGCTCGAGGATGACGTGTTCTGCGGTCCATCTTGTGTTTTCACCAACGACCACCAGCCCAGGGCGCACAGCTCTCTTGGTTGGAAGGTGGCACCGACATTGGTGAGACACGGCGCATCCATCGGTGCGAATGCCACGATAGTCTGTGGCAACACCCTCGGCCGTTGGAGTATGGTCGGATCTGGGGCTGTGGTCGCTCACGATGTTTCCGACCATGCGCTCGTCGTCGGAGTTCCAGCCAGACAGGTCGGTTGGGTATGCGATTGCGGGGCCGAGCTCGACGAGGAGCTCCACTGCAGTGAATGCGGGAAGTCGTTTGAGAAATGCGACTGTGGGCTTCGCGAAGTCGGAGCCGGGCAGGATGGTGCAACAAGATGAAGCTTCTGATCGCATCTGATATTCACGGCGCCTCCAGTTGGTGCCGCAAGCTCCTGGATGCCATCGATGATGTTCAGCCGGACAAGGTGGTGCTCCTCGGCGACCTTCTCTATCACGGTCCCAGGAACGACATCCCGGCCGACTACGCTCCCAAAGAAGTGCTGGCGATGCTGAACGGGATTGGCAAGGAGATAATCGCCGTGCGTGGCAACTGTGAGGCCGAAGTCGATCAGATGGTCCTCGAATTCCCGTGCATGGCAATCTACAATGTGCTCTACGACCCCGATGTCGAAACCCCAGGAGGCAAAGGGCTCGAGATTCTCTGCACTCATGGTCATGTCTATGGGCCACAGAACCTCCCCAATGTCCCCGCTGGATCGGTGGTCGTCTTCGGGCACACGCATGTCAAGGTCAACGGCCCAAGCGAGCGGTTCCCCTCGATCAGGCTGTTCAATCCGGGAAGCGTTGGAATCCCGAAGGATGGCACGCACAGCTACGGAATCTACGAGAACGGCGAGTTCGAGCACGTTATCATGGGGTAGGCGAGTCCGACGAGGTACCGATACCAACATGGGCAAGGCTGGCGTAGATGGAATCGTAATGAACGAGGCCTAGGTAGTCGGTGCCAACGTGAGCGAGTCCCATATGGACCGGGTCGTCGTGAACGAGGCCGACGCGCACGGAGTCGCCGTGAGGGTTGGCTTGCCCGGTTCGAGTAGTGAATGACGCATCATGCCCTTGCCATCAGGAGGAATCAGATGACGAGAATATCCCTTTACTGCGACGGAGGATGTCGCGACAACCAACACGATTCCAACGTTGGAGGCTGGGGGGTATATCTCATCTGGGGAGATGCCACCAAGGAGCTTTGGGGCGGAGAGCCCAACACCACGAACAACAAGATGGAGCTCACGGCTGCGATAGAGGGTCTCCGGGCAATCAAGCGCAATGACTACGGCGTGGACGTGTACATCGACAGCGCCTATGTGGTCAACGGGATAAACTCGTGGGTCGACAACTGGCAGCGCAACGGGTGGAAGAATTCCAAGAAAGAGCCCGTGGCCAACAAGGAGCTGTGGCTCGACCTCATCGCCGAGCGCGACAAGTTCTCCGACATCGTCTTCCACAAGGTGAAGGGGCACGCCGACTCCGACGGCAACAACAAGGCAGATGAGCTTGCCAACCGTGCGATGGACGAGGTCGAAGCTGCTCGGTAGGCACATTGTGCCAGGGCATGCATTTCGACAACATATGGAATCAAAAGGAATCAAAAGCTCCTTGACCTTTCCATGGAATTCATTCTCCGCTCCGAATAATGCAAATATCGACATGCAACATGGACTAGTCCACTTTCAGGTGTTAGCATAAATTTAGTGATACGACCGTAGTACAATTTTCACATTGTCCGGAAGGTCCAGCTCCGTGGTCTAGCCTGTCTCCCAAAATGCTGCCCGGTAGTTGATTCACGGCGGCTATTTGGCTTCACGGTCCGAACATGTCAGATTCCCGCTGCCAAAGCTAAGCTGCCGGCCCGCTGAGACTTCCGGCTTTTATCAGATTGTTGGAGGAAAACATGTTTGTGGTCGTGAAGAAGAGCAAGACCTCTGCACGCCAACTCGTATACATCGTTGAGAGCTACAGGGACGAGAACCAGAAGATCCGCCAGCGCATCATCAAGAAATGCGGGGAGCTGTCCGAGCTGCAGGCCCAGGACCCCGACGTTCTCGATCACCTCAAGGAAGAGGCCAAGCGCATGACCAAGGAGTCGTCTTCCAAGGAAGTCGAGCTCACGATCAACCTCAGCCAGCCCAACTCCAAGAGCTCGCCTCTGGTGGGCTACGGCCACATGTTCGTCGAATCGCTGTATGAGTCTCTCCGGATCCAGAAGTTCATCGATAGGCGCATCGAGGACCCGAAGCTCGCAAAGAAGATAGGGGATACCCTGGAGTACTTCGTCGTCAGGGAGTTCTTCGTTCCCCTCACGAGCAGGAAGGCGGGAGAAGGCACCGAGCCTCTGTTTCCCAAGTTCGAAAAGGGGACCGTTCCCACTTTGGACACCATCGGATTGATAGACCGCTACACCCCAGATTTGATGAAACATGTCTACAAGATTGCCAACAAGGGGCACGAGTGCTCCGACAAGGTGGCATCGCTCGATATCACGAGCTATCACTTCAATGCAGTTTCCAAGGGAAAATCCCGTAAGCGCCGCACCGATGCCACGGCTATGAGCGAGATGATCCTCGTGCAGGTGGGAGTTTTGTTCGACAGGTACAGGAACCCCGTTGGATACGTGCTCTTCCCGGAGGGTTTCTCGGATACCGAAACGCTCATCGGCGCAATAAACAGGCTCAAGAAGAAGTTCGGGTTCAACAGAATAGTCATCACCTCCGACCGCGGGTTCGGGTCGAATGCCACGCTTGCCTCTCTCCACAAGTCTGGGAACGGCTATGTCGTTGGCCGCAAGGTCAAGAACTCCCCGGTGGAGTTTCAGGAGGCAATCCTCGACGAATCCGGGTACAAGTGGAACGAGTCGGGCACCTTCAAGTTCAAGACATTCCGTACGGAGCGCATCGTGGGAGATGTGGTGATACCAGAGAAGGTCATCTCGATGTGGACTTCCAACAACGCCGCAAAGATGAGGCAGCGCAGGGACAAGAACATCATCGACTACCTCTCCCAGCCCAACGAATTCGAATTCGGGAAGTCGAAGGAGCTGGACCAGTACGTCAAGATTCACGACACGACCGAGACACCCTACGAGAAGACCGACCATAACTACTTCAGCTTTGATGCGGAGTCCTACAAGCGCGACATGGCCCTCGACGGCTACTACGCACTGGCGACAACCGAGATGGGGATTCCCGAGTCGGTGATCATTCGCAGGTATCACAACCTGCAGAAGATCAACAAGGCGTTTTCCGCTCCAGACCCAGACGTAGAGGGCGCTCCCAGCAATTTCTGGTCAAACAGCGACGTGCAGTCGTATTTCCTGGTGAAGTACCTCGCCATGGTGATTCAGAGAAAGCTCGAGCACCTGCTCGGCGGGAAGTACTCCTACGATGAGATGCGCGATGCCCTCGAAGAGGCCACCTGCAAGAACATCGGCCAGGACATCTATGCCTTCACGAAACAGACGGAGGTGTTCCACGATATCGAGGATGCTTTCGGGGTAGAGTTCGACAATTCATTTGCGACTCTGGAGATGATCCGCAAATACCGGAAGAGCGTGATAAACGCCCTCGGATAGGAAACCTCCGTCCTTCCTCGCCTGAGATTCCCAACCAGTAAATGCCGAGACATCGCAAAAGAGCTGGCAGAGTTCATTCCTTTCTCTATATTGCCTTCAACCCGCGCCTCAATACGCAGACATCGCAACAAGGCGGCCAGGGCCTGACTCATTCCCGCCTGCTACCTTCAACCCATGCCCCAATACTGCTCAATCATCGAAGGAATTGAGATATCGCCATGTTTGTTGGTGTAGAATTCTTGACGTTTATCGGTATTAAAGGGAAAGAGCGTTTTCAGGCAGAAAGCGCTGGAGAGAAAGTTGGTCGTTTTGAAAACTGACATTGAACGACTCGATGACAACAAGGTCAAGTTTGATATAACCATCGACGCAGCTGATGT